>JAFWEY010000014.1 GCA_017512675.1 Clostridia bacterium | reverse complement strand
TACATCGGAACGATCACATTCAAAACCCTGAGTTCAACGCTGAAGCAGTTGGAAGCGGACGGGCTGATCCATCGGAAGGAATACCCCCAGATCCCGCCTAAGGTCGAGTACAGCCTGACAGAGGACGGCAAATCGCTCATTCCGATCCTGTCGCAAATGTGTGACTGGGGTGAAGCCCACAGAAGCTCAAAATAATGTGAACATCAGAGGAATCGCCAATTCGGCGTCACGACCAGTTTTGCCACTGTCCCCGTCCAGCTGATCACGCTGTCCCCGGGAGGCAGATACTGCGGACCGCCTTCAACCTTAGTGTATATGTGGTCGATCCGGCAGCTAAGCCGGGATCGTGGAGAGATAACGAATTTCCTGGCGCTGCTCCGGAAATACAACATCACGCTGCGCACTCATATTGAGGAAATCGACAGCTCGATCATATCAGACAATCTGATCCTGGATTTGTGGTTTGTTGGTGCGCACTAAGCGCAGTAATCTCTATTCCGAAACATGGAGGTGTGGATAATGGAAAACAAGCTGTACGAATTGTCAAGGAAACGCCGCTCCATTCGTCGCTATGGGGCCGGGTACATAGACGATGCAATTATCCATGAGATCATGAAGGTGGCGCTGACAGCACCGACATCATTCGGACACAAGCCGGTGGAGTATGTTGTTGTCCGGAATAAGGACATGATCCGTAAAATCGGTGCATGTAAGCAGATGGGCGGTTCACAGATCAATGGCGCGGATACCGTAATCGTCGTAATGGTGAAAACGGCAGACCATCGGCAGGCGGAGTTCTGGATCGAAGATGGGGCCATCGCATCAGCGTATATTCTACTCGCCGTAGAGCAGTACGGCCTTGGCGCATGCTGGGTTCATATCAGGAACCGCATGGGACAACGTAAGACCTCTGACGAAGAAATACGTGCCCTGTTGGGGGTTCCTGATGGTTATACCGTTTTGAATCTCGTCGCCATCGGCGAAAAGGGCGAAGATAAGAAGGCCTATACCGAAGCGGATTTGCATACTGAAAATGTCCATAACGAACGGTATTAGGTCTATCCGTACACGGATTACACGAATTACACGGATTACACGCCGTACACGCGGTACACGACAAATCCGGAAAAATCCACGGGAAACTGATTCCTGGCTTGGCTGACCCGAACAATTTACAAACGAACCCGGCCCATGTTGCAGGCCCAACCGTGTATTCCTGCGGAATACGGGGGATAAGGGCGGCAAAGGGCCGGGTTTTGCATAAAGAAAAGCGAACCCATCATTTCTGATGAGCTCGCTTGCAGCACCTAGTGTCAGTGCTGATGGTGCGCGGCACGGGACTTGAACCCGTATGCCGAAGCGAGGGATTTTAAGTCCCTTGTGTCTGCCGATTCCACCAGCCGCGCATACGGTAATTATAGCAAACTCCCGTGATTTGCGCAAGACGCAAACGGGAATTTTCGCCGCGCCGAAGGCGATCGGGCCGTCCTCTCCCCCGGGAACAGATTCCGGAGCTGAAAAGGCGGAGCAGAGAGCCGGTCCCGGCCGGCGGGCGCATCCCGCCGGAACGGGGCAGCTGCGGGCCGCCCCAGCGTGAAAAGAAGCGGCCGCCCGCGAAGGAGCCGGGGCAAACCGCCGTTCGCCCCGCGGCGCAGAACACGAAGCCGCGATCACCGGGACAGGAAATACAGCGCGGCGATGTGCGCGGGATAGTACAGGTAGAAGACCCACTTGTTGACTTTGATGCCCGTATTCGTGGGCACATAGATCAGCGGCAGCGCCATCACCGCGAACATCTGTGACGAGAAGGTGATCGGGCCCAGATGGTAAGTGCTGCCGCCGTTGATTCCCCACCAGGCCATAAAGCCGAAGACCCACACAAGGCTTGCGGCCCTGCGGTCGCAGAACGCGTAGAACAGCAACATCAGCGCGATGCCGCGCCAGCCGTAACTGCTGGTCAGATTCCGCTCGCACAGCACCATGATCAGCGTAACCGCAGCCAGCAGCACGTACTTTCGTTCGCGGATGCACAGAATCATGGCCAGGCCGATGGCCAGCGCGAACAGGATATTCAGCGTTTTCAGGCTTTCGAGGTACCACAGCAGGCAGCCCCGAAGCGGATTCGCCGCGAAATCGATCTGCCCCATTGCGCCGGTCATATGATTCAGGCCCAGCGAATACAGCGGCTGCGAGAGAACGGCCATCATCAGAATTCGCGCCAGATACCTGCGGGGATGCCTCGTATAGACGCTTCCCACCGCAAGGCACCAGGCGAAGATCGGAAACGCGAGCCGGCCCACGATGCGCATCCAGGGCATCTGCGGAAACAGCACCTTCCCTGCGTGATCGATTGTCATCGCGATGAGCGCCACCAGCTTCAGAAAGCCGGTGTCGGTGTTCATCTCGATCTGTCTTTGCGATGCCAGCCTGCTCACCCCCCAAACACAAACAGGAGAATAAAGAAGTATTGGAACGCGAGCGCTGCGATTTCGCACAGGCACCCGACGAAATCAGCCCATCCGGTTTCGTCCCGATCGGGACGAGAGGCGTCAGCCATCGCATAGAAGCACATTCCCAGCGCCATAAAGACGTATTCCGACGCGCTCATGCCGTTTTCGGCGAACGGCCGGAACGAACGAGGCACTGCGCACAGCGCGCAGCAAACCGGCAGGCAGCGGGCAAACGCGCGAAGCATGCGCATGAGCCACGGCTGGATCGGCCAGCCGAGAGAGTGCGCCGCCGCCGCGAGCGCGGCCAGCGCGAGCGAAACGCCGAACGCCGTCCAGCCCGGCGCCCCGCCCAGCAAAACCAGCGCGACGGGCAGAAGCGTCCCGAAAGCGATCGCATAATCCATGATCGCGGCCAGACGCGTGAAGAAGCTCCCGCGGCCCCTGACGCGAAACGCTCCGGCGAGCGCTTTGACGGCCAGCCCGCCCGTGAGCAGCGCCCCGTACAGACAGGCGCAGACGATTGCGAGCGCCCCGCCTGCGCAGCTGCGGACGATGACAACAGGCATCCCGCCCAGCGCCAGCGCGGCAGCCGCGGCATATGCGATCCATACCGCCCGTTTTTGTGCGACCGAACCCATGTTTTCCCCTCCGCGCAGTTCGTTTCCTCCGGCGCCGCCGTTCAGCCCTTCCGTTCCGATCCGAGGTAGATCGGCGTATCGCTGTAGATCATCTTCATCAGGTTGTCCCGCACCGTTCTGGGAAACAGGCGGCCCTGCACAGCTTCGGCCAGTTCCACCCATTCGCTGGACAGCTGAAACGCGTCCCGCTCGCTGGGCGCGCACCGCGGGGCGTCCGACAGCCTGCAGCGGAACAGAAAGTACATTTTGTGGTCCGGCGCGCCTTCCCATCTGCGCGTGATCTGTTCGTAGATGCCGGCCATGCGGGTCGGCTCCGCCGTATACCCGGTTTCTTCCATGACCTCGCGCCGGATCGTTTCCGGCAGCAGTTCGCCCGGCCGCTGCCCGCCGCCCGGCAGCGCGTAATAGATGCCGAAGCGGGAATGGCACCGGTTCAGCAGGATCTTCTCATCCCGCACGATGATTGCTTTGGCGGAATTCCTTACAGCCATGGCACACCTCCGCGGCACGGCGCTTCCCGGCGCCGCGCAGGCGGGGCGCCGGAGCCTCCATGCGTGTTCGTGTCAATTCAGAAACTGGCTGACGCACCTTTCATAGGCCTCCACCGGATCCGGCGCCTGGGTGATGGGCCGTCCCACCACGATGTAATCCGAATACCGGCGCGCCTTTTCCGGCGTCATGATGCGGGCCTGATCGTCCTTCTTCGCATCGGCAAACCGAATCCCGGGCGTGACCGTCCAGAAGCCCTCTCCGCAGGATTCCTTCACCAGCTTCGCCTCCAGCGGAGAACACACCACGCCGTCGAGCCCCGCCGCTTTCGCGTTGAGCGCGTACGCTGCCACGGTCTCCGGCATGGTCGCGCCGATCAGAAGCTCCTGGTGCATCTGCTGCTCGCTGGTGGAGGTCAGCTGGGTCACCGCCAGCAGGATCGGCCGCGTTCCGTCCGGGCGGGTCAGCCCCTCCAGCGCCGCTTCCATCATCGCCCGCGTGCCCGCCGCGTGCAGGTTGGTCATGTCCACCGACAGCTCCGAAAGCACCCGCATCGCCTTCTTTACGGTGTTCGGGATGTCGTGCAGCTTCAGATCCAGAAAGATGCTGTGCCCGCGCTCTTTGATGGTCCGCACGATCGCGGGGCCTTCCGCGTAAAACAGCTCCATGCCGATTTTCACATAGGGCTTTTTCCCGGTAAACCGGTCAAGAAAGCCAAGGGTCTCCTCCGCGGTCGGAAAATCCAGCGCGATGATCACGTCGTTGGCCATACAATCTCCTCCCCGATTCCTCAGTAAATGATTACCGGCGTCCCCTTTGCGCAGTGTTCGTACACCCATTTCGCGTCTTCCACCGACAGGCGCACGCAGCCGTGGCTCGCCCGGCGGCCCAGGTTGTACAGAGAAGACCGCGTCAGGGAATTCTCGCTCTTGTGGCTGTACAGCACAGAGTGGAACAGGATATCGCCCTGCAGGTAAATCACAAAGGTGTACTGCGCCCAGCAGAAGAACTTCTTGAAATAGTGCCAGCGCTCCTGGGGCCAGGTATCCACGTACACGCCTCTGGGCGTGGAGCCGTCCCGGATTCCTGTGGAGCATTTCATTTCCCGAATCTGCGTATACTCCCCGTTTTCGCCGCGCTCAAACGCGTACACCCGCTGTTCGTCCAAGCTGACCTTCAGGTAGTAGGGCGTCGGATTGGTGGGCGCGCCGTCCGCGAACAGCGCCTGCTGCGTCGCCCGGTCCGCGATGCCGCTTTCCGGCAGCCCGTTCGCGCGCTGGAACGACTTGAGCGCGTTGCGCGTGTCGTCGCCCCATTTTCCGTCCGTCGAATTGCGGCCCATGTAATACAGGCTGTACAGGCGCCTCTGCACCCGCAGGATCTGCGATTTGGAGGACGCGCCGGTAATGTCCGACAGGTACGCCGGAATGTTCTCCCGAATCAGCTTTTCCTGCACGTCGGCGGAAAGGGAATCGTTATCCGCGAGCTCGTCCGCCCACGCGGGCTTCCTGTCGCCCAGTTTGGTAAAATGCTCCCGAAGAAGGCCGATGGCGTCGGCGGTGTCGCCGTCGTAGACGCTGCCCGGCAGGCCGTTCAGGAATCCCAGCCGGCTCAGCACGTTTTCGACGTCGGTGACCGATTTGCCGCTGTCGCCCTTCGCCAGATCCCTGCGGAGCGGGAAATCCGAAACCGCCGCATCGGCGCTGTACAGCGCGCGCACCGTGGGAAGATCGATCATGCCGGATTCGATCACTCCGTTCGCCTGCTGGAACTTCTTCAGAGCCTTCGCGTTGTGCTCGTCAAAGACGTCGTCCGGCGCCAGATCGGAATAGTTCAGCGCGTTCAGCCGCTCTTCCACGCAGTAGACGCCGATGCCGGAATCGCCGCGCCGGTAATTCGCCACATAGGGAACGAAGGCGTCCGCGTAAAAGGCTTCCTGCTCGGCGACGGAGGCGGTGCCGTTCTTGACGACGCCCTTCACGCCCTGCGCTTCCAGCACGCCTTCGATGATCTCCACTGCCGCTTTGGTCTTTTTGCCATAGCTGCCGTCCGCTTTCCCTTCCAGGAACCCGTAGGAGATCAGCTTTTCCTGCAGCCGCGTGACCGCGGCTCCCTTGGATTTGGTCGTCAGGTCCTGCAGGATCACCAGCGCCGCCGGCTGTGCCCGGTCGGAATAGATCAGGCTCTGGGTCGCGCGGTCGGCGGTTCCGGTTTCGGGCAGGCCCGCGCCTTGCTGGAAGGTTTTCACCGTCGATTCGGTGTTCTTGCCGTAGTTTCCGTCCGCCCCGCCGGAAGAATACCCCAGAAGGCTCAACCGGTTCTGCAGACGGCGCACCTCTTCGCCCTTCGATCCCTTATCCAGATCGCCGGTGTAATACTCGTAGCTTTCGTCGAACAGCCAGCGCCGGGTCGCGCTGTCGGCCGTGCCGTTTACCGCGACATCCGTTACGCCCCGGTCCAGCAGCGCCTGCTGGTATTCCCGGACGGCCTTTTCGGTCGCGGAGCCGAATTCCCCGTCGCCGTCCTCGGTCAGGAAGCCCAGAACGCTCAGGCGGTTCTGCACCGCGGTGACCAGATCGCCCTTCGCGCCCTTTGAGATATCGTACAGGCTGTCGCAATAATCCTCGTCGTAGAGCAGCTCGTTGGTTGCGCGGTCAACGACGCCGTCCACGGAAACGTCAGGCTCCCCTTTTTTGTCGATTCTGTAAGTCTGAAAGGCCTTCACCGCGTCTTCCGTCGCGTCGCCGAACCTGCCGTTGCAGGTTTCGCTGAAGAGGCCCAGCTCGGTCAGCCGCTCCTGCAGCGTTTTCACCGCGTCGTTGTCGTCGCCCTTTTCCAGGCGGAACACGTCGGCGGCGAATTCCTCGTCGTTCAGCAGTTCGACGGTCTTCTTGTCGGCCAGGCCGGTAAGCTCCACCCGGACGCCGTGATCCGCCATATACTGCTGGAATTCCCGCACCGCCTTCTGGGTGGAATCGCCGTAGACTCCGTCCGCAGCGCCGTTGAGAAGGCCCAGCTCCAGCAGCCGCTTCTGCTGCGCCAGCACCTGCTCGCCCCGTTCTCCCTTCACCATATGGTACAGCAGATCCTTCACCGTCTGGCTGTTCAGATACGCGACGGTCGCCGGATCGGCGATCCCGTCCGCCGGGGTCTCCCGCAAGCCCTGCCTGATCAGGTATTCCTGAAAAGCGGATACCGCCTGCGCGGTGTTTTTGCCGAAGATGCCGTCCGCCTTGCCGGTCAGAAAGCCGAGTTCGATCAGCCGTTTCTGCAGATCGGTGACGTTCTCCCCCTTCGCGCCGCTCTGCATTCCCTCCGCCAGCGCGGATACGCTTGCCAGCAGCATCGCCAGAACCAGCAGTATGCTTATAAACCTGCGCAACTTGTTCTCCTCCCAATTGACAAGATACCAGTTTGCTATTATACCAGATTCGCGCGGCCGTTTGTTTAAAAACAGGTAAGGTTGTTCGAATTTCGGTTGACGAAGCGCGGGCCGGGAATATAATAGGATTGCGGCTTCGCGGCGCGGAGCCGATACGACGGGAGGTGTTTTCCATGCAAACCAAACTGACGCGCGGCGAGGCGCTTTCACTTCTCCAAAAATACAATCAGGATCCGTTCCACCTGAAGCACGCGCTGACGGTCGAAGCCGTGATGCGGCAGCTGTCGGAGGATCTGGGATACGGCGGCGACGCGGATTTCTGGGCGACGTGCGGCCTTCTGCACGACATCGACTTTGAACTGTATCCCGAGCAGCACTGCATCAAGGCGCCGGAGCTTTTGAAGGAAGTGGGCGCGGAGGACGAGCTGATCCATGCGGTCGTGAGCCACGGGTTCGGCCTGACCGTGGACGTCAGGCCGGAGCACGAAATGGAAAAGGTCCTGTTCGCCACCGACGAACTGACGGGCTTGGTGGGCGCCCTCGTTCTGATGCTCCCTTCGAAGGATATTCAGGATCTGCAGCTGAAGAGCCTCAAGAAGAAATTCAAGGACAAAAAGTTCGCCGCCGGCTGTTCCCGCGACGTCATCCGGGACGGCGCCGAAATGCTGGGCTGGGATCTCGACACGCTGATGGAGCGGACCATAGGCGCGATGCAAAAGACCGACGCTTCCGTGCAGGCGGAATTCGCGAGGATCACCGGAAAATGACGGACTCGTTTCAAAGAACCCGATCCCTGCTCGGGCAGAGCGGCATGGACCGCCTCGCCGCGGCCCGGGTGGCGGTATTCGGCATCGGCGGCGTCGGCGGCCACGCGGTGGAAGCCCTTGCCCGCAGCGGCGTCGGCGCGCTCGATCTGTTTGACGGCGACACCGTGTGCGCGAGCAACCTGAACCGCCAGATCATCGCCACCGTGGATACCTTGGGGCAAAGCAAGGCGGAGGCGGCGCGCACGCGCGTTCTGTCCATCAACCCGTCCTGCCGTGTCGCCGCGCGCTGCCTGTTCTACGGCCCCGAAACCGCGCATGAGGTGGATTTCTCAGTTTACGATTACGTCGTGGACGCGGTGGATACCGTTTCGGCCAAGCTCGACATCATCGCGCGGTGCAAGGCGCTGGGCGTGCCCGTGATCACCGCGATGGGCGCCGGCAACAAGCTCGACCCGACGCGGCTGCAAACGGCGGATATTTCCCGGACCAGGGTATGCCCTCTCGCCCGCGTCATGCGGCGGGAGCTGCGCAGGCGCGGCATCGATCACGTGAAGTGCGTGTTTTCGGACGAAGAGCCGGTTTTGCCGAAAACGGAGAATCTCCCGGATCATCCCGGGCGGCGGAGCGTTCCCGGCAGCACCGCCTTCGTCCCCGCCTGCATGGGCCTGATTCTCGCGGGGGAAGTGGTGAAGGATATCGCGGGGATCGCCCGCTGACGCGAGCCCGGATCGAACCCCCGCTGCCCGACGGGATTTCAAGCCGGGCGATCGTTTTGCGCATAATTACGGCCCGGAATCCCCGCATCGCGGAGATTCCGGGCCAAATTCGCGCAGTGTGCGCTCAGATTACGTTCTTCAGGCTTCCGCTCTTGACCGCGTCCGCCCTGCGGCGCAGGTCCGAAAGGCTGCAGCCGTCCAGCAGCATCCGGTAATAGCCCAGGATCAGCCCGACCAGCTCGCTGTCCGCCGCAAGGCCGCTCACCTCGGCGAGGACCTTTTCGGCGGTTTCCGCGGACTGGGCGAGCCCCTCCGTCTCGTCGATATAGCGGCGCACCGCGGCGGCGGCGCCCACCGTGATATAGGCCGGCGCGATGCCGTTTTTCAGCGCCAGCGCCGACGAGCCGATCAGCCGGTCCGCCGGGGACAGCTTGCGCGCGGGATCGCCGCCCACGCGCTTGCAGGTATCCTTCAGCGCGGCGTTGGTGAAGCGCCCGAGCAAATCCGTGATGTGCAGCTGAATCTGCGACAGCTCCACGCCGTACTGTTTGCTCAGCGCCATCGCGCTTTCCAGCATCGCGTTCTGGGCGATGATGCGGATCTCCGGCACGTCGATCGCCTGCCAGATGTATTCCAGGCCCAAAACGTCCCCCAGATACGCGGTGGTCGCGTGGCCCATGTTGTGGATATAGAGCTTGCGCTTGATGTAGAAATCGAAGGGCTCGAAGGGCACCATGTTCCGGATCTCCGGCACGCCGCCCCTGAACGCCGCCTTGTCGGTGGGCAGGAAGCCGTAGCGCTCCACGCACACGCGCATCGGGTCGCCGTCCTTCATTTCCTCGGTCTGCACCGGCACCATGCGGCCGATCGAAGCCTCCACGAGGCCGACGGTTTCATCGAACCAGACGATCTCTTCCGGCGTCAGCTGCTCCTTCAGCATGCCTTCCAGCACCTTGTTCGCGTCCATCAGGTTTTCGCAGATGATGATGTTGAGCGGGGACGCCCCCTTCGCCCAGCGCTTGCGCAGCCCGCCGACAATGTTCGGCACGATGAATTTCAGAATGCGCGCGCCCACCGCCGTGGCCATGATATCGCAGTTCGCGATGGCGTCCGTCGCGCTCTCCGCGTCATTTCCGTTCACTGCCGTCACGTTTTCGATCCATACGTCCTCGTATCCGCTGCTGTCCACATAACGCACCGGATAGGTTTCCTTTTCCCGCAGCGCGTTCACCACCGGTTCCGCCACGTCGATGAAGGTGACGCGATAGCCGGACTGGCTCAACAGCGCGCCGATGAATCCGCGGCCGATGTTGCCGCCGCCGTACATCACTGCCTGTTTCATGCTTTGCCTCCCGTTTCCTGCGCGCGCATCTGCCGGTAGTATCCGCGCAGGGTTTTGTACATCTGATAGCGTTGTTCGTAGATTTCCCGGTTCTCCGGAATCGGGAAGAAGGATTCGCCCTGATCGTAGAACGCCTTCGCGATCTCGAACGGGCTTTTGCCGGTGACCGCGGCGAACCCGAGAATGGCGCTTCCCATGGCGCCGGTTTCCTCGGTTTTCACCTGTACGATCTCGACGCCGAGGATATCCGCCTTGATCTGCAGCCAGGCGCGGGAGCGCGCGCCGCCGCCGCAGGCCAGCAGGCGGTCGAAGGTCAGCCCGAACGCGCTCAGGCGCTCTTTGTTGTAGCGGATTTCATAGGTGATGCCCTCCAGGATCGCCCGGTAAATGTCCGGCAGGCGCGTGGTCATGGTCAGCCCGGCGATCATGCCGGTCGCCGAGGCGTCCACGTCCGGCGTGCCGCCCATCCCCTGCAGGAACGGAAGCACCATCAGCGCGGTCGGGCGCTCCGGGCACTGGGCGTTGAACAGATCGTAAACGCTGACGCCCTTCTCCTTCGCTTCCGCCGCCTGGAAGCCGGCCAGCGCGTCCCGGTACCAGCGAACGACCGAGCCCGCCGAATTGTTGTACGCGTAGGTCACGTAGCCCCGGTTTTCCAGGAACGGCACGCAGGCGAAATTTTCCTTCTGGAAGCCCAGATCCCCGGGAATCGCGGCATACAGCGGCTGCAGGCATTCGCAGGTTCCGGAGATATCCACCGCGTCGCCGACCTTCGTTACGCCGGCGCCCAGCGCGTTGACGATCTGATCGTGGGCGCCGATGACCACCTTCGTCGAGGGGCTCAGCCCGGTCTTCTCCGCCACCCGCGGCAGCAGCGTGCCCGCGACGGAGCCGGTGGGCAGCACCTCCGGCAGCTGATCCTCGCGGATGCCGGCCGCCTCGATGAGCTCCTGCGACCACGCGCGCTTCTCCACGTCGTACAGAAGGCTGCGGCAGGCAAGCGACACGTCGGTGACCGCCCGCCCGGACAGCCGGTAGGCGATGTAGCCGGCGATAAACAGGTATTTCCACACCGGCCGGGCCGCGGCCTTTTCGGTGTAGAGAATCTTGGAAAGCGAATAGGACGCGTCCGGCAGGATCCTGGCGACGCGCATGAATTTCTCCTCGCCGACCTTCTGCACCAGTTCGTCGAATTCCCGGCTTTCGGTATTCGCGAAATACAGCAGAATATCGGTCAGCGCGTTCCCGTCCCGATCCACCGGCACAAAGCTCTCGCCGAACGAGGATACGGTGACGGCTGCGACCTGCCCGGGATCCGGAATCCGCGAAACGCAGTCCGCGATCACTTCCTCCACCGAGGAGGCCAGCATTTCCGCGGGCAGGTTCACCTGCCCCGCGGACAGCGGATACTCCCGGTAAGACACCGCGAGCTGCTTTCCGCTGTCGGAAAAGGCGACGCACTTCCAGCCGGTGCCGCCGATGTCGATGCCCAGTGATATCATGTGCAAAACTCCTTTTTCGCGCGGCGGGGGGAGCGAGTACCCCCCCGCCCGGATCCTGATCAGTCGATTTCCACCCAGTCGTAATGGAGGTAATTGGTCAGCGCTTCCTCGAGCACTGCTTTATAGTGCCCCTCGCAAATGGAGGTGTGGTGCTTGAAGCCGCCCCTGGCGAGCTTGATCAGCTTGTTCTGCAGATCCGGGATCTCCGCCACGCCGGCGCAGCCGAAATAGCCGTCCTCGATCGGGTCGTCGGTAAAGCGCGCCTCGGACGCGTAGATCACGATTTTGCCGTCTTTGGTCTGACAGTTGGAAATCGTAATCGGCATCGGCCTGATGCGGCCCTCGTTGCAGCCCCAGCCGCTGCCGGGATCCGTCTTGTCGAACATCTTGTGGTTGGTGACCGTGCCCTTGCAGGTCATCAGGCTCTGGGCGACCGGGCCGCAGTGGAACAGGACCACCTTGTTCTCGTCGTCGCCGTAGTTGTTGTTCCAGTCCAGCACCGCGCAGGAGCCTTTGCTGGCCAGCGACATCGCACGCATCGTCACCGCGGAGCACACGTCGATTTCGCAGGAAGCCACGATGCCCCGATCGTTCAGCTCGCTCAGCAGCACGCAGGGGCACACGCGCAGATAGGTTTCCAGTTCGTTCCAGCAGCGCAGGGCCAGCGCGTCCAGATGATACTCTTCGATGTAGCCGTCGATGACCACCGCGATCTTCGCCAGCGTATTGAAGTTCTTTTCCGGCACGCCGGTAAAATCGGTGTACCCGCTCAGCCGCTCTTTCTTCGCCGCCACCGCCGCGTCGTCGTCCGCGATCGCTTCGACCTTTTTGAACACCTCGCTCAGATCGAAGGATTCGCAGTTGATGCCGTGCTTCTGCAGGCCGATTTCGTCAAACCGCACGGTTTTGAACGCAGTGGTGCGCGCGCCGATCACGCCCAGGTTGAACCGCTTCATGCCGTTCACGACCCGGCAGATCGCGGCGAAATCGCGCAGGTTCTCCCGGAACGCGGCGGAAAGCGGATGCACCACGTGAGGCTTCAGCACGGTAAACGGCACGCCGTACTGGGTGAATACGTCGGTCACCGAGAACTTGCCGCAGTAGGCGTCGCGCCGGTGCGCGAAACCCATCTTGCCGATCTCGTCCGGGTACGCCTGCATCAGGATCGGAACGCCCGCGTCCTGCAGCGCGGTGATCGCGCCGTTTTCGTCGGCGAAGATCGGCATGGAGAAAATCACGCCGTCGTACTGGCCTTCATGCTCTTTGAGCCATTTCGCGTACAGCAGCCCTTCGTCCCGCGTCTCCACACCGCCGAACCGGGTCAGCTCCGGATCCATCGCGATGTAATCGTATCCCACGTCGGTCACCGCTTTGACCATGTCCTCCCGGGCTCCGTAGATCAGTTCGCCCGGCATAAACCCGCGGTTGCAAAAGCACAGCGCAAAAACCATTTTCTTTTTCAAATCGATTCGTCTCCTTTTCCGTGCCGCTGCGCGGCATATTTCAACGATCCCATTATACCCCATTTCCGTGAAAAATGGTAGAGCAATTTTGAACGAATTCCCGCGGGTCCTTTGCCGCTTCCCCCGCCGGCGCCGCCCCCGGCTTTCCGGGATGCCCGCCCTGTTCCCCATTCTTTCCACGATTTCAGCGAATCCGAACGACTGGTTTTAACCTGTGCGGTTTATAGTTAGATTGCAGATTGGGATACCAACAGCAAAGGAGCGATTGTCCATGAAAACCCGCGAAGTCGTGCTGCGCGCACGCGAAATCGGCAAATGCATTCCCGCCTTCAACTGCCCGCACATTCCGATGGTCAAGCCGATCATCGAAGCCATCCGCGACGAAAACAGCGTCGCGATGATTCAGGTCGCCCGCGTCGAGTGGGAGAAAATGAATTCCGAATCCCTGGAAACCATCGCGGAGGAATACCATCGCTGGGAGGATCCGGCGCACACGCTGCTGCACCTGGATCACATTCCGGTCATCGACGAGGATTACAAGCGCGTGGATTATGCCGCGCTGATCAACCGCGCGATCAAAGCCGGATTCCAGTCCGTGATGATCGACGGCAGCCGCCTGGATCTGGACGAGAACATCGCGGTCACCAAAGAGGCCAGCGAGCTCGCCCACGCCGCGGATATCCCCTGCGAAGCCGAGCTCGGCGCCGTCATGGGGCATGAAAACAAGGTTCTGCCGCCGTACGAGGAAATCTTCGCAAAGAAGATGGGCTTTACCCGGCTGGACGAGGCGAAGCGCTTCGCCGCCGAAAGCGGATGCGACTGGCTGAGCGTCGCGGTGGGCAACATCCACGGCGCGGTGGCGGAAGCCGTCCGCAACCAGAAGAAGCCGGAAGCCAAGCTGGACGTCGCGCACATTGCGGATCTCTACAGCGCCGCGAACATCCCGCTGGTGCTGCACGGCGGCTCCGGTGTAAAACACCAGTACATCCTCGACGCGATCTCCTCCGGCATCGCCAAGATCAACGTCGGAACCGAGCTGCGCCAGACCTACGAATTCGCGATGATGGAATCCAATCACGACGTGTCCTACGCCCGCGAAAAGCTGTACCTGCGCACCCGCGATTACCTGAAGAATTATCTGTTCAACAGCGATCTGAAGGATAAACTCGCTATTTGACGCTCGCTGACGCGAGCTTGGATTGAAATCTCTGCTGCGCAGACATTTCAATCCGATTACGCTCACTGCGTTCGCTTGGCCTGGAATCCTGCAGGCAGGATTCCAAGCCGTTTTTCAGATTTTCCTGCATCCTTCGGATGCGGCCGGATAATCTGCAGGGAAACCATTTTTGCTCTCGGCGGCAAGCTGCCTCCGCAAAAATGGCTCCTCGGGCCGGCAAAGCTGCCTCTGC
>JAFWEY010000118.1 GCA_017512675.1 Clostridia bacterium | reverse complement strand
GCCGTCATCATCGGCAGGTATCTGGGAAAGGACATGGTGGCCGCCAATTCCTACGCGGTCATCGTGCGCAATTACGGCTGCGTGCTCAGCTTCGGCCTGGCGAGCGCCGGCGGCATCCTGCTGGGGCAGCTGATCGGGGACAGCCGCATGAAGGAGGCCGATCGCGCCGCGGGAAGAATCATGCGGCTGACGGTTGTCTCCGGGGCGGCCGGAGGCGCTGCGATCCTCGCGATCATGCCCTTTGTTCTGCGCTTTGCCAACCTGAACGGCACGGCGCGGGAATACCTGAAATGGATGCTCTTCATCAACTCATATTATGTGATGGGCTCGGCGGTCAACACCACGCTGATTTCCGGCGTCTTCCGCGCCGGAGGGGACAGCCGGTTCGGGTTTGTCTGCGATACCGTCGATATGTGGTGCTATGCGGTGCCGCTGGGCTTTCTCTCCGCCGCTGTGCTGAAGCTTCCGCCGATGTGGGTGTATTTCATCCTGTGCACCGACGAATTCGTCAAGTGGCCCTGGGTCATCCGCCATTACCTAAGCCGAAAATGGCTGAAGAATATCACGCGGAACGGATTGTTCGGCGAGGCGAAGCCCTGAGCCTGCGGGAGAATGCCGCCCGAGCCGCCCGGTGCGGGCGTGAAGCGGCGCGAATCCCGGGGCGGCTCCCCGGAGGATCCGGGAACCGTTTCCGGCTTGCGAAAAACAGTGCCGAATGGAATGACGTTTGGCACTGTACATTTATACATTCTGCTTGTATAATAAAACAGAAGCGGACAGGCCGCCGAAACGGGAAGCGGCGTGCCTGCAGCCGTTCCCGAAGGGTGAAAGGAGGAGTGGGAGTCCGATGCAAAAGGCCTTAAAGCTGCGCGCAGCGATCGCGGTGATGATGCTCGCCGCCGCCGCTTGTGTGCTGCTGGGTAAGAGCGTAATTTACGGCCCGGGATTCACTTTGAGCTATCCGTATATCGGGGCCCTGTTCCCGGCGGCGGATTCCGGATTCAGGGCAACCACCACGATTTACGTATGGATCCTGCTGGCAGGCGGCGTGGCCGCCGCCGTCGTTGTCTGGCTGAAGCCTGCCTGGGCGGCGCTGGCAGCCTTTGCGATTTGCCTGTCGTCTCTGGTGTATCACGTGATCCGCTCGGTTCAGGGCGGCTTCAGCGTTTTCCAGATCGACGGCGTCTGGGAGTTCTTCATGCTGGCGCTTCCGCTGGTTTCCGCGGTGCTGTGCATCGTGCTGTACCGCACGATAAAGCAGGAGCGCTGAGGGAAGAAAACAACACTGCATTTCGGCGAACGCCGTGCAGAAGCAACCGACATCCTGAGACTTATGAAACGGGAGGAACTGACGATGAAAAAGATCACCATGCTGCTTGCTGCCCTTCTGATCGCCGCCCTTTGCCTCGGCAGCGCCTTTGCGATGG
Organism: Clostridia bacterium; assembly: GCA_017512675.1. Classification (GTDB taxonomy): domain Bacteria; phylum Bacillota; class Clostridia; order Christensenellales; family Aristaeellaceae; genus RGIG5678. The sequence goes on along the minus strand of JAFWEY010000118.1, from coordinate 5,705 downwards.
AAGGCGTTTATCAGTGGCGGGATTACTCTGTCGAAGTCACGAAGGTCGACACGAACCCGATGCTGGTTCCCTCGGGAATCGGCGACGACGAGTACGCGGTTGCCGTTTACATCACGGCGGACGAAAGCCTCTGGAAGGACAGCGATCTGTGCTCTCAGATGTACGGGGAAGCCGTGCTGGCAGACGCCGAGGGCAATTCCTATAAGCCCGGCGCGATGATGACCGGAACCGACAAGCCCTTCCTGATTTTCACCTTCTGCGTGCCGAAGACCGTTGATTCCGCCGATCTCACCCTTGTGCTCGGCGAAGCCGCTCCGGCAGCGGAATAACACTCCGGATCTCAGCCGGCTTGATTCAATCGGAGGGATGATATGCTGATCAGAAAACTGTTTGCGGTTTTGACGGCGCTCGCGCTGCTGGCCGCTGTTCCGGCGGCGTTCGCCGCGAACGAGTATGCGCAGGACGGAACCGTGTATCTGGAAAATGCCGAAGGGGAACGCAAGCAGCTGCAGATCGCGGAAATTCTGGAGGCGGAGGACGGCGTGACCGTGTACGTGAGCGGTTCCGCGGATTTCAACGTTTACATTACGACCATCGATTTCATGACCGGCGGCATGGTGGGCAGGTACAACATCCGCGCGTGGATGGAGGATGCCGAAGGAAACCGCATAGAGCCCGCGGAGGTGCACGGTTTCATCGGCACCGCGGATTCCGGCAATACCGCCAGCTTCCGGTTTGAAAGCGGCACGGAATACAGGGCGTTCGTGCTGGCTCTCCGGTCCAATGCCGAAAGCGAGATCGTCGTCCCGCTGGAGGATTTGCAGCTTTCCGAAGACACGAAGATTTCGGACAAAATCGTGACGCTGAAGTGACCGCAGGAAAGAAATTCATTTGATTCAGGGAACGCGGCTTTCCCGCTGCGGCGCTCACGGATCCAACCCGCCGGCTCTTTCGGGGACGGCGGGTTTTGTGCGGCGGTGCCTTTGTTTAAAGGCGGTGAAAACCGCCGATTGCCGTTGGAATTGGAACCGCGGGGGCGGCTGATTACGTCATAGAAGGACACAATTGTTTGCCGGAAGAAAACGGCGGGAGGGAAGCTTCATGAAGTTTCAGGGGATCCGGAAGATCCATGAGAGCAAATTCATCACCCGGTACGATGTGGATTACGTGACCGATCAGGGCCATAAGAAGGCCTATGAAATCATCAGCCGGAACCCGGATATCCGCACGCTGGAGGAGCTGCAGAACAGGGTGCCGGATTCGGTCGTGCTGATTCTCACGGACGGGAGCGGAGAGAGAATCCTGATCAACCGGGAATTCCGCATGGCGGTGGCGCAATGGGTGTACAATTTCCCGGCGGGCCTGATCGATCCGGGGGAGACCCCGCAGCAGAGCGCCAAAAGGGAGCTGCGGGAGGAAACCGGGCTGGAACTGGTCCGGATCGACGACGTGCTGGACGGCAGCTACAGCGCCATCGGCTTTTCCAACGAGCGCAATATCGTGGTGTTCGGCACCGCCGCCGGAGAATTCCGGGAAAGCACCTCGGATGTCGAGGAAATCGTTCCGGGGTGGTATACGAAAGAGGAAGTCCGGAAACTCCTGCGCACGGAAGTATTCGCGGCGAGAACGCAGGCGTATTGCTACGCGTGGGCGCGCTGACCGGGCGAACGCGCGGTTTGCCGCCGGAGCGGTTCGCGGCGCAGAAGGACGCCGCGGGCCTTCCGCCCGGCTGCAGGCGGCCCGGCGGGTTTCCCCGGCGACATACAAAGAACGGGAGCGATCAGAAACATGAACACGTTCGCAGCGGCTGCGGCCGCTTTTGCGGCGGTGATGAACGCCGTTTCGTTTCTGCTGATGGGCTGTGACAAGCAGTTCGCGAAGCAGGGGAAGCGGCGCATACCGGAAAAGACGCTCTTCCTCGTGACGGCGTGCTTTGGCGGCCTGGGAGGCGTTCTGGGGATGTATGCGTTTCGCCACAAGACGAAGCATTGGTATTTTCGGTTGTTCTTTCCGGTGCTGCTGATCCTGCAGGCCGCGCTGCTCCTCGCAGGCGCGTATCTGCTGCGCAAATAGGCCGCCGCATCCCGGCCGGCCGACAGAGAAACAAGCGCGTCCCGGCGGGGCGCGCTTTGCTGCGGTGGCTTGAACAGGCGATGTCAGTCGTCGCCCGGCAGGATCCCGAAAAACAGCCTCGCGTTGTAGCTCGCCTGCGCCTCCTGGCTCGCCTTCCGTTCCTTCCATGCGTCGATTTCCGAACAGATCGCGAGCATTTCGTCCACCAGCATCTCTTCGCTGCACGGAGATGCCTGGCGCACATAGGAAGTCATTCGGTCGATCGCCTTCGGGCTTTTCAGCTGTCCGGCCATCAGTTCCGCCAATTCGGCGGAGAACCCTCGGGATGTGACGGCCGCCACGAGGCGGTCCCTCGCCTGTGCCCAGATTCTTTGCGATTCGGTCATTTCATCAGCCTCCGAAAAAGTGCGGACGCCCGGAACGCCTTTCAGCCGCCGGTAACGGCGTCCCCGAGGATCTCCGGCTCCGCAAACAGCGCGGTGGCTCCGCCGGTGTGCCAGAAGAGCACGTTTTCGCCCCTGCGGATGCGCCCGCTGCGCGCGTCCGCCAGCAGTGCGGCCAGCGCCTTTCCGGTATAGACCGGATCGACGAACAGGCCTTCGTCGGCGGCCAGCAGGCGGATCGCCTCGCAGGAGGCGTCGTTGGGCTGCTCGTAGCCGGGCTGCCACTGGGTCAGATTCACCTGCATCCGGCTGCGGTCCGGCACGGCGCCGCTGCCGATGGTTTCCAGCGCCGCCCGGCACAGGCTGAAGACCCTGTCGAGGTTGGCGCTTTCGTCCTTCGGGCTCGCGGCGACAGAAATGATCTGTACATCCATGTCCAGCATCGCGCGCCCGGCGTGCAGGCCGGCCATGGTGCCGCCGGTTCCGGTGGAATGGTAAATGCGGGAAAAGCGCAGGCCGTTCAGCGCGTCCGCCTGTTCTGAGAGCTCCGCCATCGCCGCGGCAAAGCCCACGGAACCCAGCGGGCTCGCGCCGCCCATCGGGATATCCACACAGATCTTCCCGGAGCGGTTGAGCTCCGCCGCCCGCTCCGCTCCCATCGCGAAGGATCGCTCCTCCGCGTCCGCTTCCGTTTCGCCCGGCTCGATGGGGACGATATGAATCTCCGCACCCAGCAGGTGATCCAGCAGCAGATTGGAACGCAGTTCGTCCGGCTTTGGAGGCACGACGGCAGTGAGGTAGAGAATCGGCTGAATGCCCAGACGGCGGCAGGCGGCGGCGGTTTCCATTGCGTGGTTCGACTGGGTCGCGCCGTAGGTGATCGCGTGGGTCGCACCGTCGACCGCCGCCTGTCCCAGCAGGTATTCCAGCTTTCGCACCTTGTTGCCGCCGAACAGGTTGATGCCGGTGAAATCGTCCCGTTTGATGTACAGGCTGATGCCCAGACGATCGGACAGCCGTTCCAGCTTCTCAAGGGGCGTGGGGAAGAAGCCCAGCCGCGCGCGGGGCAGCCGCTCCAGCAGGCTCCGGGCATTTTGAATCGCTTGTCGCATCGCAGTTCCTCCCGTTGATTTGGTAAGACGGCGGCCGCGCCGGTTCGGCGGCGTTCACCGAAGACTCTTTTCCATCCGAACGCACCGGAACGTGTCCCCGTCCGACGGCTCACCGCAGACCGCGTATCCCAGCTTCCGGTAAAAATCGACCTTGTTGTCGCGGCTTTCCAGCACGGCCTTTTCGCTGCCCAGCTCCGCGGCCCATTTCTCGCATTCGCGCACGACCATGGTGCCGATGCCGCGGTGCCGGTATTCCGGCAGAACGACGACCCGTCCGATCATCATGCCGGCGGGATCGATCGGGTACATCCGCGCGGTGGCGACCGGAAAATCCCGGTCCGTCACGACGACGTATTTCGTCTCGGGCCCGTCGTGTCCGTCGAACTCCTGACACAGCGTGATGTGATGCTTCTTTGCCATCGCCTGAATGCGGACGTAATACGCCCCGGCCTGCTGCCAGGTCTCCGTTCCCCGCAGAATCGAGAAATCCGAACGCGCGGCGGCTTCGGGTTTGCTTTCGCCAATCACGTACTCCGCCCATTCCCGTATGCTTTCGGCGGTTCTCAGCGCGATCGCCCGGCGGTACAGGGCAAACCCCGCAGGATCGTTCTGCTCCAGAAAATGCTCGGCTTTCCTGCTGCCGAAGAAATACAGGTCCCGCAGCAGGAAGTAATCGCCCAGGCTTTCCGACAGCAGGGAAACAGCGTTGGAATTGCCTTCGTCGCCTGGCTTTTGCATGCGGCAAAGGGCCTTGCGAACCCGGGAAACGATCCGCTCCTTTTCGCCGGAATCCGTCTTTTCCCTGGCGCGCACATACTGCCGCACCCGCTGCTGCAGCTGCTGCCCGATGCCGTCGTCCATCGCGATTTCGGCGTCGTATGCCGGAAGAAGAGGGCCCATCTCCCCGTTCAGCGCTTCTTCCGCGGTAACGATACGGCAATCCAGGAACACGCCGCCGATAGCCCGGCTGTCGTGCGCGCGCGTCTTCTCGTCGGAGACGATCATGCAGTCGAAATCGCTGTATTCGTCGTAACCGCCGTACTGGTAGGAACCGTAAAGCAGGATGGCGCGGGGACGGTAGGTCCGTTTCAGGTACTCGATTGCCGCGTTTCTCATGTTTGCCTCCCAATGGCGGCCCCGGGGACGGCCGGCGGCTGCTTTGTGCCGGGTACGGCGCCGCCGCTCAAGCCGGATCGAGCCGCCGGCGCGAAACCGCTGTGATCGGTATTGTACCGTGCCGCCGGCAGAAAATCAAGCATTCACGGGGAAAATGATAATTTCGTGCAATCTCTTTCGCGCCTGCGGGGAAGGCTTGAAACGGAAGCGGACCGCAGCGGCAGTGGTGCTGATGCGTTCCGGCGGGAACGGGCGGAAGGTCCCGAAGAAGCGCCCGAAAAGCGGGAACCGGGCATCCGGATCAATGCCTGAAGCGGAATTCGCCGTTATTTCGCCAAATATGCAAATTTCTTCGTGACATTTGTCCTGTTTTCTGTTAAAATAAACCATCGGCATCAAACGGGGCAGGGAACCGCGAAAAAACGCGCAGGCTTCGCCCGCGGCCCTGCCGATCGGGTTCATACGGGTTTGTTTGCCCGGAAGCGCTGTGGAGGAGAGGACATATGAAAAGAGCAGCCGCAAGGATCGGGCTGGTTCTGGCCCTGATTTTTCTGATCGTGGGGGTCAGAACGAGGATTCCCGACAAGTATATCAGATCGTGGGGAGAAGGCCGGATGACCGAATACGTGGGCGGCGACGCGTACAATTTCATCATCGAAGCCTCTCTGCGCGGCGGTGAGATCGCCGGCGCGTATGCGTCAAAAGCGCTGTATCTCGGTTTCAGCGGAATTCTGTTCGTGCTGTCGCTTTCGCTGATGTCTTCGGATCCAAAGCGGAAGAGTGCAGCCGAAGAGGGAAAAGAAGCGGCGGCCGGCGCCCCGTCTCCGGCAGAGAGCACGGAAGCGGAGTCTGCCGCGGCAGAGGACACGGCCGCGGAGGTTCCCGCGGCAGAGGACACGGCCGCAGAGGACACGGCCGCAGAGGACACGGCCGCAGAGGACACGGCTGCGGAGGTTCCCGCGGCAGAGGACACGGCTGCGGAGGTTCCCGCGACAGAGGACACGGCCGGGGAGGATACTGC
>JAFWEY010000117.1 GCA_017512675.1 Clostridia bacterium | reverse complement strand
GGAGGGGCTGTGCTTCGCGTACATGTTCGCGGAGGATCACGAGCGGTACGGCACGGAACGGGACGCGTTCATCTACGTTGCCGTGAACGCCTGCTGGGAGGAAAAGTACTTCACGCTGCCCGCGCTGCCCGAAGGGTACCGCTGGAAGCTGGCGTTTGAAGCCTACGGCGTCTCCACGGACGCGGGAAGCGAGCCTGTGCACAGCGATCCAAACGGCATCATGCTCGGTTCGCGCACCACCGCGATCCTGATCGGAACGGCGTGACGGCGGGTGCCCTTCGCCGATCCCTCCGGAGCGCGCCGGCGGCCCGTGCGGCGCTGCCCTAAAGCGGAACGCCGCCCGTCCGCTTTGCGCCGCCTTTGTTCACCGCCCGGAAGCGGATCAGGCACAGCGCGACCTGCACCGCCGTCGAACAGGGCGTCGCGAGCCCGACGTGGAACATGGAAACCGGAATTTCCCGGCTCATCAGAAACGCGACGGGAATGCGCACGAGGAACGCGCCGACGATGCCCTGGATCATCACAAAGCGGGTCAGGCCCAGGCCGTTGAAGAATCCGATGAAGCAGAACAGGAAGCATGTCAGCAGGCAGTCGATCGCATATGCCTTGAGGTAATCCGCGGCCGCGGCGATGACCGCATCGTCGTTCGAAAACGCCGAGGCCAGCAGATCGCCCCGCAGGAAGGTCACCGCGAACATCAGCACGGCGAGCGCCGCCGAGACGCCGACGGCGTAAACGAGGGCCTTCCTCGCGCGGAAATACTTGCCCGCGCCGATATTCTGCGCCGCGAACGCCGCCATGGCCTGCATGAAGGCGGCCGGGATCAGCATGATGAAGCCGCACACCCGTTCCGCCACGCCGATGCCCGCGGAAGGAATCAGGCCGAGCCCGTTCACAATGGCCAGCAGCACCAGAAAGGATATGCCCACCAGCAGGTCCTGCAGCGCGATGGGCAGGCCCAGCGAGACGATCCTTCCGGCGATCGCCCGGCGGAAGCGGACGCTTTGAAGGCTGAAGCGAAACGGCAGCTCTCTCCCCTTCAGGACCAGCAGCGAGATGACGACGCTGAGCGCCTGCGCGAAAACCGTGGCGGCGGCCGCGCCCGCCGTTCCCAGACGGAACACGGCCACCAGCAGCAGGTCGCCGGCGATATTGCAGGCGCACGCGATCAGCACCGTCATCAGCGGCGTCCGGGAATCCCCGATGCCCCGGAAGACGCTCCCGATCAGGTTGTACGCGATGATGAACAGGGATCCGAATCCGCAGATGCGAATGTAGGAAACCGTCGCGCCGAACGCCTCCTCCGGCGCGTTCATCGCGCTGCTCAGCGGGCCCGCAAAGAGGGGAACCAGAACCGTGAGCGCTGCCGCCACCGCGCCGAACAGGCAGACGCTGCTGCCGACAACCTCGCCGCCCTCGCGGCCCCGGCCCTCGCCGATCCGCTGCGCCAGCAGGATGGTCGCGCCCATGGCGAAGCTGGTGACCAGGTTCGTGATCGTCATCATCATCTGCGAGCCCGTCGAGACGGCCGATACGTCCGGCGACTGCGCGAATCTGCCGACGATCAGCAAATCCACCGCGCCGTACATCGACTGCAGAAGCATCGCGAAAAACACCGGCAGCATGAACCGGATCAGCGGCGAGAGAATCCTGCCGGACGTGAAGTCGTTTTCCCTGCGCATAACGTCCCCCGATAAAACGACCGGATAAGGCACAGGCGTTCCAGCCCGCATCTTATCCGGTCGATCATTTCCTGAGAATCATCCACCCTCCGATGAACGGTTCCATAGTACCGCTGTTCCCCGGACAGCGCAACGCCTTTTGTGTTGAAG
>JAFWEY010000116.1 GCA_017512675.1 Clostridia bacterium | reverse complement strand
GGCGATAATTACTTGTTTGCAGGATTCTCCATAATGATAGAATACGGAACGCGAATCCACACAAACCACATAACTTTCACAGAATGGCTTTGGAGTGTGTTACGACTATAGCTTCTTCGCAACTTCCTTTACCAACTCCATTGATAACATGTTGCCGCAGATGTTGCCACCGGCGTCATCCGCACCCCAAAGCCACCGGGAATTTTCCTATAATTTCGGCTTAGGGAAATGTTATCATCTGGTTATCAAAGTCGATTTTCCGAGGCCGCAAACCCTTGTAAAATAAGGACTTCTGGCGCTCCAGTTCTTATTCCCACTCGATCGGTCCCGGCGGCTTTGAAGTGATGTCGTATACGACCCGGTTCACCCCGGGAACTTCGCCGATGATCCGCGTCATCGTGCGCTTCAGAACGGGATAGGGGATCTCGGCGGCCTCCACGGTCATCGCGTCGTCGGAAACCACCGCGCGCAGTGCCACCACCTGGTCATAGGTGCGGCCGTCTCCCATGACGCCGACCGAATTGACGCCCGTCAGCACCGCGAACGACTGCCAGATTTGCCGGGACAGGCCCGCATTGTTCAGTTCTTCCAGGTAAATCGCGTCGCAGGCGCGCAGGATATCCAGTTTTTCGCGGGTGATCCCGCCGATGCAGCGGACCGCCAGGCCGGGGCCCGGGAACGGCTGGCGCCAAACCATATCGCGCGGAATGCCCAGCCTTTCGCCCACCTCGCGGACTTCGTCCTTGAAAAGGGTGTCCAGCGGCTCCACGAGCCGGGCCTTGGAGAAAACGGAATCCTCCGGGAAGCCTCCGACGTTGTGGTGGCTCTTGATCACCGCAGAACCGCCCAGCCCGCTTTCGATGCGGTCCGGATAGATGGTTCCCTGCAGCAGGAAGTCCGCGCCGATTTTGCGCGCTTCCTCCTCAAATACGCGCACAAACAGTTCCCCGATGATATGCCGTTTCTTTTCGGGATCCGTCACGCCGCGCAGCGCATCCAGAAAGCGCTCGGAAGCGTCCGCGTAGACGACGTCGAGCCCCAGGTTCCTGTGATAGGTTTCCATCACCTGTTCCGCCTCGTTCAGGCGCAGCAGGCCGTGATCCACGAATACGCAGGTCAGCTGCCCCTTCTTCAGCGCCCGGTCCGCCAGCACACAGGCGACGGAGCTGTCCACGCCGCCGGAAAGCCCCGCGACCACGCGCCCGTCCCCCACCTGCTCCCGAATGCGCGCGATCATTTCGTCGATCCGGTCTCCCGCGCGGTAACCGCCCTCGCATCCGCAGATGCCGAAAACGAAATTCGAAAGCATCTTCTTCCCTTCGGCCGTGTGGTTGACCTCCGGATGGAACTGCACTCCGTACAGCTTCCTCTCCGGGCAGCTGAAGGCGGCGGCCGGACAGTTGGCCGTCGTCGCGTTCACCCGGAACCCCGCCGGCACGCGGCTGACGAAATCGGTGTGGCTCATAAACACCGTCGTGGCGCGGGAAACGCCGTCAAACAGCGCTCCGTCCCGCACCGTCAGGTCGGTGTGCCCGTATTCGCGGACCGCCGCGCCGGAAACCTCGCCGCCGGCCAGCACGTTCATCAGCTGCATGCCGTAGCAGATTCCCAAAACCGGCACGCCCGCATCCAGCAGCTCCTTCCCGGTGCGCGGCGCGTCCGGCGCGTAGACGCTGTTCGGCCCGCCGGTCAGGATGATGCCCCGGACTTCGCCGGTAAGCCATTGCGCAATCGGCTCGGTGTACGGGCGGATCTCGCTCAATACGCCCATCTCCCGCACGCGGCGGGCAATCAATTGGTTGTACTGGCCGCCAAAGTCAAGCACGATGATTTTCTCCCGCATAATCTCACTCCTCCGGTCGCTGATCGGTGTGCGCCCAATAAAACCGGCGCCGCGGGCGATTACGGATCGCCCAGCAGCGCCAGCGCGTTTTTATACAGTATATGATCCATTTCATCCGGCGTCAGGTTCAGTGCCTCCAGCCTTTCGAGTTCCGCTTTCGGTTCCCACATCGGAAAATCGCTGCCGAACAGCACTCGCTCCATGCCGTACCCGTGAATAATCTCAACAGCCTTTTCCCGCGAGATCGCGTAAAGGGAGGAAGAGCAGTCCACGTAGAGATTGCCGTACCCCGCCAGTTCCCCCACGCCCTGTTCCCAGTTCGACCAGAACCCGAGGTGTGCGGCGATGACAGTCAGGCGCGGATGCTTTTCAAGCACGCGCTTCAGCTGCGGCGGGTTGGAGTTGTGGTAGCGGACGTCCCCGGTGTGCGCCAGCAGAATCATCCGCCCTTCCATCGCCTCGTACAGCGCGTCCAGCCGCGGATCGTCCATCGGGCAGCCCTGAATATCCGGATGCATCTTCAGGCCCCGAAGCCCCAGCCCCAGCATGCGGTCCACCTCGCCCGCCTTGTCCGGCCAGTCGTGATGCACCGTTCCGAAGCCGTAGAAGATGCCCGGATGCTCGCGCAGCGTCTGTGCCAGAAAATCGTTGACGTGGGTGGTCTGGTGTGCGTTGGTGGCCGCGGCGCAGATCACCATGCGGTCCACTCCCGCCTCCCGCGCAAGGCGCAACAGGGTGGAAACCTTGCCGTCGTGTTCCTGCATGGAAAGGCCGTAGAAACGGGATATGCCGACGACCGCCCGTTCGCCCAGCGCATCCGGAAAAACATGGGTATGGACATCGATGATCATGCGTTTGCCTCCGGGAATGTGCGTTTTTCTGAGTGTACCACGCCGCTGTTAAATTCTCTGACTGGATGGCGAAAGATTCGTTTTCCCGTGCCCAAAGCAATCCGGCCGCGGAAGCTTGCCCCGCGGCCGGACAGAATGCATGCGGGCGGGAATTACAGGCAGGCCTGCCAGCCGCCGTCCACGTAAATCGTCTGACCGGAAATATAGTCCGATCCCTTTGAAGCCAAGAAAACAGCCAGCCCGACCAGATCCTTCGGGTCGCCCCAGCGGCACAGCGGCACCTCGCTCTTGACCCAGGCGTCGAATTCCGGATCCTCGGACAGCGGCCGGGTCAGATCCGTCAGGAAATAGCCGGGGCCGATCGCATTGGCCTGAATATTGTATTTGCCCCACTCGGTCGCCATCGACTTGGTCAGGGTGACGATTCCGCCCTTCGCGGCGCAGTAATTGCCGATGTTCGGCCGCACCATCTGCGCGTTGATCGAGGAAATATTGATGATTTTCCCGCTTTTGCGCGCGATCATGCCTTTCGCCACAGCCTTTCCGACGATGAACGCGCCGGTCAGGTTCACATCGATTACCTTGCGCCAGTCCTCCACCGGCATGTCGATCAGCAGGTTGCGCCTGTGAATGCCGGCGTTGTTGACGAGAATGTCCACCGGCCCGACTTCCTGCTCCATTTTGGCCACCGCCCCGTTGACCTGTTCCTCGTTCGAAATATCGAATACGTAGAACGGAACACGGAAGCCTTCCTTTTCCAGCTCGCCAGCGGCTTTTTCCAGCGCTTTTTCGCTGACGTCGCTCAGGATCACGTTTGCCCCGGCCTCCAGCATTCCGCGCGCGACCGTGTTTCCCAGTCCCTGCGCGCTGCCGGTAACCAGCGCATTCTTCCCCTTCAGGCTGAACAGTTCCATAGAATTCCTCTCCTTTTCCCGGCCCGTGCTTCAGGCCTCGCAGATCAGTTCCTGCATGTGCTCCTCGTTCATCTTCCGGCACATGTTCAGCAGGTCGCAGACCTTTACGCCGTGCAGCTGCTGCTTCTGACCGCGCACCGTGATGGAAACGGTGTCGTCGCTCATTTCCTTGTCGCCGACTACCAGGATGTACGGGTCCTTCATGGTCTTGAAGAACTTGATCTTCTCGTTCATGTTCTTGTCGGCATAGTCGACTTCCACGCGCACGCCGATCTTCTGCAGGCGGTCGACGACGGATTTCGCGTAGTCGTTGTGCTCGACGCGAATCGGCACCACGGCGACCTGATACGGTGAGAGCCAGAACGGGAACGCGCCCTTGTAGTTCTCGATCAGGATGCCGATAAAGCGCTCCAGCGAGCCGAACAGCGCGCGGTGGATGACGATCGGCTGCTTCAGCGTGCCGTCGCTGTCCTGATAGGTCAGGCCGAAATTGTGCGGCAGCTGGAAATCCAGCTGAATGGTTCCGCACTGCCATTCGCGGCCCAGCGCGTCCTTCATCTGCAGGTCGATTTTCGGGCCGTAGAACGCGCCGTCGCCTTCGTTGACCTCGTAATTGCCCTCGCCGTAACGGTCGTTCAGGATCTTCCTGAGGGTGGTTTCAGCGCTGTTCCACACCTCGATGTCGCCCATGAAGTCCTCCGGACGGGTGGAAAGCTCCGCCCGGTAGGTCAGCCCGAAGGTGGAATAGATCTCGTCCGCGATCGCCATGATGTCCGCGATTTCCGCTTCGATCTGGTCTTCGCTGACGAAGGTGTGGTCGTCATCCTGGCGGAATTCCTGCACGCGGAACAGCCCGTTCAGCTGCCCGGATTTCTCCTTGCGGTGCACCACATCCAGTTCGTTGTAGCGGATCGGCAGCTCGCGGTAGGAATGCGACGCGCGCTTGTACGCCATCATCGCGTTCGGGCAGTTCATCGGCTTGGCCGCCATGATATCCTCCGCGTCCGGCAGCCAGTTGGAACCGGGGAAGATAAACATGTTGTTCTTGTAGTGCGCCCAGTGGCCGGAAATCACCCACAGCTTTTTGTTGTTGATGACCGGAGCGGAGATTTCCTGATAACCGTGCGCGTCGTGAATCCGCCGCCAGTATTCGATCAGCGCGCGGTACACCTTCCAGCCGCGGGGCAGCCAGTAGGGCATGCCGGGCGCGGTTTCGTGGAACATGAACAGATCCAGCTGCGGGCCCAGCTTCTTGTGGTCCTGCTCCTGCGCCTCGCGGATAAAATTGAGATGCGCCTTCAGCTGCGCCTGGTCCGGGAACGCGTACACGTAGATGCGCTGCAGTGAATCGCGCTTTTCGTCGCCGCGCCAGTAGGCGCCGGAGACCGCGCGAACCTTATAGGCGACCGACAGCAGCTCCGCGGAATTCCCGATATGGGGGCCGCGGCACAGATCCACGAAATCATCGCCGGTCCAGTAAATCGTAATGGTTTCGTCTTCGGGAAGATCCTGAATCAGTTCTTCCTTATACTTCTGGCCGCTGAAGATCCCGAGCGCTTCCGCGCGCGTCACTTCTTTGCGGACCCAGTCTTCCTTGCGCTTCATGATCTCCTTCATCTTCGCTTCGATGACCGGCAGATCCTCCGTGGTCACCGTGCGCGGAAGCAGGAAATCGTAATAGAAGCCGTCCGCGATCTGCGGACCGATCGCGTACTGGACGCTTTCCTTGCCGAAGATTTCGATGACGGCTTTCGCCAGAATGTGCGCCATCGAATGCCGATAAACCTGAAGAAACTCTTCGCGCTCCATGTTCTGCTCTCCTCACTCTCCAAGATGTCTGCGGGATGCGGCCGCGGCGCTTCAGGGCAACAAAAAACACTCGCCCTTTGCCGGGGCGAATGTTTTGCATTCGCGGTTCCACCCTGCTTTGAAACTCTCGATGGCGCTGTATCGCGCGCCGCGCGCCGCACATCCGGGGGCGGTATTCCGGGCGGTCAACCGATGCGCGCTTGCAGCCGGCGGCGCGCACTCTCTGACGGATCGGAGCCCGAAACGTGTTCCCCTTCTTCTGTGGGTACTCTCATCATAGCACGTCCCCCGGAAAAAGTCAATCGGGCGGGAAACAGTTAACATGCCTCAGGCAGGGCGGCCCAGCCCGCCGCGTTTCCCGGGGGAAAGCCGATAGGAAATCACGGGATCACGCGGAAATCTCCGATCCCGAATCGCAGAACGTGAAGCGTCCACTGCGCTTTCTGCCCTGCATTCGATTGCCGGATCATCTTCCGGTAAAGCGCGCGGGCCTTTCGAACCTGCTGGGCGTTCTGCGGCGCGGCGCCGTACGTTTGCCGGAGAATCGCCTGGGTAACCTCGGAAAACGCCGGATCGACGCCGCACTGCTCCACCACGCGCCCGGCAAACTGCCCGGGCGTTTCTCCCGAATCCGGCTTGATGCCCCGGGTTTCCAGCAGCGTAAGCAGCGCGCGATACCATACGGCCAGCGCGTCCGGAGCGTTGGCCGCCGCGATCCTCTCCGGATCGTGTGCCCGCAGCCGGCGCACGCAAAGGACCGTCAGCGCCGCGAGAATCAGCAGAATCACTAGAAGCAGCCACAGCCGATTCGAGGCCTTCGGCTCTTCTTCCGCTTCCGGGTCCTCTTCGTCCTCCGGGTTTTCTTCGTCCTCCGGGCTTTCTTCGTCCTCCGGGTTTTCTTCGTCCTCCGGCGGGGCTTCGCCTTCCTCGGGTTCGCCGTCCTGCTCCGCATCCTGCCCGTCTTCGGGGGATTCCCCGCCTTCCGGTTCCTGCCGGTCTTCCCCGCCGCGCTCCGGGGCGCCTCCGGCGGAGCCGGTATGCCCCATGCCCGGCGTCGGGTTGAACGCCACCCAGCCGGCGCCTTCAAAATAGACCTCCGCCCAGGCATGGGCGTTCTCGCCGGTCACGGTGGTCACGCCGTCGGCGCCTGCCGGCACCAGATATCCCTCCGCATACCTGGCAGGCAGCCCGGCGATGCGGCACAGCACCGCCATCGCCGACGCGTAATAGCTGCAATAGCCTTCGCGGCTGTCCAGCAGAAAATAGCTGACGAAATCCCTGCCGCGCGGCGGATAGGATACATTGAGATTGTAGGTATGGTTTCCGACCAGCCAGTTTTCGATGGCGAGCGCCTTTTCATAGGGCGTTTCCAGGCCCGCGGTCAGCCGGCGCGCGATATCGTATACGCCGTCCTCGATCCCTTTGGGCAGCTGCAAATACGATTCCCGCGCCTGCTGCCAGCGTTCGTCGTCGCCCTGCACGGCCGCCTGCGCCAGCAGCCGCGCCATCGCTTCCTGATCCTGCGTCGGCACCAGCGCGACGGCGGTGTAGCGGTCTCCGCTTTTTACGCCCCGCGTCAGGAACACCTCTCCGTTGGTGCTGAAATACGTCACCAGATCCAGCTCCGCGGACAGGTCCTGCAGCCGCCCGGGAATGTACAGCGCCGAAATGCCGTCCGCCAGCATCGTCACGCCGATGCGCTTCTGCGCGAACGCGGCGGCCGCGTCCAGCTTCTGAAAGCGGTCCGCGTCGAAGATTCTGTCCCGCGTGCCGCGGCGCATCGGGTCAATGAACACATACCGGCTGTTGACCGCGTTTTCCACCCATGAATAGGTGGTATACGTGCGCCTTGTGGACCCGCGCAGCAGCACGGTTTCGTCGGTTTCGACCTTCATGCGCAGATCCGGAAGCGGATCTGCGGGGCCGCCCAGCATTTCCCCCATCGGCTGCAGCCCGTCGCTGCTGATCGAATACGTGCTGCGGGCGTCGGTAAACATAAAATAATCCGAGAACAGCTCGCGAACCTTCTGCGCCGCGTTCTCCAGCGGTGCCCAGGTCGGGTTTCCCGCCGGAAGCAGCGCGAAAGCCAGCAGCCCCGCCAGCAGCGCCGCAGGCAGCGCCCGCGCGTGGGGCATTCGCTCGTTTCCGGCGCGCGCGAACAGCAGCGCCAGCGCCGCCACGACCAGCACCGCGCACAGGCTGTCCAGCCGGCGGGTGACATACCAGCTACCCATCATCACGATCAGGGACAGCGTCAGAGCCGGGTACACGCCTCCGCTCATCCGGCACATCCACGCAAGCGACGCGGCGAAAAAGAACGAGATCAGCACAGTGGCCGCCTGCGTGCAGTCCGCCAGCTGCAGTTCTCCGCCCGTGGCGGAGGAAGCGACGACGCGAAGGACGTTCAGAAGCCCCGCCATCGGGCTGTGCCCCGTCAACGCAGCGGCGATCCAGGCAGCCAGCGCGAGGGCGCAGGCAGACAGAATCCCTTTTCTGCCCGCGCGGCACAGCTCCGCAAAGCAGACCATCCCGCAGCACGCCAGCAGGATGGCGCTCCGGTTCGCGGGTATGCCCATCATGTCCAGCAGCATCCACGCGCCCGAAAAGGCCAGCATCACCGCCGCGGCCGCCGAGACAAGGCCGTCCGCGAGCTTCCTGCGATCAATCATAGTTCTCCTCGTATACAATGGCCGTCGCGCCGGTGCCGGACCACGGATCCAGCCGCAGAATGCGGACATTCGCGTGATGCAGCCGGGAAAGCAGGTCCATCGCTTCGTTTCGCCGGGAATCGGAAATCCACAAAAACGTCGTCTGCAGCCCCATTTGGCTGAAGCGGATCGCGGTATCGGCGATGCGCGCGGATATGCGCGGCGTAATCAGCACCATCCCGCCGGTGCGCTGCAGCCTGGCCGAGGCGCTGAGAATCGTCTGCTCGTACGGCACCGGGCTGTCGAAGCGAACTTGCGCCAGCGCCTTCAGAAAGCGTGGCAGATCGCCGGCGGACGTGCCGGAAATCTCCATCGGATGCGCACACAGAAGCGGCATGCGAACCGGCCAGCCTTCCTTCAGATGCGCGTTCGCCGCGCCGGCAGCTGCCTCGCACACCGCGTCCTCAATTGTCAGCATATGGCTTTTCAGCGCGTTGAGCGGCGTCAGATCCGGCAGAACCAGCGTGTCCGGCCGGAGCGATTCCTCGTAGGTGCGCACCAGCAGCTCCCTTTTGCGGACCGACAGCTTCCAGTGGACCTTTTTGAGGGCGTCGCCGCTGACCCAGCCGCGCACGCCGGCCGGCGACGACAGGTCCTCCGTCATTCGGGTATAACGGGCGAGGCTCTCGTCGCTGTTCGCCGGCGGAAGCGACTCCATATCGGCGGTTCGCGGGCGAACCTCGACCGTGAACCGCCCCGCCTTCAGGGTGCGGCGAAAGCTGAACAGCGAAAAGATGTCCTCGACCTGATAGGCCCGGACACCGATCTCATAGACGCCGCGATGCGGGCAGTCCACCGTAAAGCCGCGCTTTCTGGGCGCAAACGCCGGCGCGTTCCATTCGATCTGCGCCGTACTGTCCGCCGCGTTCTGCACGAGCAGGAACTGCCGCGCAAGCGGGAACGGGCAGAAATGCACGATTTCGGCTTCAAAGGGGATGCGTCCGCCGCGCTCGCAGGTGCGGCCTGCGCAGCGAACCGTGATTTTCGCCGTCGCCGCGGCCAGGAACACCGAGAGAAACGCGAGCAGGAGCATGGCGCCCATCGCCAGCGCAAACAGATAAAAAACGGACGAACCGGTGGACAGGGCCGCCAGCCAGAGCGCGAAATCCGCGGTCAGAAACGCTGCGGTGCGGCCGGTCATTTGCTCTTCACCGGAACCTGCACCGAACCGATGACGGAATTCAGCGCGCGCTGCGCCGTTATGCCGCGCATGCGCGCCTCCGGGCTGAGCACCAGGCGGTGCGCCAGCACCGGCACGGCGAGCTGTTGTATGTCTTCCGGCGTCACGTACGCGCTGCCGCTGAGCAGCGCGCGCGCCTGTGCGGCGCGTGTCAGCGCGATCGCCGCGCGCGTGGATACGCCGAGGGTAAATGCGCCGTAGCGCCGCGAGGCGGCCGCCAGCTGTGAAACGTAGGAGCGGATCTCCCTGGATACGTATACGCCGTTTACCTTCTCCTGCATGGCCAGCACATCCTGCGCGGTGCAGATCGGCGAAACCGTTTCCATCGGCCGCGCGCCCTGCGTAAAGCGCTCGATGATCGCGCTTTCCTCGTCCAGGGAAGGATATCCGATGGAGATGCGCATAAAGAAGCGGTCCAGCTGGGCCTCCGGCAGCGGATAGGTTCCGACAAAATCGATTGGGTTCTGCGTGGCCAGAACGATAAACGGCTGCGGCATGCGGTACGTGACGCCATCCACCGTCACCTGTCCCTCTTCCATCGCCTCCAGCAGCGAGGACTGGGTTTTGGGCGAGGTGCGGTTGATTTCGTCCGCCAGGACGATCTGGCTCATGATCATTCCCTTGTGGAATTCGAGCTCGCCGGTTTTGAAATTCGCCATCGTAAAGCCGGTGATGTCCGACGGGGTGATATCCGGCGTAAACTGAATGCGCTTAAATGAACAGTCGAGCGACCGCGCCAGCGCGGATACCAAAGTGGTCTTGCCCACGCCGGGCACGTCCTCGATCAGAACATGCCCCCGGCAGAGCAGCGCGATCAGGAGCAGATCCACCGCGTCCTGCTTGCCGATGATAACCTTGCCGACAGACTGCCTGAGGCCCGCGGCCAATTCCTGTGCTGACTGCATGCTGACCCTCCAAACGATTCCATACCTGTCCTTTGACGGACGAGCCGCGCCTGCGGTTCCGATCGCGCAGCGGCCGCGCGAAGGCCGCAGGAAACCCGCCGGAAACGAAAGATCGCGTAAATCCCTGCCGCAAAACGGAATTATCCTTGACTAAGTCCGCATTCATCGATATAATTACATTGTTAAATGCAAAAGACTGTCCATGGCGCGCTGTTGCATGGAGACGGGTGGAACGGTCTTTTGAAACGCACATATTTTATCAAAGGGGGCATTCATTTGAGCAAGAAGTTGACCGTAGACGGCAATACCGCTGCCGCGCATGTCGCATATGCGTTCAGCGATGTGGCTGCCATTTACCCGATCACGCCTTCCTCTCCGATGGCGGAATACGTTGACGAGTGGGGCGCAAACGGCCGGAAGAATCTGATGGGCCAGCAGGTCAAGGTTGCGGAAATGCAGTCCGAAGCCGGTGCCGCAGGCGCCGTGCACGGCTCTTTGGCGGCGGGCGCGCTGACCAGCACCTTCACCGCGTCCCAGGGCCTTCTGCTGATGATTCCGAACATGTACAAGATCTCGGGCGAGCTGCTGCCCTGCGTGTTCCATGTGAGCGCCCGCGCGCTGGCATATCACGCGCTGTCCATCTTCGGCGATCATTCCGACGTCATGGCCTGCCGTCAGACCGGTTTCGCGATGCTGGCCTCCAACTCGGCGCAGGAAGTCATGGACCTGGCGCTGGTCGCGCATCTTTCCACGCTGAAGGCGCGAGTGCCGTTCCTGCACTTCTTCGACGGCTTCCGCACCTCCCACGAAATCCAGAAGATCGACGCGTTCGACGACGACGAGATGGCCAAGCTGGTGGATTGGGAAGCGATCGACGCGTTCCGCGCCCGCGCGCTGAACCCCGAGCATCCGAAGCAGAGCGGCACCGCGCAGAACCCGGACATCTACTTCCAGGGCCGTGAAGCCGCGAACAAGTTCTACGACGAGGTTCCCGCGATCGTCGAGCAGTACATGAAAGCGGTCGGCAAGATCACCGGACGCAAATACAAGCTGTTCGATTACGTCGGCGATCCGGAAGCCGAGCGCGTGATCATCGCGATGGGCTCCGGCTGCGACGCGATCGAGGAAACCATCAACTACCTGAACGCGAAGGGCGAGAAGCTGGGCCTGATCAAAGTCCATCTGTATCGTCCGTTCTCCATGAAGCACTTCCTGAAGGCGATTCCCGCGAGCTGCAAGAAGATCGCGGTGCTCGACCGCACCAAGGAAGCCGGCTCCCTGGGCGAGCCGCTGTACGAGGACGTCTGCGCAGCGCTGCGCGAGGGCGGCCTGAACGACATCAAGGTCGTCGGCGGACGCTACGGCCTGGGCTCCAAGGAATTCAACCCCACGATGGTCAAGGCGGTATACGACAACCTGAAGAAGGCCAATCCGAAGAACCACTTCACCGTGGGCATCATCGACGACGTGACCAAGACCTCGCTGCCGCTGGGCAAGACGCTGGACGTGGCGCCGAAGGGCACCGTTTCCTGCATGTTCTACGGCCTGGGCTCTGACGGCACCGTCGGCGCCAACAAGAACTCCATCAAGATCATCGGCGACCATACCAAGAAATACGCGCAGGCCTACTTCTCCTACGACTCGAAGAAGTCCGGCGGCATCACCGTCAGCCATCTGCGCTTCGGCGACACGCCGATCCAGTCCACCTATCTGATCGACTCTGCGGACTTCATCGCCTGCCACAATCCGGCCTATGTCACCAAGTACGACATGGTCAGCGCGCTGAAGACCGGCGGTACGTTCCTGCTGAACAGCCCCTGGACCGCGGAGCAGATGGAAGAAATGCTGCCGGCGCAGATGAAGCGCACGCTGGCCGCGAAGAAAGCCAAATTCTACAACGTCGACGCCATCAAGCTGGCGGGCGAAGTCGGAATGGGCAACCGCATCAACACGATCATGCAGGCCGCGTTCTTCAAGCTGGCGGAAATCATCCCCTACGACAAGGCGGATGAGTACATGAAGGCCTACGCGAAGAAGACCTACGGCAAGAAGGGCGACGAGGTCGTCCAGAAGAACTGGGCTGCCATCGACGTCGGCGCGAAGGGCATCACCGAAATCAAAATCCCCGCGGAGTGGGCGAAAGCGACCACCGGCGCCGAGCCCGTGAAGGTCGAAGCCACCGAGTATTTCGACAGCGTGATCCTGCCGATCCTGTCTCAGGAAGGCGACAGGCTGCCAGTCAGCGCGTTCAGCCCGGACGGCGCGGTTCCCACCGGCACCACCAAGTTCGAGAAGCGCGGCATCGCCGTCAAGGTTCCCGAATGGAATTCCGAGAACTGCATCCAGTGCGGCTTCTGCGCAATGGTCTGTCCGCATGCGGCAATCCGCCCGTACCTGCTGGACGGCGAAGCGATGAGCCGCGCGCCGGAGAGCTTCTCCTACGCCACCAAGGACGCCATCGGCAAGGAATTCGCCGGCATGAAGTACCGCATGCAGGTTTCCGTTCTGGACTGCACCGGCTGCGAGAACTGCGTACAGGTCTGCCCGGGCAAGAAGGGCGTCAAGGCGCTCGTCATGAAGCCGCTGGCCACCCAGCAGGCCGAGGAAGCCAACTGGGAATTCTGCCAGACGCTGCCTGAGTACAAGGGCCCGGCGAAGACGATCAAGACCGCGCAGCTGCGCAAGCCCCTGTTCGAGTTCTCCGGCGCCTGCGCCGGCTGCGGCGAGACCCCCTATGTCAAACTGGTTACCCAGCTGTTCGGCGATCGCATGATCGTGGCGAACGCGACCGGCTGCTCCTCCATTTACGGCGGTTCCGCCCCGACCTGCCCCTACACCGTCAACGACGCGGGCCATGGTCCTGCCTGGGCGAACAGCCTGTTCGAGGACAACGCCGAGTTCGGCTTCGGCATGAACCTGGCGGTCACCCAGCGCCGCGCGCTGCTGGCCGATAAGGTCGCGAAGCTGGCGGAAACCGCGGAGAGCGAAGAAGTCAAGGCCGCCGCGAAGGAATGGCTGGCGGGCAAGGACGACGCGGAACCCTCCAAGGCCGCTTCCGCGAAGCTGCTCGGCCTGATCGAGGGCTGCGACTGCGACCTGTGCAAGGAAATCGTCGCGATGAAGGACCTGCTGGTCAAGAAGTCCATCTGGATCTTCGGCGGCGACGGCTGGGCATACGACATCGGATACGGCGGCGTGGATCACGTGCTGGCGCAGAACCAGGATGTCAACATCCTCGTGCTGGACACCGAAGTCTATTCCAACACCGGCGGACAGGCCTCCAAGTCTTCCCCGACCGGCGCGGTCGCCAAATTCGCCGCCGCCGGCAAGCGCACCAAGAAGAAGGATCTGGGCATGATGGCCATGTCCTACGGCTACGTCTACGTGGCGCAGGTTGCCATGGGCGCCGATATGAACCAGCTGCTCAAGGCCATGACCGAAGCGGAAGCCTATCACGGCCCGTCGCTGATCATCGCCTACGCGCCCTGCATCAACCACGGCATCAAGATGAACCAGGCCCAGGCCGAAATCAAGAAGGCTGTGGAAGCCGGATACTGGCAGCTGTATCGCTTCAATCCGGAGAATGAAGTCCCGATGACGGTGGACAGCAAGGATCCGAAGGGAAGCTACGAGGAGTTCATCAAGGGCGAGAACCGTTACGCCTCTCTGCTCCGCCAGTTCCCCGATGCGGCCGAAACGCTGTTCAAGCAGGCGGAAGAGGACGCCGCAAAGCGTCTGGAAAGCTACCGCAAGCTGGCCGGCAACTGATTCTCAGTCACAAGCACGAAGGGGTTCGCCGAGAAATCGGCGAACCCCTTTTTTTATCGGCGTCCGGTTTCCGTCAGAGCCCGGAAACGAACCGTTCCATGCGCTTCATCGCCTCGATGAGCTTGTCCGTCGCGGCCGCGTAAGAAATGCGGATGTGGCCGCGGCCGCCGTCTCCGAAGGCGTCGCCCGGAACGGTCGCCACCTTTTCGGCCTTCAGGAACGCGGTGCAGAATTCCTGGGAGGTCATGCCCGTCTTCCGGATGGACGGGAACGCGTAAAACGCTCCGTTGGGCTCAAAGCAGTCCAGCCCCATCTCCCGGCACGCGCTGACCACCAGCCTGCGGCGGCGGTCATAGGTGCGCACCATGTGCAGCACGTCGGCAAAATCGTTGTCCAGGCCGATCCGAATCGCCTCCGTGGCCGCGTACTGGCCGGGCGTCGGCGCGCACATGATGGTATACTGGTGGATTTTGCACATCACGGCCAGCAATTCCCGCGGTGCGCAAGCGTAGCCCATCCGCCAGCCGGTCATCGCAAAAGCCTTGGAAAAACCGTTCAGCGTGATCGTTCGCTCCCACATGCCGGGAATCGAAGCAAAGCTGACATGGCGCGCGCCGCCGTACGTCAGCTCCGCGTAAATCTCGTCCGCAATGACGATGATGTTGGTGCCGCGCAGCACCTGCGCGATTTCCTCCATGTGTTCCCTGCGCATGACCGCGCCGGTCGGGTTGTTGGGATACGGGAAAATCAGCGCTTTTGTGCGCGGCGTAATCGCCTTTTTCAGGTTTTCCGCCGTCATCCGGAAATCATCCTGCGCGAACGTGGGCACCGGAACGCAGGTCCCTCCGGCAAATATGATCCCGGGCATATAGGAGACGTAGGCCGGATCCGGCACGATGACTTCGTCCCCCGGCTCGACCAGCGCGCGCAGCGCGATGTCGATTCCCTCGCTGGCCCCGACCGTCACCATGATTTCCCGGTTCGGATCATAGGCGATGGAAAAGCGCACTTTCAGGTATTCCGAAATCGCCTCCCGCAGCTCGATCAGTCCCCAGTTGCTGGTATAGTGGGTATGGCCCTGGCGCAGCGAGTAAATCGCCGCGTCGTTATAATCCCACGGCGTATTGAAATCCGGTTCGCCGACGCCCAGCGAAATCGCGTCCTTCATCTGGCTGGCGATATCGAAGAACTTGCGGATTCCGGACGGCGGCACCGCGCTGATGCGGCCGGAAAGCACTTCTTCGTAATTCACGGGGACACCACCAGTCTGTGGTCGCCCTGCCGCCCTTCAAGAATCACGCCGTTGTCCTTATAGCGCTTCAGCACGAAATGCGTGGCGGTGGAAATTACGTGTTCCAGCGTGGAGAGCTTCTCCGTCACGAACAGCGAAAGCTCTTTCAGCGAGCGCCCGTGCATCAGCACCATCAGATCGTAAGCCCCGCTCATCAGGTAAACGGAGGAAACCTCGTCAAACCGGTAAATCTGTTCGGCAATCGCGTCAAACCCCTCGCCGCGCTGCGGGGACACCCGCACCTCGATCAGCGCTTCCACCTGGTTTACGTCCACCGCGTCCCAGTTGATCATCGCGGGATAGCTGACGATGATCTTTTCCTCCTCGAGCCGGGAAATCGCCTTTTGCACCTCTTCCACAGGCGCTCCGGTCATCGCCGCGATGCGCTTTTCGCTGGTTCGCGCGTCTTCGTTCAGGATTTCCAGGATATTGAGCTCCAGCTGCGATACCATATCAGTTTCCTCCTGTCTCTTTCGGCAGATTTGCCTCCAGCGCGTCCCAGATCCGCTGCAGATCCTCCGCGCTGTAATAATTGATAACCAGCCTGCCTTTGGTTGCGTTTCCGTCGAGAACCGCCTTGGTTCCGAACACCACCCGGGCCATATGCTCCATCTGTTCGAACGCCGGATCCCTGGGCGGCTTTTCCCGAACGGTATGCGTTTCCGGCAGCTTGACGATGTTTTCCAGCTGCCGCACCGTCCAGCCCTCGTTGACGCACAGATCCGCAAGGCGTATCTGCCGCTTGGGATCGTCCAGTGCGCACAGCGCCCGCGCATGGCCGGAGGAGAGCTTTCCGCTTTTCACCAGTTCCAGCACTTCCGCCGGCAGCGCAAGCAGCCGGAGCAGGTTGGCCACAGCGGGCCTGGATTTTCCCAGCCTGGAAGCGGCCTGCTCCTGCGTGTAGCCGCACTGATCCATCAGGCTTCGGATGCCCAGCGCCTCCTCGACCGGGTTCAGGTTTTCCCGCTGCAGGTTCTCAATCAGGCTGGCTTCCATCTTTTTGGCGGTATCCCAGTCCCGCACGATCGCGGGAATCGTGTTCAGCCCCGCCAGCATCGCCGCGCGCCATCTTCTTTCGCCGGCGATCAGCTGATACCGCTTGCCGTTGGGCGCCACGATGACCGGCTGAATGACGCCTACCTGGGAGATGGATTCCGCCAGCTCCTTCAGCGCCGCCTCGTCAAAGCTCTTTCGGGCCTGCTTTTTGTTGGGATCAATCTCCGAAACGCGCAGCTCCTGCACCGCGTCGCCGGCTTCGGCCGCGGCGCTCAGCGCCTCTTCTGCCGTGCCGCCCATCAGCGCGTCAAGCCCGCGGCCCAGCCCGTGTTTGCCCGTTCTGGTCAAATCCAGTCATCTCCTTCGTTGCGGTCGATCACTTCCGCGGCCAGCTCACGATATGCCTGCGCGCCGGTGCAGCGGCTGTCGTACAGGCTGATCGGGAGCCCGTGGCTCGGCGCCTCGCTGAGCCGCACGTTGCGGGGAATAATGGTGGAGAACACGCGATCCCGAAAATACTTCTTTACTTCGTTCACGACCTGAATTCCCAAATTGGTTCGCCCGTCCAGCATGGTCAGCGCGATGCCCTCGACCGTCAGCGCAGGATTCAGCCGCTTGCGCACCAGCGTCAGCGTGTTCATCAGCTGGCCGACGCCCTCCAGCGCGTAGTATTCGCACTGAATCGGAACCAGAATGCTGTCTGCCGCCGTCAGCGCGTTCAGCGTCAGAAGGCCCAGCGAAGGCGGGCAATCGATCAGGATATAATCGTAATCCTTTTCGATCGGCGCAAGCGCTTCCCGCAGCAGCTTTTCCCTTCCGGTCACCGAAACCAGCTCGATCTCCGCGCCGGCCAGTTCAATGGAGGAAGGAAGCAGATGCAGGCGTTCCATACAGGTTCCGGTGAGCGCCTCGTGCGCCGGCAATTCCTCGATCAAAACCTGATACAGCGATTTCTGCGGGTCTCCGGGCTTGCCCAGTCCGCTGGACGCGTTCCCCTGCGGATCGGCGTCCACCAGAAGCGTGTTCTTCCCGGCTTCCGCCAGGCACGCGCTCAGATTGACTGCCGTGGTGGTTTTTCCAACCCCGCCTTTCTGGTTTGTGATCGCGATGATTTTTGCCAAATTCTTTTCCTCCGCAACGGATTATACAGGTTCGTTCGAAAAGGCCTTCGTTCGTTCGCCCGCGGACCGCATTCGCGGGAGACGCCGGTTCCGCGAATCGGCAGTTTCTTCATTATAGACGATTCCCTGCGCAAGTTCAACGTATTAACGGAAAAATCTGCGTCCCGGCCCCGGGTCGCCCGCGGAGGGCCGGCCGCCCTGCGCTTGCGGTGCGGAAAGCGCAAAATCGAAAGGCCCACGAACGCATTTCATACGGCTCGTGGGCCTTCGTTGCTATCCGGGGTTTCGATCAGTAGGCTTCGTGAATCTCAATGTTCTTGTACCGCTTCATGCCGGTGCCGCCCGGAATCAGCTTGCCCAGAATGACATTCTCCTTCATTCCGACCAGATTGTCCGATTTGCCCTTGATGGCGGCTTCCGTCAGCACGCGAGTGGTTTCCTGGAAGGACGCGGCCGCCAGGAAGGAATCCGTGGCCAGCGCCGCTTTGGTGATGCCCAGCAGAATGCGCTTTGCGGTCGCCGGGCGCCCGCCGCGAAGGATGGTCTCCTCGTTTTCCTTCTCGAAATTGAAGATGTCCACCAGCGCGCCGGGAAGCAGGTTCGTATCGTTGGCGTCGTCCACCTTGACCTTGCGCAGCATCTGCCGCACAATGATTTCGATGTGCTTGTCGGCGATTTCCACGCCCTGCCGGCGATAGACCAGCTGCACTTCCTTGACCTCGTATTCCTGCACGGCCTTGACGCCCAGGATCCGGATCAGGTCGTGCGGGTTGATGGAGCCCTCGATCAGTTCCTGACCGGCATCCACCCAGTCGCCCTCGTTGACGCGGAGCTTCGCGCCGTAGTTCATCGGATACCGCTTGGTCTCGTGGTCTTCGGAGGTGATCACGATCTCGCGCCGCTTCTTGCTGTCGTTGGACAGGCTGACCACGCCGGAAATCTCGGAAAGCGTCGCCTCGCTCTTGGGCTTGCGCGCCTCGAAGAGCTCCTCCACGCGGGGAAGACCCTGTGTGATATCCGCGCCGGAAGCCACGCCGCCGGTGTGGAACGTACGCATCGTCAACTGCGTGCCGGGTTCGCCGATCGCCTGCGCGGCGATGATGCCGACCGCCTCGCCCACATCCACCAGGTTGCCGTGGGCCATGTTCGCGCCGTAGCAGCGGGCGCACACGCCCTTGCCGCAGCGGCAGGTCAGCACTGTGCGGATCGCCATCTGCTTGATGCCGGCTGCTACGATCCGCTTCGCCTGATCGTGCGTGATCAGATCGTTCACCGCAGCCAGCTGCTCGCCGGTATTGGGATCGAACACGTCGGCCGCGGCGCAGCGCCCGCGAATGCGGTCTTCCAGCGTCTCCAGCGGCTGCCCGTCGGCGACGATTTCGCTGACCACCTGGCCGTTCACCTTTTCGCCGCGGTTTTCAAAACAGTCGATCTCGCGCACGATGATTTCCTGCGCCACATCCACCAGACGTCGGGTCATATAACCCGAGTCGGCGGTGCGCAGCGCCGTATCCGCCAGCGACTTGCGGGACCCGTGGGAGGAGATGAAGAACTCGAGAACCGACAGGCCTTCGCGGAAATTCGAACGGATCGGCAGCTCGATGACCTTACCGGACGGAGACGCCATCAGTCCGCGCATGCCGGCCAGCTGACGGATCTGGTTGACGGAGCCTCGGGCACCGGAATTGGCCATCATGAATACCGGGTTGAATTCGTCCAGCGAATTCATGACCTCCGCGGTGACATCCTTGGTGGCCTTCTCCCACAGGCTCGTCACCTGCAGATAGCGCTCGTTTTCGGAGAGACGGCCGCGCTTGAATTCCTTCTCGATCTTGTGAACCTGGCCCTCCGCCTCCTCGAGGATGGTCTTCTTGGCGTCCGGAACGATGATGTCCGCCACGGAAACCGTCACCGCGCCGCGGGTGGAGAATTTGTAGCCCAGTTCCTTGATCGCGTCCAGCATGGTCGCGGTGCGGGTGACCCCGTGCGTGCGATAGCAGCTGTCGACGATGCGGCCGAGCTGTTTCTTGTCGACGACGTAATCGATTTCCAGCCGGAACTGGTCCTCCAGCGTCTTTCTGGGCACCGTGCCCATATCCTGCGGAATCGCGTTGTTGAAGATGATGCGCCCGATCGTGGTTTTGATGATCCTCGTGTGCGTTTCCCCTTCGAATTCGCGCTCCATGCGGATATTGCATTCGGCCTGCAGCGACAGTTCGCCGGTTTCATACGCCATCAGCGCCTCGTTGACGTCGGTGAAGTACTTGCCTTCACCCTTGGCGCCCTTGCGGGTCTTGGTCAGGTAATAGCATCCCATAACCATGTCCTGCGTCGGCGAGATGACGGGCTTGCCGTCCTGCGGTTTCAGAATGTTGTTGGCCGCCAGCATCAGGAAACGGGCCTCGGCCTGCGCTTCCATCGACGGCGGAACGTGAACCGCCATCTGGTCGCCGTCAAAGTCGGCGTTGAACGCGGTGCAGCACAGCGGGTGCAGCTTCAGCGCCTTGCCCTCGACCAGCACCGGTTCAAAGGCCTGAATGCCGAGGCGGTGCAGCGTGGGCGCGCGGTTCAGCAGGACCGGATGGTTCTTGATCACGATCTCCAGCGCGTCCCACACTTCGGGCTTCGCTCTTTCCACAGCTTGTCTGGCCGCCTTGATGTTGCCCGCGGCGCCGGTTTCCACCAGACGCTTCATCACAAAGGGCT
>JAFWEY010000115.1 GCA_017512675.1 Clostridia bacterium | reverse complement strand
GCCTCCCATAGAGGAGCCCGACGGGGACTGGTACGCCGGGGAAGACTGGTACGGCAGCGGGAACGAGGAATTCTGAGCGGCAAAGGAGGCCTTTCGGCCCGCGGGCGCCCGCCTTCGCGCCTTACAAATCTGAAATTGCTTGTCCCTTCGCGGCCGCTGCGCTGCGAAGGGACGACGGGTTATGGAGAAGACTCTTCCGGCATCTACTTCCGATCCATCAACCGGTACATCGTTCCGAAGCCGCCGTAGGGGCACCGCTTGTGTCAAGAGCAACATGGTATACAGTTTGTGCAAGTACATGGTATACACTTTTATCCGGGGGTAGGGGCGCCCCAAGCGAAGCGCGGTGCGCCCGAGATTTTTCAGGGATCGAAGATCCTTTCATCAATCGTCACAGCATCCCGATCCCGCGTTGGGGCGGAATACATACACCCGCGGATCGCCAAACCTCATCCGTCTCGCGCTTCGCGCGATCCAGATAAGGTTATGACGCACAGGTGCAATCGCCGTGTGCTGTATCTTCGTGGTCTGGATGTCAAGTTACAGCATCCGAATTCCAACAACTCTCAATTCACAATAGTCGTCCCTTCGCTTTCGCTTATGGACTCCTTTGTTCATTGGGCTGCAGGCTCGCTTCATCCCGCGCAGCGGGCGCTCGCCTTCGCCTTCCCCCGCGTTCGTCGGGCAATCTGCTCTTGACATCGATTGAAACGCAGTGTAAAATAAAACCAATCCGGATCTCTGCGCCGCAATTGCCGAAGGAACCCGCGGGGGCAGGGCGCCGGTCCGTCCCGCGGCCGTACGCGGGCGGCTGGAAGCGGCCGAAACGGGGCCCGTTTCGGCGAACTGGAAGGGGAATCGAAATGAAGCACAGGATGGCGCTCCTTTTGCTGTTTGCGCTGGCGCTGGGCTGTCTGCTGCTGCGGGCTGACCCCGCTCTGGCCGGGGACGCTGCGAAATGGCCCGCGGAGGGCAAGTCCGTCAAGCAGGACGCCAAGCTGAAGGTGGACATCAGCAACGTGTCCGAAGGGTATTTCCTGGCCCGCACAGCCAAAGAGACCTCGAAGCGCCTGAAGCTGCAGGTGACGATCGGGAAAACGACCCTCTATTACGATCTGCCCGGCAACGGCGATTACGTGGTGATTCCGCTGCAGATGGGCAGCGGGAAATACAAAACGCAGCTCTACGAAAACGTAAAAGGGAAGAAGTACGCCTCCGTGGGAAAGATCACGGTGAAGGCCTCGCTGACCAGGGAGGACGGCGCGTTCCTGTATCCGAACCAGTATGTGGATTACAATGAAGCCACGAAAGCGGTGGCAAAGGCGGATGAGCTGTGCAGCGGAAAGAACGAGCAGAAATCCTTTGACGCCGTGTGCGGGTTCATGAGAACCTTCACCTACGATTTCGTCAAAGCGATGAATATCACCGCGGGCATCCTGCCGGATATCGAAGGGAGCTGGGACAAGCAGATGGGCGTGTGCCAGGATCTCTCCGCGATCATGTGCTGCATGCTGCGAACCCAGGGAATTCCCTGCCGGCTGATCATCGGCTACGCGAACAAGAACTACCACGCGTGGACGCTGGCGACCGTCGACGGCAAGGAAGTGTTTTACGATCCCACCGCGGAGCTGGGCGGCTGGGGCAAGAATGTCAAGTACACCACGGAACGGTTTTACTGAGAACATCCAGGAACGGTGGAGGGACGACAGATGAGCGAAAAGAGCAACAAGGGCCTGTCATCGGCGGAAATCAGCAACTTCTGCGGCCAGGTGGCGCTGATTCTGGAGGCGGGGCTGCCGCTGTACGACGGAATGGAAACCCTGGCGGGGGCGGACAGGAACAGTGAAAACGCGGATATGTACCGGTCCGCCAGCAAGGGCGTCACGGAAAAGGGCTCCCTGTACGACGCGCTGAAGGAGGATTCCCGCTGGCCCGATTACCTGGTGGAGATGGTGGGAATCGGCGAACGGTCCGGTCAGCTGGACAAGGTGATGCGGGGCCTGGAAGCGTATTACGCCCGCGAGGACCGCATCCGGTCCTCGATGGTCAGCGCGGTTACCTATCCGCTGGTGCTGGGCATTATGCTGGTGCTGATCGTGCTGATTCTGCTGTGGCGGGTTCTGCCCGTGTTCCGCCGGGTGCTGGGCAGCATGGGCGTCACGATGACGGAATCCGGCAGCTCGATGATGCGGCTGGGCACGGCGCTGGGCTGGATCATCATGGCCGTGGTGGGCGTCGCGGTGCTGGTCGTGGTGGCTGCCGCCGTCCTGATGCGCACCCGGCACCGGGACAGGGTGTTCGCGCTGGTGTACCGTCTGGTGCCCCCGATGCAGCGCCTGAACCGCAAGCTGTCCGCGTCCCGCGTGGCCGGCGTGCTGTCGATGATGCTGTCCGGCGGCTTCCCGATGGACGAAGCGCTGGAAATGACCTCCAGGGTGCTCAGCGACAAGGACGCGGCCGACAAGGTCGGCGCCATCCGCAGCGGGCTGGAGGCCGGAAAGTCCTTCTCCGACGCGGTGGAGGAAACCCAGCTGTTCGACGAGCTGCACAACCGGATGGTGACCATGGGCAGCGCCACGGGCCGGGAGGATCAGGTGCTGGGCAAGCTCGCCGGGCTGTATGAGGAGCAGGTCGAGGAGGATATCAGCCGCCTCGTCTCCATCGTCGAGCCGACCCTGGTGGTGCTTCTGTCGGTGGTGATCGGCGCGGTGCTGCTGGCGGTGATGCTGCCGATGGCGGGGATCCTGTCCAGTCTGTAAGAGGCGGGGGGATGACGCAGCGATGAACAAACGCGATATCATAAAGCTGTTGGCGATCGCCGCCGTGCTGGCGCTGGCCCTTGCGCTGGCTGCCCGCATCGACCGGCGCCAGGACAGCGCGGAAACGGAAATCGTGCGAAACGCCGTCAGAAACGCGGCGCTGACCTGTTATGCGGTGGAAGGCGCTTACCCGGTGGACGAACTCAACGAGGACGGATACCCGGTGATGGGCTCGGCGCTTCGGTACCTGCGGGAAAACTATCACCTGGCCTACGATGAGGACCGCTACTTCGTAACCTACGAAGCCTTTGCGCCCAACCTGATTCCTTCTGTGTATGTAACCGAGAGGGGGGCGACGGTGCCTTGATCAACGCAAAGCATAACCATACCATCTCGGGTGTTTTTGTATTTTTCCTGCTGGGCGTTTTCGCGGTCAGCGCCACGCTGATGGTGCTGCTCGGCGCCCAGGTTTACAAGAGCGGCGCGGACCGGGCGGAGGAGCACAACGCCCAGAGGATCGCCGCCGCCTGGATGCGCAGAAAGCTGTGGGAGGCGGACAGCCTGGATCAGATCCGTCCGGAGGAGCTGGACGGGGCGCATTCCGTCAAAATCGTGAACCCGGAGGAGGAGACCGTTACGCTCCTCTATGTGCGGGACGGCACGCTATACGAGTGGTACACCCTGGAGGAATTGTACGGCGAGGCGGAATTCGACGGCGAATCGCTGCCTGCCCCGTCCGAAAGCCCGGGGGAAGAGGAGGCAGAGGAGGAAACGCGCGGCGAAGCGGTCTGCGCGCTGGATGAAATGTCCCTCTCGCTGTCCGGTCAGCTGCTCACCGTGAATCTGCGCAACGGCGACGAATGGACCAATGTGGATATCGTCCTGCGCAGCGTGCCCCAGTGAGGTGATGACATGAAAGCGAGAAATCAAAGCAACGCCCTTCTGATGGAGCTGCTGATCGTCGTGCTGTTCTTCGCGCTGGCGGCCACCGTGCTTTTGCAGGTGTTCGTCGCCTCCAGCAATCAGAACCGGCGGGCGGGCGCGGTCAGCGAGGCGCTGGTGGCAGCGCAGAACGCGGCGGACCGGTTTTGCGCCGCGGCGTCCGGAGAGGACGCGCTGCGCGATGCGGGATTTGTTCCGGCGGGCGATTCGGGTTGGGAACTGAACCGCGAGGACTGGCGGCTCAGCGCCGCTCTGAATGCGGAGGATAAGAACGCCGGGCGGATGCTGTACGCCGAAATCACCGCGTATCAGGGGGAGAACGTCCTGTTCGCTTTGCCGGCAGCGCGGTACGAGGAGGGGCAGCCATGAGCCAGAAGAAGAAGAGCAGCATCGGTTTCGGCCCAGGCGCGCCGTCGCTGATCCTGATATTCGTGGTGCTCGCGCTGAGCGTGCTGTCCATGCTGGCGCTGATGAACGGCCGCAACGACGCGCAGCTCAGCAATCGCAGCGCCCGGGTGATCGAATCGGTCTACGCGCTGCACGTTCGGGCGGAGGAAACCCGGGCCGTTCTCGACGGCGTGCTGGCCGCAAGCGCTGCGGAAGCCGCCTCCGACGGCGATTATCTGCTGGCGGTGGAAGAGGACCTGCCCGAGGGCGTTGCCCTGGAGGACCGGGATCTGGTGTGGAGCGAAACGGACGGCAGCCGCGTGCTCGAATGCGCGCTGCGGATTCAGCCCCTGGGCGAATCG
Source organism: Clostridia bacterium (assembly GCA_017512675.1). GTDB lineage: Bacteria > Bacillota > Clostridia > Christensenellales > Aristaeellaceae > RGIG5678. The sequence continues at coordinate 334 of JAFWEY010000115.1, read as the reverse complement.
CCCCGGGAAGCGTGGTCGCGCCACGTTCTGGTTTCCGCCGCGGCGGAAGAGGAAGACGTGGAATTCGACTGGTAGCGGGACGCCGTTCGGCAGGCGGGAGAAACAGCAGAATCGGAACGGTGTGCCGGTTGAAGAATCGGGATTCGGCGCCGGAAGAGGCGGTCCCGTCCGGGCACACCGGCGATACAGGATAGAAGCGGTCCTGCGCAGGGGACGCCTGGCGCACCCCTGCGCGAACCATGCCAAAGAAGGAGAAAAACGTATGATTGAGCTTTTGAGAAAAGCCGTTGAGATGGAAGGATCGGATGTTTTCATCGTGCCCGGCGCGAAGGTT
>JAFWEY010000114.1 GCA_017512675.1 Clostridia bacterium | reverse complement strand
TTCGGCCGGCTGGTACCCCAGATCGTCTATTACTTCACTGCGTACGAGGACCTGATCAACAGCCACGCCATCGCCCCCGGAGATCCGGTCAACTTCTGCGTGCCTACGGGCAACTTCGGCGATATCCTGGCCGGTTATTACGCCCGGAACATGGGCCTGCCGGTGAACAAGCTGATCTGCGCCAGCAACCGGAACAACGTGCTTTCCGATTTCTTTGCCACGGGCATCTATTCCACCCACCGCACCTTCTTTAAAACCATGAGTCCCAGCATGGACATCCTGGTATCCTCCAACCTGGAACGGCTGCTGTATGAGGCTTCCGACCGGGACGGCGGGCTGGTGAAAACCTGGATGGAACAGCTGAAGGGAAGCGGGAGCTATTCCGTCGGCGAACAGCGCTGGAGCTGGATGCTGGATACATTCTGGGGCGACTGCGCCGACGACCGGAACACCCTTTCGGAAATCCGCCGCCGTTTCCAGGAGGACCACTACCTGATGGATCCGCATACGGCGGTGGGCGGCTATGTGCTGCGCCAGTACCGGATGAAGACCAACGACCCGACGCCCACGGTGCTGCTGTCCACGGCCAGCCCCTACAAGTTCGCGGCGGACGTGCTGCGCGGCGTTGCCGGCATGGACGCGGCGGAAGGCAAGGACGCCTTCGCCTGCAGCGAAGAACTGGAAAAACTGACCGGTGTGCCGATGCCCGCGCAGGTGCGCGCGCTGCGGGACCTGCCTGTTAGGCATAAGGCGGTATGCAAACGCGACGCCATGGGCGAAGCGGTGCTGGATGCTTTCGCGAAATAAGCAAAAAGAATGAAAAGTTGGCGGTTTCGGTCAGGATCCGCCAACTTTTTTCTTTTCAAACGCTTCTGTATATGATAATATAACGTTTGGATTTGCTCCGGAAGGAGCAAAATCCGGAAAGGCGTGATCCAAGTGACCGCAGCAGAGCGGCTGATGGATCAGCTCCGCGCGGGATCCCATATGGCCGTGGCGGTGCATGATCCGTCCAATATGTTCTACCTGACTGAAGGCTATACCGGCGAAGGCGTTGTCTATCTTTCCGGGCAGAGCCGCGTGATTATCACCGACTTCCGCTATACGGAACAGGCGGAGCGCCAGGCCCCCGGCTTCCGGGTGGAGATGATTTCCAAAGGCCGGGGCCACAGCCAGGTGATTGCCGAGCTGGCTCAGGCGGAAGGCATCACCGAACTGCGGGCGGAGACCAACTATCTTTCCGTGGACGATTTCGAGGCGCTTCGCGGCGCGGTGGGAGAGGAAATCTCCTGCGTCCCGCTGAACAAGGCGCCCCAGAAGCTGCGCGAGGTCAAGTCCCCCGCGGAAGTCGTCGCGATCCGCAAAGCCTGCGATATCACGTCCGAAGCCTTCGACGCGATCCTGCCGAAGATCAAACCCGGCATAACCGAGAAGGAACTGCAGATCGAGCTGAATTTCACCATGTTCCGCCTGGGCGCGGACGAGCTGGCCTTCGACACGATCATCGCCTCCGGCGAGAACGGCAGCCTGCCCCACGCGATCCCCGGACAGCGCACGCTGAAGACGGGCGACATGATCACCATGGACTTTGGCGCAAAGGTCGGCAAATACTGCAGCGACATGACCCGCACGGTGGCCCTCGGGCAGCCGTCGGACGAGATGCGCAAGGTTTATGAGACCGTGCTGCGGGCCCAGTCGATGTGCGAGGACGCCCTTATGGCCGGGAAGACCGGCGTGGAGATCGACAAGCTCGCCCGGGACTATATCGACGCCCGGGGCTACGCCGGACGCTTCGGCCACGGGCTGGGGCACTCCGTGGGCATCGATATCCACGAGAGCCCGAACCTGAGCCCGAACGCCGCGGACGTCCTGAAGAGCGGCGTCGTGATTACCGTGGAACCCGGCATATACCTGCCCGGTA
>JAFWEY010000113.1 GCA_017512675.1 Clostridia bacterium | reverse complement strand
GCCGTATTTGGACACCGTCGCGACCTTCTTGTTGCTGGAGGACCAGGTGACCGTGTCGGCGGCGCTGCTGGGATACGTGCTGGCCGTAAGCCACATTCCTTCGCCCTTGTTCAGAACCGTCTTCGGCGCGGAAATGTCGGTCACGCGACCCTTGACCGTCAGCGTGGTGGACGCCTTCTTCTTGCCCGACTTCACCGTCACCTTCGCCTTGCCGAGGCCCACCGGCGAAGCGTACAGGTAGCCGCCGCTGGTATACAGCGACACCACCGAATAGTTGCTGTTGCTGTAGGAAATCGAATTCCAGCTGCCCCTGTAGTACACGGTCCAGGGAATTCTGTAGGGATCTCCATCGAGCTTCATCGTGTGTTTGCTGGGAGAAATCTTCACCTTGACGGTGTTTTTCGCCAGCAGGCCCTTGCCGATGATCGGGCTGTCGTTTTCCTTCGTCAGCTGATCAATCGACTGCAGGCCCGCGTCTTCCGCCAGCGCTGCCACCGACCCGAAGGCCAGCAGGAGCACGAAGAAGACGCACAGGATCCGCTTCATATTCCTCTTCATTATTAAATCTCTCCTTTATAGAGTAGTCTGATTTATTTTACACTTTCCGTTTCGGTTTGTCAAGCGTTTTCTTTCTTCCGGTCACTCCCGACCGATCTGCTGCGCCCAGATCTCCGCGCGGTCCGGCCGGTCAGCGCCGCGCTGCCGGGCCCACGCGGGCCGGGCGGTTCTGCTGCGCTTGATCGAGTTCAGCTGCTTGTTGATTTTTTCGCTGGTCCTGGATCGCGCCTGCTCCACCCATTCCTCGTCGCAGGGCATGGAAAACGCGGAGGAAAACGCGTAGTACAGGTTGATCGCCCGGTAATAGGTTTCCTGGGAAACCAGATCCTGCCGGGCGTTTTCCGGCTTGACCAGCTTTCCTTCGCCCCGCACCAGCGCGGATTCCACGTACTGCAGGAACTGGCGCATCAGCGTTTCGTTGTGCACGTCGAACGGAATCCGGATCAGGCGCCACTGGATCTGTTCGTTCAGGCGGTACGGCTGCAGGCGGTCCAGCAGGTACAGCTCCTCGCGCAAATCCATCTTGCGGTAGAAGGAGAGCGCCTCCGGGCGGGTGCTCCACAGCGCCAGCTTTTCCCGGAGCGGCAGGATCGTGATGTCCAGAATCGCCTCGCCGGGCCCCACCACCGCCTGGTCGATGGCGGCGTCCTCCGCCTCCAGCTGCTCGTGGATGAACCATTCGCCGCCGCCCAGCGCGCCCACGTAGCCGACGTCGTAGATGCCGAGCCTCCCCGCCCTGCCGGCGATCTGCTTGACCTCCTGGGAGGAAAGGGGCCGCACGTCTTCCCCGTCGAACTTGGAAACCTCGGTAAACAGGATGCGGCGGATCGGCAGGTTCACGCCCATGCCCACCGCGTCGGTGGTCACCAGCACCGGCCGGTCGCCGTTCAGGAACGCGGCGTACTGCATGCGCCGCACCTCCGGCGGCAGATCGCCGTAGATCACCGCCGCGCTGATCCCGCGCTTGGCGAGGATTTCCTGCAGCGCCAGCACCTTCTTTTTCGAAAACGCCACCAGAGCGTCCCCGGCGCGCACGTCGGACAGCGTCAGCGGCGTCAGAATGCTCTCCAGCGGCACATTGCGCTTGTACGGGATGAATTCCCAGCTGTCGCCGCAGCTCTCGGCCATCCGGATCAGCTGGCCCAGGATGTTCTTCGCGCCGCAGACGTGGATCTCCGGGCATTTGAGCCCTAGCACCGCCCGCGTCCAGGCGTCGCCCCGCTGTGCGTCGCCCAGCATCTGCGCCTCGTCGATGACCGCCACGTCGTACGCGTGCTCCAGGTTCAGCTTTTCGATGGTGCAGGACACGAGCCCGGCGCCGGGAACGCGGATCTCCTCCTCGCCGGTCACCAGGCTGGTCAGCGCGCCCTCGCTGTTCAGCCGCTCGTAGTTTTCCAGCGCCAGGATCCTCAGCGGCGCCAGGTACACGCCGCGGTCGGCGGTCTTGAGCCGCTGGATCGCCTGATAGGTCTTGCCGGTGTTGGTGTCCCCCAGGTGAAACGTGAAATGCCGGCGCATCGCCCGGGCCGCCGGGTACTCCTTTTTCGGGTCGTCCGGGAAGCGCTCGTTGAATTCCTGCGCCAGCACCCGCGGAATGTGATTGCTGAGCAGCGCGGCCAGCAGGCCGGATTTGTGATAGGCGCGCTCGTCGCTCTCCACGATTTCCTCGAAGGTAAAGCGGGTGTCGTGCTGGCGGTTGTAATCCGCCAGAAGCCTTCGGGACACGTCCTCCAGCAGCGCCGCATAGCCCGACCAGACCTCTTCGAAGCCTTCCGGCGGGCGGCGGCGCATGCCTCCCAGGGTATGCATTTTCTTGCGGATCGCGGATTCCACGTGCCACAGTCCGCTGATTTTGCTGCCCCGCGCCTGTTCGCGCAGGCGCGAGAGCAGCTTGCGGGAGCTTTCCAGCTCCATTTTCTGTCTGCTTTGCTTGTTCATGAATCTTCCTTCGCCCTGTTTTGCGCTTTGGCGGTGTTCCGGCGCCGCGGAAGCGCGCAGTCTGTTCTATTATACACGCGCTCGGTAAAGTTTCCGCAAACCCGCACCGGAAGCAGCTTTCCGAATCCCGGCCCTCCCCGTTCCCGGGGCCGGCGGAACTTACACGAAAGCCCTTGACACGGCCGGGACGCTGTGCTATTCTAATAAAACATTATAACATTAAAGCGATATGGAGGACAATGTGATGAAAAGACTGCTTGCGCTGGTTCTGGTTCTGATGCTGTCGCTGGGCGCGTTCGCGCTGGCGGAGGACAATTCTCTTGCCGCGGTGCAGGAGAAGGGCACGCTGATTCTCGGCCTGGACGACAGCTTCCCGCCGATGGGCTACCGCGACGACAGCAACAACATCGTCGGCTACGATATCGATCTGGCCACCGAAGTTGCGAGCCGCCTGGGCGTGACGCTGGTCTGCCAGCCGGTGGACTGGTCCGCGAAGGAAGTGGAGCTCAACAGCGGAAACATCGACTGCATCTGGAACGGCATGTCCATCACCCCGGAGCGCCAGGAGAACATGGCGATGACCTGGTCCTACATGAACAACAAGATCATGGTGTACGCGAAGAACGATTCCGGCATCGCGTCGAAGGAAGACATGGCCGGCAAGGTGGTCGGCGTGCAGGCCGGCTCCTTCGCGGAGGAAGTCATCGACACCTACGAGGATTACGCGGAGCTGCGCGCCTCCATCGGCGAAGTCGTCGCCTATGAGGACTATCTGACCGCGCTGATCGACCTGCAGATGGGCAACATCGACGCGCTGCTGATCGACCTGGTGGTCGCCCAGTACAAGCTGGCCGGAATGGAAGACGACAGCATCGTCGCCGTGGAAGCGCTGGAGGACGACAACTACGGCATCGGCTTCCGCAAGGACGACATCGCGCTGCGCGACGCGGTGCAGGATACGCTGGTCGAAATGGCCAAGGACGGCACCATCGCCGCGATCTCCGAAGTCTGGTTCGGCGAGGACATTTCCACCGTTCCCGTCGCATAACAGCCGCCGCGGGATTCCCGGCTGCCGCCCCGTGCGGCAGCCGTTTTGCGGTTTGCGGCAGTTCCGCGGCGAACCGCCGTTCAAAGGGGAGAGCTTATGTCCATCAAGTATTTCAACGATCCGGCGCGGCTGTGGGGCCTGACGAAGATCATGCTGGGCGGCGTGCAGGTAACGCTGGGCATCTTCGTACTCACGCTGATCCTGTCGATCCCGCTGGGCATGCTGGTGGCGCTGGGCCGCATGTCAAAGCGAAAAGCGCTCAGCACGCCCGTGTCCTTTTACATCTACATCATGCGCGGCACGCCGCTGATGCTGCAGGTGCTGTTTTTCTGGTTCTTCCTGAGCCAGTCCCTGCCGTTCAAGCCGTCGCGCTTCGCGGTGGTGGTGTTCTCCTTCGCGCTGAATTACGCGGCGTATTTCGCGGAGATTTTCCGCGGCGGCATTCAGGCCGTGCCGGTGGGCCAGCGGGAGGCGGGGCAGGTGCTGGGGTATACCCGGGTGCAGACGTTCTTCCGCATCATCGTGCCGCAGGTGGTCCGAAACGTGCTGCCCGCGGTGACCAACGAGATCATCACGCTGGTGAAGGACACGGCGCTGGGCAGTATCATCGCGGTGGTGGAACTGATGAGCATCGCCAAGAAGCAGGTTTCCAATTCCACTTCCATCGAGCCGTACGTGGTGGCGATCCTTCTGTACCTGCTGCTCAACGGAATCGCCGAGCGGCTGTGCAAAACCGCCGAGCGGAAGATGGACTACCTCAGGAGGTGACGGCATGCTGAACGCGGAAAACGTGCGGAAGCGCTTCGCGGCCAACGAGGTGCTCAGGGGAATCTCGCTGAACGTGGAAAAGGGGGAAGTGGTTTCCCTGATCGGCCCGTCCGGCTCCGGCAAGAGCACCTTCCTGCGCTGCCTGAACCGGCTGGAAACCATCGACGAGGGCACCATCACGCTGGACGACGACGTGATGTGCGAAATGCGGGGCGGCGCCCTCCATTACGCCGATTCGAAGACGCTGCGCCGGATCACGCTGAAAATGGGCATGGTCTTTCAGTCGTTCAACCTGTTCCCGCACATGACGGTGCTGCGCAACCTGACGGACGCGCCGGTCGCGGTGCGCAGGCTGCCCAGAAGCCAGGCCGAGGAGAAGGCGCGCATGCTCCTCGCCAAGGTGGGGCTCGCGGACAAGGCGGACAGCTACCCGCACCAGCTCTCCGGCGGGCAGTCCCAGCGGGTCGCGATCGCCAGGGCGCTGTGCATGGATCCGGAAATCATGTGCTTCGACGAGCCGACCAGCGCGCTGGATCCGGAGCTGACCCAGGAAGTGCTGAACGTGATGCAGGATCTGGCGAAGGAGAAAATGACCATGGTGGTGGTCACCCACGAAATGCGCTTCGCCCGCAACGTCTCCGACCGCGTGGTGCTGATCGAAAACGGCGGAATCGTGGAAGAAGGCACCGCGGAACAGGTCTTTACCTCGCAAAACCCGCGCACCCGGCAGTTCATCGGCGAGGCGCAGGGCTGAACTCCCTTCGGGCGCGCGCCGCGTCCTTATTCAGGAATCGTTAAAATGTACCTTTATGACCGGAAATCTGCTTGACAGGATTCCGGTCTTTCGTTATACTTGAGTGGTTCTATATCATTCGGGTTGGCTTGCCGCGGTCACACAGGCGCCGCGGCGATTCAGATATCCAATTCAATAACGAAAGGAAGGAACCCCCATGTATCGTACTTATCAGCCCAAGAAACGCCAGCGTGCAAAGGTGCACGGCTTCCGCAAGCGCATGATGACCAAGGCCGGCCGCAAGGTTCTGAAGAACCGCCGCGCCAAGGGCCGCAAGACCCTGTCGGTGTAATCCGCGGGGAGGCGCGTCATGGCGCAGTCCGCGCATCCGTACCGTCTGGGGCGCAGTTTCAGCCTGGGGCGGAACAAATATCATCAACTGGTCTTCCGGCGGGGGAAATCCTGGCCCGGCCGCCTGATGGTATTGGTATACCTGAAAGGGCGCGGCCTGCGCGTCGGCTTTTCCACCTCGTCCAAGGTGGGAAACGCGGTTACCCGGAACCGGATCCGCCGCTGGATGCGGGAGGATTTCCGCCTGTCGAGGCAAAGGATCAAAGACGGAAGGTACATATTCGTCGCGCGCAGGCTGGCGGCGGAAAGGCCGCACAGCCAGCTTACCCGCGAAATGCGCAGCCTGCTCCAGCAGGCAGGATTGTGGCAGGAGGAATGATGAAACGGTTTCTTCTGTGGCTGGTGCGCTTTTACAGAAGGCAGATCAGCCCGATGCATCCGCCGTGCTGCCGCTATTTCCCGACCTGCTCGGAATACGCGCTGCAGGCCATCGGAAAATACGGCGCGCTCAAGGGCGGCTGTCTCGCCGCGCGGCGCGTTTTGCGCTGCAACCCGCTGCATCCCGGCGGATATGACCCGGTCCCCTGAACACTGAACCCACTGAAGCCAAAGTTGGAGGCTGTCACCGCATGAATTTTATCAGTGCTTTTTTAAAGCAGATCCTGGACGCCATATACGGCTGGGTCGGCAATTACGGCGTGGCCGTGATCCTGTTCACCCTGCTGATCCGCATCGTTCTGCTGCCGCTGGATATCAAGAGCAAGAAATCCATGCGCCGCATGAGCAAGATTCAGCCGAAGGTCACCGCGCTGCAGCAGAAATACAGCAAGGAACCGGACAAGATGAACCAGAAGGTGCAGGAGCTCTACCGCAAGGAGCAGGTGAGCCCGCTGTCCGGCTGTCTGCCGATGCTGATTTCCCTGCCGATTCTGTTCTGCATGTATTCCGCGATGCGCGCGGTTTCCAACGAACACACGGTGCAGATGCTGATGGACATGATGAACGGCAACACGAACCCGGTGTTCGAGGGCTTCCTGTGGATCAAGAACGTGTTCCAGCCGGATTCGTTCATGCATTCGGTGGTGCCGTACGTCGGAGACGAGCTCAAGATGATCTCCGCGGTCGGCGGAAGCTCCATTCTGACGGAGGCGAACCTGGAGGCGGTGCGCGCGTTCCTGGCCACCGACGCCTACGGGGAAATCGCGAAGAGCCTCGGCGCGTTCACCGTATTGCAGGCGCCGATGGTGTTCTTCACGATCAACATTCCGCAAATCGTAAACGGCTTTTTCATCCTGCCCCTGCTGGCCGGCGGCAGCCAGCTGCTGTCCACCAAGCTGCTCAACAACACCCAGGGCCAGGCCGCCGATTCCACCGCGCAGCAGACCACCCAGATGATGACGTGGATGTTCCCGCTGTTTTCGATCTGGATCTGCGCCACCACGAGCGCGGGCTTTTCCATTTACTGGGTGTTCGTCAACATCGTGCAGATCGTCGAGCAGTATTTCCTGAATCTCTACTTTGAAAAGAAGGACGCGGGGAAACCCGAGGAGGTAATCGACCTTTGAAATCCATAGAAATGACCGGCAAGACGGCGGAAGAGGCTATCAAAGCCGGGCTCGCGGAGCTGGGCAAGGAATCCAGCGACGTTACGATCGATATATTGGACTACGGAAGTCCCGGGCTTTTCGGGATGTTCGGCCGGCTGGCGAAGGTTCGCCTGACGGTGAAGGAGGAAGACCCGGAGCTGTCCTTTGAAATGCCGGTATTCTCGCTGGACGCACAGCCGCAGAAGAAAGCCGGCAAGCCGGAAAAGAAGGCGAAAAAGGAACCCAGAGAAGCCAAACCGAAAGCCGAGAAACAGAAGGAAGAGCGGCCGGCCGAACCCGTTCAGCCCGCCGCGGACGCAGCGGACGAGCCCGTTGCGGAACCGGCGGCGGAGACGGCGCAGCCCCGGAAGGAAGAAAAGCCCGCCCGTCCGGAAAAGAAGAAGGAATCCCGCGGCGAGCGCGCGAACCGCAGGGAAAAGAAGCCCGAGAAGAAGGCGCCGCAAAAGCCCATCGAGCCGATGATCCCCTCCCCCACCGAGGATCTTCCGGAAACCGATCCCGAAACGCTGTCGGAGCGCGGCAGGGTTGCCTACGAATTCCTGCGCGAGCTCACCGAACTGATGAACGTGCCGGTGGAAATCCGCGTTCAGGAAGAGGAAGGGCGCATCCGCCTGCAGATGCTGGGCGACACCATGGGCGTCCTGATCGGCCGCAGAGGCGATACGCTGGACGCGCTGCAGTACCTGACCAGCCTGCAGGTCAACAAGGGCCAGGACGAGTACATCCGCGTGATGCTGGACACCGAGCATTACCGCGCGCGCCGCGAAGAAGCGCTGCGCAAGCTGGCGGACCGCATGGCGAACCGGGTGCGCAAAACCGGGCACCGGGTGGCGCTGGAGCCGATGAACCCCTACGAGCGCAGAGTGCTTCATTCCGCGCTGCAGTCGAACCCCTACGTCACCACCCATTCCGAGGGCGAGGAGCCTTACCGCCGCGTGATCATCACGCCGCAGTAAAGCACCGCCGGAGAACCTGCCGGCACGCCCGGCGGCGAATCGAGCGCCGCCCGCTGCCCGCAGATTTGCATTCAGCCAACCGAAGGGCTGTCCTGCCCGGCCGGAGCCGGCCGCGGGACAGCCTTTTTTTGCCCGGAATTCCCGATCCTCCGGCGGGGGAAGAGCCCCCGCGGCGGCCTGCGGGCTGCCCGGCTGCGCGTTCCCCGCCGGCGGGTTCGGGCCTTCGCGGCAGACAGCGACCGGCGCCTCCGCCCGTGCGGAGGCGCCGGTATTTGCCCGTTCGCGGCGATCAGCCGATGGCCTTCTTGCCCCGGCCGCGCACGTCCAGCGCTACGGCGCAGATGAAGATGATGCCCTTGATCAGGTACTGGTAGGAAATGCCGATGCCGATCAGGTTCAGCCCGTTGGTCAGCGACATGATGACGAACGCGCCGACCACCGAATTGACGACGCTGCCGATGCCGCCGGTGGTGGACACGCCCGCGATGTAGCAGGACGCGATCGCGTCCAGCTCAAAGCCCATGCCGGCGGTGGGCGTCGCGGAATTGATGCGGGAGGCGTACAGAATCCCGCCCAGCGCGGTCATGCAGCCCATCGAAGCGAACACGCCGATCAACGTGCGCTTCACGTTCACGCCGGAAAGCGAAGCCGCCTCCATGTTGCCGCCCATGCCGTAGATGTAGCGGCCGGTGCGGGTGTTCCGCAGAATGAAATTGTAGATGCTGACGATCACCACCACGATGATGATGGTCCAGGAGATGCCCTTGTAGCCGGCCAGCACCACGGTCAGCGCGCCGATCAGCGCGGCGAAGAACGCGAGCTTGAAGGCAAACAGCGGCGCCGATATGGTTTCGAAGCTGTAGCGCATCATGTCGCGGCGCTTGCGGATTTCCATCACGAAGATCAACGCGATGGCGACGATCCCGACCAGCAGGGTCAGCCCGTGATATTTGCCGATGGTAAACAGCTCCGGCACGAACCCGTTGGACAGCGCGTTGAACGCGTCGTTGGTAATCGGGATGGTGCCGCTCGCCTCGGTCACCAGCGTCAGCAGCCCGCGGAAGATGAATTCGCCCGCCAGCGTGGTCACGAACGCCGGCACGCCGATTTTTCCGATGATCGTGCCCTGCACCAGGCCGATCAGCACGCCCAGCGCCAGCACCAGCAGGATCACCAGCGGAATCGGCACCTGCATGGTCATCAGGCGCGCCGCGCAGGCGCCGAGGAAGCCGGCCCCGAAGCCCACCGAGAGGTCGATCTGGCAGATGATCAGCACCAGCGTCATGCCCACGGCCATCACCGCGATGTAACCCGTCTGGTTGATCAGGTTCGTGATGTTGCGCGCCGTCAGGAACAGGCCCTTGCCGAGCATGACCTTGCTGAGGACCTGAAACACGATGAATATCACGGCCAGGGCGATGTACATCGCATAGTTGCGGATGTTCTTTCGCAGCATTTCGACGCTTTCCTGGGCCAGTGCGCGCTTTGCCGTTTTGTTCTGATCCATTTTACACTACCTCCGTATCGGTTGCCAGATGCATGATATTCTGTTCCGTCGCCTGCGCGCCGGAAACCTCGCCGGTGATTCTGCCCTCGCACATCACATAGATGCGGTCGCTCATGCCGATGACCTCCAGCAGCTCCGAGGAGATCATGATGATCGACATGCCCTGGCTGACCATCTCGTTCATCAGCGAGTAGATTTCGTATTTTGCGCCCACGTCGATGCCGCGGGTCGGCTCGTCCAGAATCATCAGCTTCGGGCGGGCGAAGATCCACTTGGCCAGCACCACCTTCTGCTGGTTGCCGCCGGACAGGTTCAGAACCGTCTGCTGCACCGACGGCGCCTTGATGTTGATGCTGTCCTTCAGCCGGTTCGCCTGAACGACCTCCTCGTTTTCGCTGATCACCCTGCCCTTCATCAGCGCCTTCAGGTTCGCGAAGGTGGTATTGAAGCGGATATCCTGAATCAGGATCAGGCCGTTTTTCTTCCGGTCCTCGGTCGCGTATCCGATCCCGTGATCGATGGCTTCCCGCGGCGAATCGAAGCGCACGCTCTCGCCGTCCATCACCAGTTCGCCGCCGGTGATCCGGTAGCCGGGGGTGTTTCCGAAAATGCTCAGCGCCAGCTCCGTGCGGCCCGCGCCCATCAGGCCGGCCAGCCCGACGATCTCGCCCCGGCGCACCTCCAGGTTCACGTCGTGCAGCACCTCGCGGCGCAGCTTCGGATCGTATGCCGACCAGTTTTTCACCGAAAACAGCACGTCCCCGATGTTCTTTTCCGCGCGCACCGGGTAGATGTTGGCCATATCCCGCCCCACCATGTAGCGGATGATCTCGCTTTCCGTGACGGGCGCCCCGGCGGCGTCCAGCGAACACACGCTCATGCCGTCGCGCAGGACGGTAACGGTATCGGCGATCTGCACCACTTCCTTCAGGCGGTGGGAAATCATGATGATCGTAACCCCCTGCTGCTTCAGTTCGCGCAGCAGGTTCAGCAGGTTCGCGCTGTCCTCCTCGTTGAGCGACGAGGTCGGCTCGTCCAGAATCATCAGCCTTGCGTGCTTGGACAGCGATTTCGCGATTTCCACCAGCTGCTGGCTGCCCACGCGCAGCTCGCGCATCGGCGTGCTGGGCGGCACGTTCAGCCGCACCTGCTTCAGGTACCCTTCCGCCTGCCGCATCGTCTCGTTCCAGTCGATCAGGCGGCCCTTCATGATCTCGTGGCCGAAGAAGATGTTCTCCGCCACCGAAAGCTCCGGAATCAGCGCCAGTTCCTGGTTGATGATGGAAATGCCGGCGCTCTCGCTTTCCCGGATCGAATGAAAGCGCATGACCTCCCCGCCGACGATGATGTCGCCCTCATAGCTCCCGTACCGGTGGATGCCGGACAGGATCTTCATCAGCGTGGATTTTCCCGCGCCGTTTTCCCCGACAAGGCAGTGGATTTCCCCGGTTTTCACCGTAAAATTCACGCCGTCCAGCGCCTTGACGCCGGGAAAGCTCTTGGATATGTTGCGCATTTCGAGAATGATGTCGCTCACAGTAACACCTCGAGTGAAACGGTCGTCGTTTCCGCGTGCCGGCAAGAGTCACAGAAGGATGAGCGGCGAACCGCTCATCCTCATCCGTTATCGCTTCAGCGGCGAATCATTGCCAGCCGGTGTATTTCGAGCCGTCATAGACGCCTGCCTCGAAGAATACCTCGGCGATGTTGTCGGCGGTAACCGTCACCACGTCCGCCTGGATCGTCGGGACGTCCATCGCGTCGTTGTTGTAGGTGGTGTCGTAGGCGGGCTCCTCGCCCTTCTTCAGCGCGTCGATGATCTGCAGCGTGCCTTTGACCAGCGCCTGCGTATCCTTGTAAACCGTCATGGACTGCTTGCCGTCGATGATGTACTGCACCGAGGCCTCCACGCCGTCCGCGCCGGTAATGACCAGGTTGGTCACCTCGCCGTCGTCGCGGAACGCGTCGCTCAGCGCGCGGCAGCAGTCGTCGTCGGCCGGGCCGAGCACGAACACTTCGCCCTTCGCGTCGCTGCCCGCGGCGGCCAGATGAGCCTCGGCCAGCGATTTGCAGGTCGCCATGTTCCACTCGGAATCGATGGTCTGCATAATCGCGATCATCTCATCGCGGGTCAGGTCGTTCTTGTCCTTGAATTCGACCGCCTTGTCGCAGTTGCGCACGACGAAGGTTCCGTCCGCGATGTAGGGCTGCAGGGCCTTCCACGCGCCCTCGAAGAACAGCACCGAGTTGTTGTCGGTGAGCGCGCCGGAATACATGTACAGGTTCACGCCCGTCTTGCCCGCCGCCTGCTCGATCAGGTAATCCGCCTGCGCCTTGCCGACGGAGCAGCTGTCGAAGGTGACGTAGTAGTCCAGCTTGTCGGTGCCCATGATGAGGCGGTCGTAGGAAATGACCACGATGCCTTCTTCCTTGGCCGCGTTCACAGCGGCGGCGGCGCCGGCCGCGTCGTACGCGCACAGCACGATGACTTCCGCGCCGCGGCTGATGAAGGTCTCCACGTTGGTCTTCTCGGTCGCGGTATTGTTCTGGCTGAACAGAATATCATAATTGAGGTCCTTGAAATACTCTTCAAAGTACTTCTGGTCGTTGAGCCAGCGGGATTCCTCCTTCGTCGGAAGCACGATGCCGATCAGCGCGTTTTCACTGATCTGCTTCGCCTCCGCCAGCGCGCCCGCGCAGCATGTCAGCAACAGGGCCGCCATCAAAATCGCTGCCAACAGTTTCTTCATGGTTTTCCCTCCCGTTCTTGATTGTGTTCCTCCCGTTGAGCGCTCCGCCCGGCGCGCGGCCGGCCCGCAGAAACAGCGGCACCGCGCGCGCGGAGACACCCGGATGAAAAGACTATAACATAAAATCAATGCAATGTAAAGTAAATCTTGCACTGAAATCCGCAGAATTTTGCGCAACTTTCATGACAGCCGGGAGGGCGAAGGCGAGCGCGCCCAGCCTGTGCCCGCGCAGCAGGGTATGGGCGATGCAGCGAGCCTGCAGCCCAATGAGCAAAGGAGTCCATGAGCGAAAGCGAAGGGACGACTATTGCGAATTGAGAGTTGTTAGAGTTCGGATGCTGTAACTTGACACCCAGG
>JAFWEY010000112.1 GCA_017512675.1 Clostridia bacterium | reverse complement strand
GGGCTCCGCTCTCGCCGCTCATGACGGATACCAGATCGACGCGCTTCGCTGCTTTCAGTGCTTCAAATGCTTTCAGCTCGTCCAGGTTTTTCCAGGAAATCATACTGCAACATCCTTTCACTGTTTATGTTCGGTCCCGCAATTGTAGTGATGATAATATTATAATACAGAATTGCGGGTCTTGTCCAGTCGTGGACCTACATATTACAATTTTCCCGGCCCGGAAGGTCGCGGGGGCGGCCGCCAAAAAAGAGTGGCGGGGAAGGGCAGGATATGGTAAAATAGGATGAGCGGCGAGCATGCGAAGCGCAGGGAGGTGCTGTCGATGGAAAAGCCGATCCTGTTTGTCAATGCCTGTGTCAGAAGCGAATCCAGAACCTTGCGGCTTGCGGAAAAGCTGCTTCTGGCGATGAACCGGCCGTTTGAGGAGCTGCGCCTCGGCGGGATCGCTTTTCCCGCCGTCGATGAGGGTTTTCTCAGGATGCGCGACCGGCTCGTCTCCGGCCGGGAGTTTCAAAGCCCTGTGTTCGATCTCGCCAGGCAGTTTTCCATGGCGGAAACCATCGTGATCGCGGCCCCCTATTGGGATCTTTCCTTTCCCGCCGCGTTGAAGCAGTATTTCGAACAGATCAATGTGGTGGGAATCACCTTCAGATACACGGATACCGGCATCCCCGTGGGGCTGTGCAGGGCGAACCGGCTGTATTATGTGACCACGGCCGGAGGGTGCATCGTTCCGGACGCGTTTGGGTTTGGATACGTAAAAGCCCTGGCGCAGGATTTCTATGGAATTCGGGATGTCAGGAAGGTTCAGGCGGTCGGGCTGGATCTCGACGGGGCCGATGCCGAGGTGATCCTGAAAGCCGCCGGGGCGGATTTGAAAGACGTAATCCAAAGTTGACCGATGCCGGGCGTCGCCGGTTTGACGGGGCGCGAGGCATGCTGAAGAAGCGGGCGGATATGCCGGGCTTCGGGGACGGATCGGCGGGAGCAGCGCCGCGCAGGAAGGATATGGATATCAGGCATTTTTACATGGAGAGCGGACATGGCGATCCGATCGTTTTTCTCCACGGCAACGGGGAAAGCTGTGATTATTTTCGCGGGCAGATCGATGCCTTTGCCGAACGGTATCACGTGTACGCGATCGATACCCGCGGGCATGGGAAAACCCCAAGGGGCAGCATGCCGTTTGCCATACGGCAGTTTGCGGAGGATCTGCTGGGCTTCATGGATGCACATCGGATTGAGAGGGCGCATCTGCTCGGCTTTTCGGACGGCGGAAACATCGCCATGGTTTTCGCGATTCGGCACCCGGATCGGGTTGGCCGCCTGATTCTGAACGGGGCGAACCTGAACCCGGGCGGCGTAAAGCGCTCGGTTCAGATCCCCATCGAAATCGGCTTCCGAATCGCAACGCTGTTTTCCGCAAAGAGCGATTCCGCGAAACGGAACGCGGAAATGCTGGGCCTGATGGTCAACGACCCGAATGTCCGGCCGGAAGAGCTCGAAGCAATCCGCGCGAAAACGCTGGTCATTGCCGGAACCAGGGACATGATCCGCGAATCCCACACCCGCCTGATCGCGCAGCATATTCCGAACAGCCGGCTGGTCTTTCTGAACGGCGATCACTTCATCGCAAACAGGAAGCCCGTGGAATTCAACCGAACGGTGCTCGGCTTCCTGAGCGAACAGGATCCTGCTTCCTGAGGGGACCGCCGGGCGCGGCGCTTGCCGAACAGGCGCCCGGTCGGCGGCGGGCGGAACGGTGAGGATCATTCCGCCTGATATACATTCACCCCCGCGCTCCGGAGCATCTGCTCCGCTTCGAGCCGCAGGCTGCTGTCGGTAATCACGGCGCGCACGCCTCCGGGGACGGCCAGCGGGACGGTGCTGGTGCGGTCAAATTTGCTGCTCTCCGTTACCGCGATGACCTTATCCGCCTGGCGCGCCATGTCGCGCACGGCCTGGGCGCGCAGGTGATTGTTCGCCATGAAGCCCAGCCGTTCGCTGTACCCGTCCACGCCGATGAAGAGCTTGTCCACGAAGAACTGTTCCGCGCAAACGCGCAGCACCGGCCCCACCATGACCTGGGCGTCGTTCTGAAAATCGCCGCCGAGCAGCACCACTGCGGCGCCTTCGACCCGGCGGATGTAGCTGGCAATGAACGCGGAATTGGATATGATGGTGGTGCCTGGCCTGGTGCGGGCGATTTCCTCCGCCAGCAGCGCACAGCAGCTGCCGCTCTCGATCATCACGGTCTCTCCGGGGGAAACCAGCTTCGCAGCCTCCCGGGCGATGCGCTGCTTTTCCTGGTAGTGGTAGGCCAGCCGGTTGTTCACGTCGTCGCAGCCGCCGAAGACGGCGAAGCCGTGCTCCCTGCGGATGACCCCGCGGCGCTCCAGATCGTCCAAATCCTTGCGTACCGTGACCGCGGAAACCCCCAGCTCCTTCGCGAGCTGAGAAACCTCCAGCCTGCCGTGCTCGTTCAGCAGCTGCAGGATCGCGCTGTCCCGCTTGTTCATCGATGATTCCCCCTCTTTGTTTGATTCGATTATAACACAGCGGGCTTTTGCCCGCAAGGCATTTGCCCGCAAAGCCGTTTCGGCGGCGGTTTCGAACGGATATCCTTCACCGGTGAAGCGGGGGACGGGGGACGCGGCCGCTGCGCCCGGCGCAGGGCGAACGGCGCCGTTCTGCCGGTTTCCGCGCTTGACAGCGCCGCGCGCCGAAGGTATGATTCTTGATGGATCCGGGAATCCGCCGCCGGAGCGGAAACGCCGGAAGCCGCGCCGAGCGTCCCGCAGAGGGGCAGGCAGTGCGCCGGCGCAAAACCGGGGGAGCACAGAATACCGCAAGCATCGGGGAGGGACACACATGACGAGGCTTCAGGAATTCATCGGGGCCGCGAAAGCGGATCGGCCGGTTTACATCAGCGATGTGCGCGACGCGTTCGGAATCGACGGCACGCGGCCCTTTCACTTTCACGTCCATCTTTACGGCGGGGGCGTGCGGCGCTTCGCGCTGAAGCTGCCTCCCTGCGCCGGCGAAGCGGGGAAGCGGTTCGCGGCCGATTACCTGAACGCCATGGTCTACAACGCGCTGTCGGCGTTGGGAGCCAGGCGGATCGACATCTATATCGACCGGAAGGACCTGCCGCTCAGGGCGTTTGCCGAAGGCATGGCGGATACCTTCCAGGTGAATTTGCCGCCGGCGAAGCGCACCGGCTACGGCAAGTGCCTGAACGTAAACGAACGGACCCTCGCCGCGCTTTGCGAGCCGGGAACCCGCTTCGGCTTTGCCGTTTCGGACATCGGGTCCGAGCCGGACGCCGAGGAGCCCGCGGAACGTCCCGCCGGCATTCCGGTGTTTGCCGGCCTGCCCGCCCGGGCGCAGAGGGGCAGGCTCATGGGCATGGATATCGGCGGCACCGATGTCAAAGTGGCGGCGTCGCTGGACGGGCGGCTGGCGGCCTTCAAGGAATACGACTGGAATCCCTCGGCCTTTTCCACAGCCGAACAGCTGACGGCGCCGCTGATGCTGCTGACCCGGCTGATGCGCGCCGCGGTCAGCATGGCCGCGGAGGGACTTGAGGCCGAGCTGCCTCTGTCCGCTTTCGGCAGGTTCGCCACGGACGCGGAGATGGAAGCCGCCGCGGCCGCCATGGAGACCAGGCTGGGCAATCGGCTCCGGAACCTGGACGGCATAGGCCTCTGCTTTCCGGATGTGGTCATCCGCAACCGGATCGTCGGCGGGGAATCGCCGAAAACCCAGGGGATGCGCAGCAACGCGGCGCGGGATTACGAAACCGAGTTTCGCAGGATCACCGGCCTGAACGGCCTGCTGAGCGGGTACACAGTCCCCGGAGGTCCCGTTCTGAACACCAACGACGGGCCCATGGCCGCTTTCACCGCGGCGGTGGAGCAGGCCGCGGCCGGCCGGAATCTGTCCGAGGGCTTCTTCGCGCACAGCCTCGGCACGGACCTGGGCACCGGCTGGATTCTGCCGGACGGCTCCATTCCTGAAATTCCGCTGGAGGTGTACAATTTCATCATTGATCTGGGCAGTTATGAGCAGCGCCGGTACGAACCGCTGGACGTGCGCAGCGTGCGCAACTTCGTGACCGGGCTGCCCGGCACGCTTCAGAAATATACCGGCCAGTTCGGCGTGTTCCGCCTGGCGGCGAAGTGCCTGAAGGAGACCGATCCGGCGCTTCTTCAGCGCGCCTTCGATGAAGGCCTGTTCCGCTGGGAGAACGGGCGGCTGTCGGTGCCCACGGAGCCGGCAGATATGCGCAAGCAATGCCTCGAGTTTTTCATGAACGCCGCGGAAAGCGCCGATTCCCCGGCGGCCGGGCTGTTTCGGGCCGTAGGGGAATGCGTGGCCGTCACTTGGCGGGAAACCCAGTACATTCTTGAGCCTGCGTGCGCGTCGCGGACGCTGTTCGGCAGGCTGGTCAGGAGCCGGGCCTGCTTTGAAAGAATCCGCGAAGGCGCTCGCCGCGTCGTGCCCGGGCTCCGGCTGGAAGCCGCCGATGAGACGCTGGCGAACAGCCCGCTGATGAAGCAGCTGGCCGGGCATCCCGCATACACGGTGGCCCAGTTCGCCCAGGCCGTCGGGGCCATTTACTATGCCTGTACCGGGATCAGGCAGTAAGGACAGCGCCGCACGGTTCGCCGGTACGCCTGACAGGTCTTGCGCCTCCGGCGCGGAGGTTTCTTCGAAATCGCCGCCCGCTCTTTTGTTCCGCCGGCATCCGGCACCAGCCTTCCCCTTTGGGGAAGGTGGCAGCCCGAAGGGCTGACGGATGAGGTTATTCTCGCCCGCAGGGCGCGTTCGCCTCCGGTCTTGCGCCTACGGCGCGGAGATTTCTTCGCAATCGCCGCGCGCTTCAGCTTCGCAACTGAAAACATATTGTATTTCGAACGAAAGCGAATCTTGACGCGAAAGAAAACCTGTGCTATAATGCGGCATCGGATACCGGCGGATTTGCATCGTCCGGACCATGCAGGAGGTTTGAACCATGAAAAACGACGCGCACTTTGGCGCGCTCACGCCGCGCATGCAGGCGTACCGCGAAAGCGTTCTGGAGAAAAAGCCGTATGTCGAAGCGGAGCGGGCGATCCTTTGTACGGAGGTCTACGAGGCCAACCGCCATCAGCCCGCGGTGATGAAGCGGGCGCTGATGCTGAAGAACATCCTGGAAAAAATGACCATATACATCGAGGATCAGACGCTTCTCGCAGGCAACCAGGCGTCCGAAAACCGCAACGCGCCGGTCTTTCCCGAATACACGCTCGACTTCGTGATGGACGAGCTGGATCTGTTCGAAAAGCGGGACGGCGACGTGTTCTGCATCACCGATGAGACAAAGGAAGCGCTGCGCTCCATCGCGCCGTTCTGGAAGAACAACAGCCTGCGCGCCAGGGGAATGGAACTGATTCCCGGGGAGATGTCCGTCTATATGGAAACCGGCCTGTTCGGCATGGAGGGCAAGCTGAACGCGGGCGACGCGCACTTGGCGGTGGACTATCCGGAAATACTGCGCGTGGGCCTGAAGGGCTATGCGGAAAGGGTTCGAAGGCTGAAGGGCGAGCTTGACCTGTGCGTGCCCGAGAGCATCGACAGGAACATGTTTTACAGGGCGGTGCTGATCGTCCTGGAGGCCGTCAGGGCCTTCGCCGAACGGTACGCCGGGCTGGCCCGCGAGCTGGCCGAATCCGCCGCGCCCGCGCGCCGGCAGGAGCTTCTGGAAATCGCCCGCATCTGCGGCAAGGTGCCCTGGGAGCCCGCGGAAACCTTTCGTGAGGCCGTGCAGTCCGTTTGGTTCATCCAGGTGATCCTGCAGATCGAATCCAACGGCCACAGCCTGTCCTACGGGCGCTTCGACCAGTACGTCTATCCCTATTATAAAGCCAGCAAGGCGCAGGGCATGACCGACGATGAAGCGGTGGAGCTGCTGACCAACCTGTGGATCAAGACGATGACCGTCAACAAGGTGCGCTCCCAGGCCCATACCTTTTCCAGCGCCGGAAGTCCGATGTACCAGAATGTCACCATCGGCGGCCAGACCGCCGGCGGGAAGGACGCGGTGAACGAACTGTCCTTTCTTGTGCTCAGGTCTGTGGCGCAGACGAGGCTGCCTCAGCCCAACCTGACCGTGCGGTATCACAAAAACATCGATCCCTCGTTTATGGACGAGGCCGTTGAGGTCATGAAGCTGGGAACCGGCATGCCGGCGTTCAACAACGACGAGATCATCATTCCCTCCTTCGTGAAATGGGGCGTGAAGGAGGAGGACGCCCGCAATTACTCCGCCATCGGCTGTGTGGAAACCGCCGTGCCCGGCAAATGGGGGTACCGCGTCACCGGCATGAGCTACCTGAACTTCCCGCGCATCCTGCTGTGCGCAATGAACGACGGGGTTGATTTAACCACCGGCAGGCGCTTCGCCAAAGGCTATGGCAGGTTCACCGAGATGAACTCCTACGATGAGCTGCTGGCCGCATGGGACAGGACCATCCGGGAGCTGACCCGCGCCAGCGTGATCGTGGAGAACGCCGTCGACCTGGCAAGCGAGCGGGACGTGCCCGACGTGCTGTGTTCCGCGCTGGTGCAGGACTGTATCGGCCGCGGCAGGACCATCAAGGAGGGCGGCGCGGTTTATGATTTCATTTCGGGTCTCCAGGTAGGCATCGCCAACATGGCCGACAGCCTCGCCGCCATCAGGAAGCTGGTTTACGAGGAGAAGAAGCTGGCCCGTGAGCAGCTGTGGAACGCGATCCTGGACGACTTTCAAAGCGAGGAAAGCCAAAGGGTTCAGAAGCTGCTCATCGAGGACGCGCCGAAGTACGGCAATGACGACGATTACGCCGACCGGCTGGTGGTAGAGGCCTACGACAGCTATCTGGACGAAATGAAGAAATACCCCAACACCCGCTATGGCCGCGGCCCGATCGGCGGCATCCGCTACGGCGGAACCTCCTCCATCTCGGCCAATGTGGGGCAGGGCTTCGGCACTATGGCCACGCCGGACGGGCGCAGGGCGCATCAGCCGCTGGCCGAAGGCTGCTCGCCCGCCCACGCGATGGACAAAAACGGTCCCACCGCGGTGTTCAAGTCGGTCGCCAAGCTGCGCACGGAGCAGATCACCGGAGGCGTGCTGCTGAACCAGAAGGTAACCCCCGCGCTGCTGGCAAAAGAGGAGAACAAACAGAAGCTGATCCTGCTGATCCGCACCTTCTTCGACCGCCTGCACGGCTATCACGTTCAGTACAACGTGGTGGACAGGGCAACCCTGCTGGACGCGCAGGCACATCCCGAAAAGCATAGGGATCTGATCGTGCGCGTGGCTGGATACAGCGCGTTCTTCAACGTGCTGTCCAGGGCTACCCAGGATGACATCATTGCCCGCACCGAGCAGACGATGGGATAATTCCGAGGGGGCGGAAACCGGATCCGCGAAAGCGAGCGCACGCCGTCTGCGTCCGCGGCGCCGAAGCGCAGCCGTTATACGGAATCGTCGGGGCACCGGGGATTGGCGTTCCTGCCCCGGCGGCGGGTTTGGGATGCTGCCCGCCGCCGGCGCGTCCGGCACACCGTTCCGGATCTTCGGCAGCTAGCAGAG
>JAFWEY010000111.1 GCA_017512675.1 Clostridia bacterium | reverse complement strand
GCAGCGGCCGCGAAGGGACAGGTAATCACAGGATTGCAAAGGGTGTTCCCTTTGCGTCATTCCGCAGGTGTGGCTCCGCCACACCGCGGAGCCATTTTTGCGAAGGCAGCTTGCCGCCGAAAGCAAAAATGGTTTCCCTGCAGATTTTCCGGCCGCGCCTGCAAGGCGCAGGAAAATCTGAAAACAAGGAATGGAAACACCACGCAGCGGCGTTTCCATTCCCAGCTCGCGCCAGCGAGCGAAAAGGCCTGGAATATCCGCAGCGCGGAGATTCCAGGCCAAGCGAACGCAGTGAGCGTAAAGGGATTGAAATATCCGCGAAGCGGAGATTTCAATCCAAGCTCGCTCTGCGAGCGTTTTCAGTATTCTATAACTCCCTTCACGACGTTCCTGATATCCTTCGTGCAGGTGGCGAAGGCCTCGATGGTGTCGTCGAAGGCGAAGCGGTGGGAGACGATGGACTTCACGTCGATGCGCCCGTCGGCGATCGCGTTGATCGCGGTGGGGTACAGGTTGCGGTAGCGGAAGATCGACTTGACGGTGAGCTCCTTGGTGGACATCATGTCGGTATTGAAGCCGTCCACCTTCGCGGCGCCCAGGCCGACGATCACCACCATGCCGGCAGGCTTCGCGCAGCGGAGGCAGGCATCCACGGTGGGCGTAAAGCCGGCGCAGTCGATGGCCACATCGGCGCCGCGGCCGCCGGTCAGCTCCATCACCTTATCGGCGAAATCCTCTTCGGCGGTGTTCACCGTAACGGCGCCCAGCTCGCGGGCCTTGGCGAGACGCTTGTCCAGCATGTCGCCCACCACGATGCGGGTCGCGCCGTAGGCCTTCGCCGCCATCAGCGTCACCAGGCCGATGCAGCCGGCGCCGACGATGGCCACCGTCTGGCCCAGCTTGACGCCGCCCATATTGCAGGCGTGCAGGCCGATGGCCAGCGGTTCCACCAGCGCGCCTTCGGTGAAGGACATGTTGTCCGGAATCTTGAAGGTGAACGCCGCGGGATGGGAGACGTACTCGCTGAGCACGCCGTCATAGGGCGGGGTCGCCCAGAAGCGCACGTCGCGGCACAGGTTGTAATGGCCGGTGAGGCACTCTTCGCACTTCATGCAGGGGATGCCGGGCTCCATGCAGACGCGGTCGCCCGCCTTCAGGTTCTTCACGTTCGCGCCGGTCTCGCAGACCACGCCGGCGGCCTCATGGCCCAGTATGAACGGGAATTTCACCTTGAAGCTGCCGATCTCGCCGGTGCGGTAGTAGTGAAGATCCGAGCCGCAGACGCCGACGGACTGCACCTTGATCATCACGTCGTCCGGACCGATTTTCGGCATCGGCGCTTCGCCGACTTCCATCTTTTCGAGGCCTGTCTGGTAGAAAGTCTTATTGGACATAGAATTACTCCCTTTCGTATTTCGTTTACAGCTGATCCAGATGCTTCTTCAGCGCCGCGCGGACCGCGCCGGGCCCGGCGATCTCCTCGCGGAACATCGCCTCGACCTTTTCGCCGACGCCCGCCGGATACAGATCCAGGCCCCAGATGTGGGCGTTCGACAGAATCGGCCGGAGCTGATCGGTCAGGCTGTCCGGCCTGCCGATTTCGACGCCTGCCAGCGCTTCGCGGATTCCGGGCACCAGCGGGTCCGGCGCCAGCTGATAGGCGCCGCCCTGATCGTCCGCCTGCAGAATATAGCGCAGCCAGCCGGCGATCGCCAGCGGAACGGCGGTAAGCCGCCCGGCGCTGCCCTCGCGGGACACGTAGGCCTTGATGGTCTCGCCGAAGCGGAACGCCACGCCCTGGGAGATGTCCACGCAGAGGCGCTGGTTGGTATCGCCCAGATAGACGTTCGGGAAGCGCTCTTCGAAGCATTCGTCGATGAACGCCTTCGGCGACAGGATGCCCGGATCCTCGACGACGGGCAGCCCTTCCCCGTAGCCCAGCTGCCTGCCCAGGCGGGAAAGCTCGGGATCGCTCATGCAGTCGGCGAACAGCTCATAGCCGAGCAGGACGCCGTACGGGCCCACCGCGGTATGGATCGGGTTCAGGCAGGCGGTGACCTTCATGCGCTCGGTCAGGTTTACCGTTTCGCGGGTCGTCATATAAACCCCCGCGTCCTCCAGCGGCGGACGCCCGTTCGGGAAATGGTCCTCCACCACCAGATACTGCGGCTTCTCCGCGTTGATGAACGGCGCGATGTAGGTGCGGCGGGAGGTGACGATCGGCTGAATGTCCTCCACGCCCAGGCCTTCGAGCATCTTCGCGACGTCCTCGCTCGGCCGCGGGGTGATCTTGTCGATCATGGTCCAGGGGAACGAGACTTTGTCCTCGTCGGACACGTAATCGACGAACGCCGCGTCCGCCAGGCCGTTCTGCGCCCAGACGCGGGCGGTTTCCAGGACCGAATTGCGCAGCTTTTCGCCGTTCCTCGCCACGTTGTCCATGCTGACCAGCGTGAGCGGCTTTGCCCCGGCCTGCCAGCGCGCGTACAGCAGCGCCGTCACGATGCCCATGGCGCCGGTCACTTTGGCGGGCCCGCCTTCCAGATCCGCCTTCACGTAGCCCAGATACGCGCCGTCCGTGCCGCGCAGCTGATATCCCTTCTCGGTGATCGTGAAGGACACCATCTGCAGGCCCGGATTCGTAAAGATTTTCCTGAGGCGCGCCCAGGCCGCTTCGTCGCCGGCCTGCACCTTGACCGTCTCGGACAGGCAGCCGAGCACGCGCTTGTCGGTGCGGCCGTCCGGATACAGCGTAACGGACACCGCCAGGTTGTCGTGCGGCACGTAGACGCGGTCGACCACGTCGTAATCGAAGGTTTCGACGCAGGCGATCCCGCGGTCCAGCTTGCCCGCGCGAATCAGCGTATCGGCAATGCCCCCGATGAAGATGCGGAAGATGTTGCCGATGCCGAAATGCACCCACCTGGGATCCTGTACGGACGCTTCGGCGAGCTTTTCCGGATCGTAATCCGGAAGAGCGATTCCCGCTGCCTGCCACGCGGCGGTATCCTTCAGGCCCTCGAAATTCAGTTTCATGCGTTTCCTCCAATACTCGGTTCGGTTCCTCGAAAAGATTCCCCGCGCACAGCGCGGGGAACGAACGCAAAGGGATTTGTCAGGTGGCTCTGCCCTTGTTTGACAGGCAGTCCATGCCGACGGCCGCGGCCAGAACCAGGCCCTTGACGACCATCTGAATGTATTCGGAAACGTTCAGAAGGATCATGCCGTTGGTCAGGCAGCCGATGATCAGCACGCCGGCGACCACGCCGGAGATGCGGCCGACGCCGCCGTTGACCGATACGCCGCCCAGCACGACGCAGGTAATCACGTCGAATTCGAGGCCCTTGCCGACGGTGGTCTGCGCGGAACCGGAACGGCTCAGCAGCACGATGCCGGCCAGCGAAGCGAAGAATCCGGACAGCGAATAGATCAGCAGCTTCATTTTGTTCACGCGGATACCGGACAGCTCCGCCGCTTCCTCGTTGCCGCCGATCGCGTAGAAGTAACGGCCGAAGTAGGATTTGTTCAGGATGAAGCTGCCGATCGCGAAGCAGACGACCATGATGATCGCGCAGATCGGGATCGGGCCCACCGTCCAGCGGGCGAAGAAGTCGATCGCCGGATACGCCTTTTTGAAGCCGGAGATCGGGCGGCCGTTGGTGATCAGGAACGCGATGCCCTCGAATACCGTCTGGGCCGCAAAGGTCGCGATCAGCGCAGGCATGCCGATGAAGGCGACCATCGTGCCGTTCAGCAGGCCGATCAGGATACCGACGATCAGCGAGACCAGCAGGGCCACGACGAAGGTCATCGGGTTTTCGGGCATGTTCATCAGGATGAACGCGCAGATCATGTTGACCAGCGTGATGATGGAGCCGATCGACAGGTCGATGCCGGCGATCAGGATGACGAACGTCATGCCCACGGACGCGATGCCGTAGTAGGAAACCTGGCGCATGATGTTCACCATGTTGTTGCCGGACAGGAAGGTGCCCTTGCTGAAAATATTGAAGAAGATAATCTCAATGAGGAAGACCAGCCAGATCGCGTTGGTTCTCACAAGATTTTTCACGTTGACGCTGCTCTTGTTCTCCAGTTTTGCGTTGATGTTGTTCTCCATAGCAGAAATCCTCCTTCTCAGCGGCTGTCAGCCGGCGTTCCGTTGATCCACAACTGCCGAAGCCATGGCCATAATGGTATCCGCGTCGAACTGGTCCTTGGTGAGTTCGCCGGTCATCTGGCGTTCCGCCAGCACGATGATGCGGTCGGACATGCCGATCAGCTCTTCCATTTCGGAAGAAATCATCAGCACGGCGCGTCCCTGTTCCACCAGGTCGTTGATCAGTTTGTAAATCTCAAACTTCGCGCCGACGTCGATGCCGCGGGTCGGCTCGTCGAAGATGATCAGCTGCGAATCCGCGGCCAGCCACTTGCCCAGAATGACCTTCTGCTGGTTGCCGCCGGACAGGTTCTTGACCAGCTGCCCGATCGTCGGGCACTTGATCTGGATCTCTTCGCGGTACTTCTCCGCCGTCGCCTTTTCCGTGCCGGAGCTGATCACGCTGGCGGTGGAGATGCGCTTGTAAATGGGCATGTTGATGTTGTTCTTGATCGAAACGCCCAGCAGCGCGCCGTGGCGCTTGCGGTCCTCGGGCACCAGCGCGATGCCCAGGTCGATCGCTTCGCGCGGCGATTTCGGGTTGATCTCCTTGCCGTTCAGCAGGATCCGGCCCGAATCCTTCGGCTTGGCGCCGAAGATGACCTGCGCCAGCTCGGTGCGCCCGGCGCCGACCAGGCCGCCTAGGCCCACGACCTCGCCCGCGTGGATCTTGAGCGACATGTGCTGATCGCCGTTGCCGCACACGTCGTCCAGCTCCAGAACCACCTTGCTCTCGTCGATGCAGGGCTTGCGGGGCGGGAACTTCTGGGTCATTTCGCGGCCGACCATCATGCGGATCAGCTGATCCACGGTGGCTTCCTTGGTGATCAGCGTGTCCACGTATTCGCCGTCGCGGATGACCTCGATGCGGTTGGACAGATGGAAGATTTCCTCCAGGCGGTGGGAAATATAGATGATGGAAACGCCCCGATTGCGCAGCAGCTCGACCACCTCGAACATGCTTTCGACTTCGTTGTTGGTCAGCGGCGCCGAAGGCTCGTCCATAATCAGCACCTGTGCGTTCTGCTGAATCGCCTTGGCGATTTCGATCATCTGCTGATAGCCGACGGACAGGTTCTTGACCAGCTCTCTCGGGTTGATCTTGATGCGCAGCTGCGCGAACGCCTTTGCGGCCTCTTCCTCCATGGCCTTCCTGTCGATGACCATGCCCTTGCGGATCGGACGGCCCAGGAACATGTTCTCCGCAGCGGAGAGCTCTTTGACGTTGTTGAATTCCTGGTAGATGATCGCGATGCCGTTTTCCGCTGCCAGCTGCGGGGTCATGCGATCGAATTCCTTGCCGTTGATTCTGATCTTGCCCGACGTCGGAATTACCGCGCCGGAGCAGCACTTGATCAGCGTGGATTTACCGGCGCCGTTTTCACCGATCAAGCCAAGGATTTCGCCTCTTCTCAACTGCAGCGTGACATCCTTGAGCGCGACAACGCCGGGATATTCCTTTCGGATGTGTTCAAGCTCCAGTACATAATCTTCGTTCATTGCGCAACCTCCCTGGCGCCGCTCCCGGATCAAAACAGTACAGACGCGCCTGTGCGGTTTTGATCCGGGAGAAGCCGTAATTTAGAGAATGCGTCCCCTCCGTGGGGAAGGGACGCATGACAGGTCTTTGAAATTACTTCATGCCGGCAATGATCTCGGCAACGGTTTCACCGGTGATCGGGGTGACGCCGCGGAACACGTTCTGCGCGCCCACGTTGTCGGCCAGGATCAGCGCGTACATCGCGGCGCAGGAGCGCGCGGTGTCTTCGTCGGAGCCTTCGAAGCCGATGATGCCCTTCGCCGGGTAGGTCGGATCTTCCAGCTGCTCGAGCTGCTGCTTGGTGACGTCGGTGGTGAACACGCCCATGTCTTCCGGAATCTCGCCGTTGGTGTAGATGTTCAGGGCTTCGTCAGCACCGATCATGGCGCCGGCGCCGATGCCCGCGACGACCTTGGCGTTCGGATGGGCCTGCAGCGTGGTCTCAACGGCGGTCTGCGCGTCGGACGCGATGATGCCCGCCTGATTGGCGACGATTTCGTACTTGCCGTCGGCAACCTCGGCCAGACCGGCCATGATGCCCTCTTCGCGCTCGAGCAGAATCTTGGTCTGCGGATAGCCGATCACGATGACTTCGGCCTTGTTGTCCTCAGAGTAGTGCTCGTTGATGAACGCGCCGGCCAGTTTGCCGATCTCGGTGCCCAGGTAGGTGTTGTCCAGGATCCAGTTGGCGTCGGTGTTCTCCATCGGATCGTCCCAGCACATCACCTTGATGCCCTTCTCGCGGGCTTCGGCGCAGACGTCTTCGACGGCGGCCGCATCGGACGGATGGACCATGATCAGGTCGCAGCCGGCGGAGATGAAGTTCTCGATCTGGCCGATCTGGGTGGCAGAGGAGTCGTCGCAGGCGACGATGGTGTACTCAGCGCCGGCAGCTTCCAGGCACTCGCCCAGAGCGGTCATGACGCCCGCCCAGTACGCATTCTGCAGCGACTGGATGGTGATGCCCAGCTTCTTGCCCTGCAGCACGCTGAAGTCGGCCTTCTCGTACCACTCGGCATTCGCCTGAACGCCTTCGGTGTCGCCGGTGGTCTCCGCGAACGCGCAGAGGGACAGGACCAACAGAGCGGCCAGAACCAGGGAAATCAGTTTCTTCATGGTGATTCTCTCCTTTTTCTATTCTTTCAAGCGCTGTGCGCATTGAAACGGATACAGCCGGGCAGCGTCCCTGCCCGGTACGGTTCGAAGTTTAGAAGCAGGTGAAAGCGCCGTCCACCACGAAGTCGGAACCGGTGGTGAAGGAAGCGGCGTCGCCGGCCAGGTACACCACCACGGCCTGCAGCTCTTCCGGCTTGCCCAAGCGGCCCATCGGCGCCATCGCGTTCCACTGCTCGATCAGCGATTTCAGGTGCGGGGCGGCCAGAATCAGCTCGGTGCCGATGTATCCGGGGCTGATGGAATTGACGCGCACGCCCTTCTTCGCCCACTCGACCGCCAGGGATTTCGTCAGCTGCATGACGCCCGCCTTGGACGCGTTGTACGCGCACTGCGGCTGCGGCACGTTGACGATGTGCCCGGACATGGAAGCGGTGTTGATGATCGATCCGCCGCCATGGGCCAGCATGTACTTGCCCGCGATGGTGTCCGTCAGGAATACGCTGTTCAGGTTCACGTTGATGACCTTCATCCACTGGGCGTAGGTCATTTCATCCGCCGGGGCGTTGATGCAGATGCCGGCGTTCGCGTGGCAGAAATCCAGGCCTCCCAGTTTCTCGACCACTTCGTTCACCATCGCCTGTACGTCCGCTTCGTCGGTCACGTCGCACTTGATCGCAATGACCTTGCGGCCGGTGGCCTGCGCGATTTCTTCCGCAGTCTTCACGGCGACTTCATAATCCAGATCGACCACCGCGACATCCGCGCCCGCTTCCGCAAACGCCATCGCGGTGCACTTGCCGATGCCGCGCGCGGCGCCGGTTACGAAGCCCTTCTTGCCGTCAAGCCTCATTTTCTCGATGATGCCCATGCGTTAAAACTCCTTTCTGAATTCGGCAATTCCCTTGCCTGTCGTTTTGTAAACCCGTTTTCTCTATTCACTAATATTATACGCAATTCTTTACTGCTTGTCAACAGGAAATTGTGTATAGTTTTCGGGTACAGCGCTCGCTAAAGCGAGCTTGGATTGAAATCTCCTTGCCTTCGGCAACGATATTTCAATCCCTTTACGCTCACTGCGTTCGCTTGGCCTGGAATCTCCGCGCTGCGGATATTCCAGGCCTTTTCGCTCGCTGACGCGAGCTTGGAATGGAAACGCCGCTGCGTGGCGTTTCCATTCCTGTTTTTCAGATTTTCCTGCGCCTTGCAGGCGCGGCCGGAAAATCTGCAGGG
>JAFWEY010000110.1 GCA_017512675.1 Clostridia bacterium | reverse complement strand
CGCTGCTGCTGGCCGCCGGAGAGCTGGTTGGGAAAGCGCATTTCCATGCCCTGCAGCTGCATCAGATCGATGACCGCGCGGGTCTTAGCTTTGATTTCATCGGTGCTCAGCTTCTTGACCTTCAGGCCGTAGGCGATGTTCTCCCAGATGCACAGGTGCGGAAACAGCGCGTAGCTCTGGAAAACCATCGAAATATCGCGTTTGTTGGGAGGCAGATTCGCTACGTTTCTTTCCCCGATCAGCACTTCGCCGCTGGTGGGGTATTCAAATCCGGAAATCATCCGCAGCGTCGTGGTTTTGCCGCATCCGGACGGCCCCAGCAGCGTCACCAGGTGCCCTTCCGCCACATCCAGCGAAACATGATTGACCGCGACGACCTCCCCGTTACCATCCGGCTGAGGAAATACTTTGGTCACGTCCCGGAGCTGCAGCGAGCTGCTCTTTCTTCCGAATTGATTTCTGCTTTCCATGTGTGACTTCCTCCTTAAGGCTGCGCCTCACAAACGAGGCGGTCAGCCGGCGAGTGAATTCTCCGTTCCGGCGGATTTCAAAGACTGACTGGCGGCAAGCCGGAAAGCTCGCAGGAACCGGACGGCGGATAAGGCGCCGCCAGGCGTGCCTGTGAACCTAGCGGTGCTGCCTCAATCGAACCTGTGCGCGCGTGGCTTCAGGATCAGCGTGACCGCGATGTTGATCAGAACAATGACGATCAGCATCGTAAGAATCATAATCACCACCAGCGCCGCCGCGTCGCTGTATTTGCTGATGTCAAACAGCCCGTGAACCTTGGCCGTCACCAGCGGCCATTTCGGGGATACCAGGAAGATGACCGTGCTGACAGCTGTCATGCCGCGGACAAACGCAAAGACGATGCCCGAGAAAAACGGCTGCTTCAGCAGCGGAAGCGTAACCCGCCGGAAGGTTTCCCCGTTTCCCGCGCCGAGAATCGTGGACGCCTCCTCAATTGACCGGTCGATCTGCAGCAGTGTGGAGGACCCGGATTCGATCGACACGGACATGTTTCTGAAAACAAATGCCGCGACAATGATGGCTGCCGTGCCGGTCAGCAGAATCGGCGGCGTATTGAAAGCGCTGATATATCCGATGCCCAGAACCGTACCGGGAATCGCGAATGTCAGAAGCGATGATATCTGCATTATGCGCCTGCCCGGGAAGCGCTTGCGCACCGTCAGGTAGGCGATGGCGATTCCCAGGATGCCGGAAATCGGCGCCGCGATCAGCGACAGCCGCGTCGATTTGCGAAGCGCGTCTTTTGCAAGCCCCCAGGCATAGGTAAAGTGCTGCATGCTGAAGGAATAGTTGATTCCCCACGTCTTGGTAAACGCGCCGACCAGCACCGTGCCGTACAGGAGAATGATGAAGGCGGATACGACCGCACAGAACAGGAAGAAGACAACCGTGATTTTGCTCCGGACCGGCTGGCGTGCCTGCGTCGGCTTGCCGGTTACCGTGACGAAGCTCTTTTTGTTCAGCCAGTATCTCTGCAGCGCGAACGCGCAGACCGTCGGCAGCAGCAGCACCAGCGCCAGCATGGAGCCGCCGTGCAGATCGTACATGCCGGTGATCGTTTTGTATGCCTCGATTGCCAGCGTTCCGTAGTCGCCGCCGATGACCGCGGGGTTGGAAAAATCCTCCAGGGACTGCACGAACGTCAGCAGGTACGCGCTGATGACGCCCGGCATCGACAGCGGGAACGTGACCGTGCGGAAAATGTGCAGGCGCGACGCGCCCATGTTCATCGCCGCGTCCTCCACCGAGCTGTCAATGGCAGACAGTATGCCCGTCAGCGTCAGATAGGCGACGGGGAAAAATGAAATCACCTGGATGAAAACCAGGCTGGTAAAGCCGTATACGTTGTTGTTCTTGATGCCGAAAAGCCCTTTGGTGATGATTCCCTGCCGGCCGAACAGGAAGATGATGGACAGCGCCAGGATAAACGGCGGGGAAATGATCGGCAGGTGAATCAGCGTGTTGAAGAACTTCCTGCCGCGTATCTGAATGCGCGTAACGCCGTAAGCGAAAATGTAGCCGACGACCGTCGAAAGCAGCGCGACGATGGCAGCCAGCCGGATGCTGTTCAGGAATACCGTACGGTAGCTTCGGGATCCGAGGATATAGGTCAGGTACTCAAGGGACGCCGCCCCTTCTTCGTTTGTGAAGCCCAGATTGATGATCCGCAGGATCGGGTACAGAACGAAAATCGCCAGGATGGCCAGTATGGCGATAATCGTCAGCAGCAGCACCGGCTGGTGAAGAATTATCACGAATTCCTTCCATGCTGAGCTTTTCAGGTGTTTTCTGGCTGCCTTTGAGGCCATGCGTTCTCAACTCCCATCATGTCGACTTTTCCGTGACGCTCTTCATGGATACTGCGGCCGTCACAGACAGCGGCGGCCGCAGCAGAGAGTTCAATGGGACCGGTTGGCGCTGCGATCCAAACGGATCAATGCAGCTCGGAAGCGTCGTCGACTTCCTGAATGAATTTCTCGATCAGCCTGCCGCGCTCCTCGCCGGATTTGACGCGATCGGCGTTGAAGACGGTCACGCTGCTCAGCGGCTTCAGGCCTTCGGAGATGTCGGCGTCCACGTTCAGCGGCATGCGGGTGGAGCCGGAGGTGATGAACAGGTTCTGGCCTTCCACGGAGATCATGTAGTCGATGAAAGCCTTCGCGTTTTCCAGCTCGTCTTCGGGGCCGTTCGCCACGATCGCCATCGCGCCGACGTCCACGAAGGTGGGATTCGGGAAGATGAAATCGATGTCGTAGCCTTCGTTCATGTATTTCAGCGTATCGGAGTCCACCGTCAGGCCGACCGCGGCTTCGCCGAGGGCAACTGCCGAGGGGGCGGAGGAGCTCGCCTTCGCGAAATACGGCACGATTTCCTTGAACTTGCGGAAATACTCGAACGCTTCGTCCTCGCCTTTGAGCTGCACCATCGAGGTCAGGATGTTGGAGGACACGCCGGACGTGGACGGATGCGCCATGATGACCATGTCTTTATAGACGGGATCCAGCAGATCGTCCCATGTCTCCGGCAGCGGCTGCTCGTTCTCGGCGAACCACTCGTTGTTCACCGCGAAGCACAGAATCGCCAGATAGAAGGGAGTCCAGTATTCGCTGGTCACATACTCGGCGGGAATCTTGTCGATGCCGTTCGGCGTGTACGGATACAGAAGCCCCTGCTTCTCCAGCGTGATGATTCCTTCGGAACCGCCGCCGAACACGATGCTCACCTGAGGATTGTCCTTTTCTGCGATTACGCGGGACGCCATTTCGCCGGCGGACAGGCGCACATAGTTCACATGAATGCCTGTCGCTTCCTCAAAGGAGTTGAAATAGGTCGGGAGTTCATCTTCAGTCAGCGCCGCGTAGATGCTCACTTCCTTGGAAGCGGCGAACGCGGACACACAGGATACCAGCAGCACCAGGGACAGAACCAGGCATACCAGTTTCTTCATGACGGGGAACCTCCTTCTCGCATCGTTGACCAAACGTTAATGAAACGTTCATCTGAATTATATGCCTGATTTCTTTCGTTGTCAAGTGTGAATCGCGCGTCGGAGCAGGCGCGTCGCCCCCTCGCAGCCGCCAGGCCGGCTATGCGCGGGGACGGATCAGTATCCAGCGCGCTGAAGGCCTTGCTCTTGACTTTGGTTTTCCACATGGTATAATTTTCCTGCGCCCTTTCGGCGAGGAAGCGCAAAACACGCAGGAGGAATCAGCATGTCCGCAAGCCATCGGCCGCACTATCATGTTTCCGTGCCCTTTGGGTGGGCAAACGACCCGAACGGCACGATCTATTACCGGGGAAACGCACATTTGTTCTTTCAGCATTATCCGCACAAGCCCGAGTGGGGGCCGATGCACTGGTATCACGTGACGACGAAGGATTTCGTGCACTGGCAGCAGCGCCCTGTCGCGCTGTACCCCGATCAGCCGTATGAACTGGTCTGCGGTTGCTGCTCCGGCTCGGCGATCGAGAAGGACGGCAGGCTCTTTCTGATGTACACGGCGGCCCAGCCGACAATGCAGCGCCAGTGCATCGCGGTTTCGGATGACGGAGACCGCTTCGTGAAGGATCCCGGCAACCCGATCCTGACGGCGGAAATGCTGTCACCCGAAATCTACGAGGAGGATTTCCGCGACCCGCGCATTTTCCGGCGGGACGATTCGTTTTACCTGATCGCGGGGATCCGCTATCTGGACCGCGGACGGCGGACCGAGCCGGCACCGGCCGATCAGTGGGAAACCACCAACCCCCGTCAGCCCGACCCGGACCACCGGAAAGAGGGGTGGGGCAATCTCTGCCTGCTGAAGAGCGGCGACCTGTACCACTGGACCTATATCGGGCATCTCCTCTATCCGCAAAGCGAATTCAGCGAGGCGTTCTGGCATCTGGACGGCGTATACGAATGCCCGGATTACTTTGTTGCCGATTCCGGCGCGGAGGTGCTGCTCTCCAGCCCGCAGAATCTGCCCGCCGAAGGCCATCTGTACCAGAACGTTCATTCGGTGCTGTACATGCTCGGGCATCTGGATTTTGAAACCGGCCGCTTCGAAGTGCAGACGATCGGCGAGGTGGACAGCGGCTTCGATTTCTACGCCGCGCAAACCCTGCGGATGCCGGACGGCCGGGTCGTCATGATCGCATGGAAGGAGATGTGGGACCGGAGTTTCCCCACCGCCAAAGAGGAATGGGCCGGAACCTACACGCTGCCGCGGGAGCTGACGGTGGAAGGAGACCGCCTGATTCAAAGGCCCGTTCGTGAGATCGAAAGCTTCCGGCGCGACCCGGTATTCGCCGGGGAAGCCGCGGCCGAAAACGAAGAAATCAGCCTTCCGGGCGTAGAGGGAAACGTGATCGAGCTGCGCTTCACGCTGTCTCCCGGCAGTGCCGGGAGGGCCGGGGTAAAGCTGTTCTGCGCGGACGGCTGCGAAACGCTGCTGTACTGCGACCGCCGCGAGGGCCTGGTGGTGTTCGACCGGGAAAACGCGGGGGCCGCGCTGACCGGCCGCGAGCCTGACGTAAACCGCAGGGTCTGCGAAATCGGGCCCCGGGACTCCATCGAGTTCGACCTGTTCCTGGATGTCAGTTCCCTGGAGGTCTTTATCGACGGCGGGAGGCATACGATGACCGGCAACGTCTATCCGGATCCGGAAGCGGCAATCGGCATCCGCTTCTTCGCGGAAGGAGGGCGGGCCGTATTCAGCGGAATCGAGAAGTATTCCATCGTTCCGTGATGCGCCGTGCCTGCATGGAACTGAAGCGCAGCGCGATGGGGCTGCCTCTGAATTGAGGCAGCCCCATTCATGGGTCAGATTTGTGCGTATCAGAACCAGTCCGATCCCTGAGCCGGCTCTTCCTCCGGTTCGCTGTACCAGTCGCTGTCATAATCCGGCAGGATTTCTTCCCGGACCGGCTCGGAAACGGATTCCGGGGTCTCCTCCGGCAGGAGTTCCGACTCAGCGCCTTCGACGGCGCCGGTGCCGGTGAGCTTCACCGTGACCTTCACAGTGGCAGCCGCCTCCGGGCAGCCTTCCACGAACACGCTCAGCTTCACGGTTTCGCCCTTCTTCGGCACCTTGCCGTCCTTGAAGCCGATGCGCACGGCGCCTTCGCCCAGGTATTCCGCCGAGAACGCCTTGCTGCCTGCCGTCACATTGACGACCGGCGCCACCGCCGCGTCGGCGATCGTGATCTTCACATCCGCGAAGGACGCGGCATCCGCCCTGTTCAGCGTCACCGCCGCCGGACTGACCCCGGCGGTCACCTTGCCCTTCGTCACCTTGAATTTCTTCGAGGCTTCCAGCTGCCGCTCCTGCTGCTACACCGTCAGCGTCGCCGTGCAGGCCGTGCCCGCCTCCAGCGCCGCTCCGGCCAGCCTCTTCACCACCAGATCGCCCGCTTCGTTCAGGCTCACCGCGAACCGGTTCGTGATGTCTCCCAGGTCTTTCTTGCCCTTCTTGCCGGTGATCGTAAGCGTCCAGCTCTGCCAGTCTTCCTTGACTGTAGGCGCGATTGTGACCGCGCTTTCCGGCCTCGCCAGGTCGATCGTTCCCGACACTTTCAGCTTCTGCG
>JAFWEY010000109.1 GCA_017512675.1 Clostridia bacterium | reverse complement strand
ATCAAACTCTTTTGTTTAATCCTTCCCAGCTGCTCTCGCTTCCCCCTCGCGCCGCCAAGCCTCCGGTTCCGCTCCCTCAGCTGCTTCAACTCTCCGAATCTGACTTCTTCTTTCCTTGCTCTCGCTGTATCGTTTTCAAGGTGCTCTCGCCCGGTTCCCGGCCCCTTGCGGTGCCCCGTCCCTCGAGCGCTTGTATATAATACCACTCCCTGCCCCAATTGTCAAGTAAAAAAGGGGGTTTTGCCGGATTCCGCCGGTTTGTCCGTGTTTTTGTGGCAGCAACCGCCACATATCGGGGTTCAGGCGGGAAGGATACCCAATTCAGCCCCGATATTCCCGAATCTTGTCGCGCGGAATCATCTCGATTGTTCGGAATTATACGGCATTTGAATATTTTGTCTCGGTTAAGATTTGTTGAGCCGGCAATTTTTTTGCCGGCTCAACGCAGGTTTTTCTTCGGTATTCTGCTTATTCCTCGTCGTCGAAGGCTTCATCATCCGGTTCGTCTTCCGGTTCTTCCTCTTCCGTGATGTCTCCTTCGTCGAACAGGCCGCGCAGCTTCTCTTCCACTTCCTGGCAAATCTCCGGGTGCTCCAGAAGGTATTTCCTCGTGTTTTCCCTGCCCTGACCGATGCGCACATCGTTGTAGGAGTACCAGGCGCCGCTCTTCATGATTATATCGTGTTCCACCGCCAGATCCAGGACCTCACTGGATTTGGACAGGCCTTCGCCGAACAGCATATCGACGATGGTGGTTTTGAACGGCGGAGCGACCTTGTTCTTTACGATCTTGATCTTTGTCTTATAGCCAATGACCTCGCTGCCGTTTTTGATCGGCTCCCCCTTGCGCACATCGATGCGGATGGTCGCGTAGAATTTGAGCGCGCGGCCGCCGGTGGTGGTTTCCGGGTTCCCGTACAGCACGCCGACCTTTTCCCGCAGCTGATTGATGAATATGACGACGGCATTGGTTTTGTTGATCACTCCGGTCAGCTTGCGCAGCGCCTGACTCATCAGGCGCGCCTGCAGTCCCACATGGGAATCTCCCATATCGCCTTCTATTTCCGCTTTGGGAACCAGTGCGGCCACCGAGTCTACCACCACGATATCCACCGCGCCGGAGCGCACCAGGGATTCACAGATATCCAGCGCCTGTTCCCCGTTATCCGGCTGGGATACGTACAGATCCTCAATTTTGACCCCGAGCTTGCGGGCATAGATCGGATCCAGCGCATGCTCCGCGTCGATGAACGCGGCGATGCCGCCTTCTTTCTGGCACTGCGCGACCGCGTGCAGCGCCAGCGTGGTTTTACCGGAAGACTCCGGTCCATAGATCTCCACAATCCTTCCCCGCGGCAGTCCGCCGACACCCAACGCGAAATCCAGGCGGAGGCAGCCGGTAGGAATTACGTCTACCTGCATTTTCGCCGCGTCGCCGAGTTTCATGACGGAGCCTTTTCCGAAGTCCTTTTCGATCTTGCCGAGCGCTACCTCCAGCGCCTTGAGCCGGTCGTCCATACTTGCTCTTCGATCGACGGTTTCCTTTGAAGCTTTCCTGTCGGCCATTCGTATCCCTCCATTATTATTTGACATCGTACCCGCGCGTTCGATATGCGCTGACGGACGTATTACACGTTGAAAAGGAAATTGGTCACGTCTCCGTCCTGCATCACGTAATCCTTGCCTTCACTGCGCAGCAATCCCTTTTCCCTGCATACCTTGATCGATCCTTCCCGAATCAGATCCGTATAGGGAACGATCTCCGCGCGGATAAAGCCCTTTTCAAAATCTGTATGAATCTTGCCTGCGGCCTGCGGCGCTTTGGTGCCTTTCTGAATGGTCCACGCATGCACGTCATCAGGCCCTGCCGTCAAAAAGCTGATCAGGCCCAGCAGCCGGTAGCTCAATTGCACCAGCCGATCCAGACCGGATGTGCCGATGCCCATCTCAGACAGATACAATTGCTTTTCCTCTGCCGGAAGCTGCGCGATTTCTTCCTCGATTTTCGCGGAGATTACCAGAACCTGCGCGTTTTCCTGCTGCGCGATTTGCCGAACCTGGGACACCATTTCGTTCTCTTCCGCGCCGATTTCGTCTTCCGCGATGTTCGCGGCGTACAGGACCTTTTTGGTCGTCAGCAGAAACCAGCCGCGGGCGACTTCCCATTCTTCCTTTGAAAGGTCACAGGTGCGGGCAGGCTTTCCTTCATTGAGATGAGCAAGCAGCTTCTCGGCGGTCGCCATTTCCAACGCCATTTTGCTCTCTCCGTTGCGAACCAGCTTGCGCGCTTTTTCCGCTCGTTTCTCCACCGTTTCCAGATCGGCCAATACCAGTTCGGTGTTGATGGTTTCAATATCCCGGGCCGGATTTACCGATCCGTCCACATGAATGACGTTGCTGTCCTCAAAGCAGCGCACCACATGCACGATGGCGTCCACCTCGCGGATGTGCGAAAGAAATTTGTTCCCCAGCCCCTCGCCCCGGCTGGCGCCTTTTACCAGCCCGGCGATATCCACGAATTCCAGCGTCGCCGGCGAATACTTCTTCGGGTGAAACAAATCCGCAAGCGCATCCAGGCGTTCATCCGGCACTGCGACCACGCCGGTATTCGGTTCGATTGTGCAGAACGGGTAATTGGCCGCCTGCGCGCCGGCGGACGTAATTGCGTTGAACAGAGTGCTCTTGCCGACATTCGGCAAACCCACGACTCCCAATTTCATATGATCATGCATCTCCTCGCTGTCAGCGGTTGCGATACCGTTCCCGCTGCGGCCGTCACAGACATGTGACGGCGCCGCTTTCTCCGGGAACAGAACACAATCAATGAATCCATTATAACAGATCGGCGCCTGTTTCACAAGTGCAATACAGCACAAATGAAGCGGCCGGGCAGCGAACGGGTTTATCATCCGGCGGGCCTACGAAGAGCGCGGGGGTGCCGTCAGCGGATTTGCAGGGCGCGGATGACGGGAAAGGGGGCCCGGCGGGCAAACGGCCCCATCCGGCAGCCCTGAAGGACGCTTCAGTCCCGCGCTTCGCGTTTCGGTCAGCGCCGGCATTTTATGACATGCCGATTCTTTTGAACAGCTCCTGTTTTTCCTCCTCGGTCAATTCCCGAAAATGCCCGGGGCTGAGCCCGTCCAGCGTAATGTTTTCAATGCGCAAACGCTTCAGGGAACGCACCCGGTAACCCAGCGTTTCACACATGCGGCGAATCTGCCGGTTGAGCCCCTGCGTCAATACGACGCGAAAGGAATTCTGCGTTTCCGGAAAAACTCTTGCGGGAAGGGTCCGCATTTTCAGTTCTTCCAGAAAGACCCCTGCCCGCATCGCCTTCAGGAACTCTTCTGTCAGCGGTTTATTCACCACAACAAGGTATTCCTTTTCATGTCCGCCCGCCGCGCACAGCAGGCGATTGACGATCTCCCCGTCGGAGGTCATCAGCAACAGGCCTTCGGATTCCTTGTCCAGCCTGCCGACCGGATAGACGCGGGTCGGGTAATGCAGGTACGACACCACATTGAGCGGCTCTCTTTCATCCGCGGTGGATACGATGCCGCGCGGCTTGTACAGCGCAAGGTACACCTTTTTCGCGCCGTCTTTCAGAAGACTGCCGTTGACGCGCACTTCCATCCCCGGGCGAACCCGATCGCCCAGGTGCCCGGGGATCCCGTCGATCGTGACCGCCCCGCTTTCGATCAGGCGGTCCGCCTCGCGCCGGGAACAGTATCCGCAGTCCGAAAGGTATTTGTTCAGGCGCACTCCCGATTTTTCATCCGTCATTTTTCTCAAAATCCCTTTCTCTTTCTGGACGAGTCCGCAGGATTATGATACAATACTGGAAAACTCAAAGCAAGGAGATCCTGGAAAATGTTTGACTTTTCCCGATATGGTTTTTCTCCGGCCCGGATTCTTCTTCCGGACGCGCGGATCGATCCCGCCAAGTGGGCGGTGGTGGCCTGTGACCAGTTCACATCCCAGCCGGAATACTGGCAAGAGGCAAACACGCTGGTGGGCGAATCTCCGTCCACCCTGCGCATGATCTATCCGGAATGCTATCTGAAAGACGCGCCGGCGAATCCCGAGGCTATCCATGAATCAATGCGTGAATACCTGAACGGCGGCATCCTTTCCCGTTCCTTTGACGGATTTGTTCTGGTGGAGCGCGAAACCGCCTCATGCAGCCGAATCGGGCTGGTAGGGAAAATCGATCTGGAGAAATACGATTATCACCGGGACGCCCATCCGCTGATCCGCCCGACGGAAGGAACTGTGCTGGACCGCCTGCCGCCGCGTGCGGCCATCCGGACAGGCGCGCCGCTGGAACTCCCGCATGTGATGCTGCTGGCGGATGATCCGGAAAAAACGCTGATTGAACCCATCTATGCCCGGCGGGGCGAAATGCCGCTGCTCTACGATTTTGATACAATGCTGGGCGGCGGACATCTGCGCGGCTGGCAGGTGTCCGCGCAGGATAGGATCGATTCCTTCGGCAGCGCGCTATCCACCCTCTACAGCAGCTGTGACGGATTCCTTTTCGCGGTGGGAGACGGAAACCATTCCCTGGCTGCCGCGCGGCTGTGCTGGGAACGCATCCGGGAAACCCTGCCGGAGAGCGAGCGAAGCGGGCATCCGGCGCGCTTCGCGCTGGTGGAAATCAACAATCTCCACGATCCGGCCCTTGTTTTTGAGCCGATTCACCGCGCTGTATTCGCGGAACAGGTGCCGCTGGAGGATTTTATACAGGATTTCTCTCTCTATTGCCGGAACCGGGGCATGGCACTGTCCCCTTGCGGTCCCGACACCGCGCATCTGACGATCGACAACCGGCCTTTTCTGATCGAAAACCCGGTCAACCCGCTGCCT
>JAFWEY010000108.1 GCA_017512675.1 Clostridia bacterium | reverse complement strand
TATGAAAATGGGAACGGGGTTTCCCAGAGCTACGCCGAGGCGGAGAAATGGTACCGGAAGGCCGCGGAGCAGGGGAATAAGTGGGCACAAGAAAATCTTGACCGGCTGTACGATAACCATTTGATCGGGTGATCCGCGGCGCCCGGGGCCTGCGTTTTGCGCGAACCGCGCCGCGCAGCGGGCGGCAGATCGCCGGACCCGGAGCGGCAGGGCGGAAAGCGCCGCCGATTCCCGGACGGAAACGGGACGCGGCTTCCGGCGCGCCCGGCGGGGAAGCGGATTCTTACCGCGGGGTGCGGAGCCAACAGGAGCGGAGGTTTGAACATGAAACGCCTCAC
The DNA here is from genome assembly GCA_017512675.1 of Clostridia bacterium. GTDB lineage: Bacteria > Bacillota > Clostridia > Christensenellales > Aristaeellaceae > RGIG5678. The sequence goes on along the minus strand of JAFWEY010000108.1, from coordinate 6,151 downwards.
AGGTGCGGTTCTATTGATTGTGGCGCTGGCGTTCGCGCTTTCGGCGTACGCCGATTCGACATGGACGTGCGGAACGTGCGGCAGGCGGGTTCAGGCGGCGCTGGGGGACACATGCCCATACTGCGGCGCGCGCAGGCATGTGCACACGTGGCGGGATGCCACCTGCACGGAGCCGAAGACCTGCGGGGAATGTGGAGCGACGGAAGGAAAAGCGCTGGGCCATCAGTGGGACGGGGGCACCGTGATTCAGGAAGCGAATTGCCGGACGATCGGCGTGAAGAGCTATACCTGCACGGTGTGCGGGGCCGTGCGGGACGAAAGGATACCGAAGGACCCGGCCAACCACACCGGCGGGACGGAGACAAAGGGCAGGCGGGATGCCACCTGTACGGCGGACGGCTATACCGGCGACACCTGCTGCAAAAGCTGCGGGGAGCTGATCGTCAGGGGCAGCGCGATTCCGGCAGCAGGCCATCAGTGGGACGAGGGCACCGTGATTCAGGAAGCGACCTGCCAGTCCTTTGGCATTGAATCCTTTGTCTGCCGGATCTGCGGAACGACCCGGAACGAGGTGATTCAAAAGGACCCGTCCAACCACACCGGCGGGACGGAGACGCGGTTTGCGAAGGAAGCGACAGCAGCCGATGACGGCTATACCGGCGACACCTATTGCAGGGGCTGCGGGGAGCTGATCGGCAAGGGCAGCAGGATTGCGGCGCTGGGCGATCGAAAGGCCGCGGAACTGGGCGACCCTGACGCGCAGTTCCGGCTCGGAAACATGTACTACTTCGGAAGGGATGTGGCTCAGGATTATCCAGAGGCGGCGAAGTGGTGGCGCAGGGCCGCAGAGCAGGGACACGCGGGCGCCCAGGCCAACCTCGGATGGCTGTATGAAAGAGGATACGGGGTTTCCCAGAGCTACGAAGAGGCGGCGAAGTGGTACCGGAAGGCCGCGGAGCAGGGAAATATGAAGGCCCAGTTCAACCTCGGAGTGCTGTATGAAAATGGGAACGGGGTTGCCCAGAACTACGAAGAGGCGGCGAAGTGGTACCGGAAGGCCGCGGAGCAGGGAAATATGAACGCCCAGTTCAACCTCGGAGTGCTGTATGCAAATGGGAACGGGGTTGCCCAGAACTACGAAGAGGCGGTGAAGTGGTACCGGAAGGCCGCGGAGCAGGGATACGCGAGCGCCCAGAACAACCTCGGAGTGCTGTATAAAAATGGGAACGGGGTTCCCCAGAGCTACGACGAAGCGGCGAAGTGGTACCGGAAGGCCGCGGAGCAGGGGGAGATGAACGCCCAGAACAACCTCGGATGGCTGTATGAAAAAGGATACGGGGTTGCCCAGAGCTACGAAGAGGCGGCGAAGTGGTACCGGAAGGCCGCGGAGCAGGGGAATACGCGGGCACAGAAGAATCTTGACCGGCTGTACGAAAACCATCTGATCGGGTGATCCGCGGCGCCCGGGGCCCGCGTTTTGCGGGAACCGCGCCGCGCAGCGGGCAGTCCCCCCGTTCCGCGCTTCGGGCGCGGCGGGAGATCGGGGGGAACAGTGCGGGGAACTGCCGCCGGCGGCGATCCACAGGCGGAGACGAACCCGGTGCGACAGAGACAGGCCTACCGCGAACGGCTCCGGAAGAGCCGTTCGCGGCAGCGCATTTGGGCCGTTAGGAGCGCTGCCGCGCCTGCGCCGGCGCGGGAGGAGCGGACCGGGCGTCTCCGGCGCCGCCGGGGCTTCCGCGTCCGTCCGCCGGGGCAAACCCGCCGCACACGGCGGCAATGCAGTCGTCCGGCCCGCCGGTCGCTTCCGGGAACGCACAGCCGGTCTTTCCGTAATACGCGCAGCTTCCGCATACGCTCGCCCAGGTTCTGGCCCTTCCGTTCATGGGATCCCCCCTTTCCGTATGGATTCTCCCGGCACTCCGGCTGCAGTGTATCACAGCGGATTTGCAAATCTGTTTTCCGGTTCTCGACAAGCGGGCGCGGCGTATGGTATAATGCCTTATCATGCGCTTTCGGGAGGTGGAACCATGCCGGCGCAGCTTCAGCCGGGCACGATGCTGGACGGTCGATATCGCATCGACAGCGTCCTGGGCCAGGGCGGATTCGGCATCACCTACGCGGCGGAAAACACGCGCATCGGGCGCAGGGTCGCCGTCAAGGAGCTGTTCTGGCGGGGCTTCACCGTGCGCGCCGGCGAAGACCGGCGGCAGGTGGCGATTGCCGATCCCGCGGACGCGGAGATCTTCGAAGCCCAGAAGCGCCGTTTCCTGCAGGAAGCCCGCATCGTCCGCGGCTTCGCGCACTGCGAAGGCATCGCGGATGTCTTGGATTACTTCGAAGAAAACGGCACCGCCTATATCGTGATGGAGTACGTGGAAGGCCGGACGCTGGCAGCCTGTGCGGCGGAGAGAACGATGTCCGCCGAAGACCTGCTGCGCCGGTTTCTTCCGCTGATCGGCACGCTGGAACAGATCCATCAGGCGGGGGTGATCCATCGGGACATCAGCCCGGACAACGTCATCGTTCAGCCGGACGGCAGCCTGAAGCTGATCGATTTCGGGGCCGCCCGCCATTTTCTCGGCCAGACCGCGATGACCGCCCCGATCTCCCGCGAAAACTATTCTCCCTGCGAACTGTATTCCAGGGACGGACGGCTGGGCCCCTGGACCGACGTGTACGCGCTGTGCGCCACGCTGTACGCGTGCGTGGCGCGGCATCCGCCCCAGAGCTCGCCGGAACGGATGATGCTGGACGAACTGGAGCCGCCGTCCGCCGGCGGCGCCGATATCGCGCCTGCCTTTGAGGCCGTTCTGATGAAGGGCCTGGCGGTGAGACCCGAAGACCGTTACCAGAGCATGCGGGAGCTCTCCGAGGCCGTCGCGAAGGCGCTGCCAAAGCCGCCGGAACCGTCCCGGATCCCGCGCCGGGCCAAATGGGCCGCATGCGCCGCGCTGTCCGTTCTTCTGCTTCTCGGCGCGGCCTGGGGCTGCAGCCGGTACCGCGCCGCGCACAGGTTCAGCGGCATTCGGACGGAGCGGTTCCGGTTCACGGCGGAGGAGGAAACGACGGTATCCGAATTCGTCGCGGCGCGGGAGGCGCTGCGCAGCCGCCTGGACGATTTCTCCGGGAAAGGCAATTACCTGCTGGAGGAGAACGGAACCGCGCTGGACGTCACGCTTCCGCTGGACGCGTTCGAAGGGCAGGAGATCGGAAAAACGCTCGATGACCGGTTTTCGGGCCTTGTGCCGGGCAGGAATACGAAAATCCGGCACGAAATCGTCGGGGTGTGGGAAGAGCCCGAAGGATCCCTGTTTGCGGGGGATTACCAGGTGGCCGAAAGCGAAATGGCCGGCGAAGGGCTGATCTGCGTCTACAGCTGGTACGGGGAGCTGACAGAAGGCCAGCGGGCCAATATGATCGCGGACTTCAAAGCGCGGTTGGACGCGCTGGAAACGCCCTATGCCTTCGGCACGCTGTACGGGGATCCCGACCGGATCGTGTTCCGCATCGGCGCGGAGCGGATCGGCGCGCCGATTCTGGACTGCCTGGGGCTCAACGGCCTGTCCTGCGGCTGGAAGCCCTGGGGAACTTCCAGCAACGGGACAGGCGGCACCAGCGAAGTGCGCGCCGTCAAAGGGCAGGACGGCAGGATGGGGCTGCAGGTGACCTTCCCGAGCGAACTCTACAGCGAAAAGCTCAGGGAATACACCGGCGCCATGGCGGACTTTGGGCTCGGCATCCTGTACCTGAAGACTTTCGGAGGCGGAAGCCTGGCAGCCGCCCCTGTGACCGGGGCCGTGACGGACGGCGCTGTCGAATTCTATGATTTCTGCCTGGAGGGCATGGAAGCGCTCGGGGAGGACAGCCGGTGGCTGCCGGATTTCCTGGCCGCGTGCGCGCAGCAGACGGAATTGCCGGCGTCGGCCAGCTTGGAGGATTGGGTGGGCATCGACGAAACAGGAAGCGCGATGCTCGACGGATACGCGCCTCATTTGGGCGTTCGCTATCAGGACGTCGAGCCGCAGCGCCTTGCGCGGATGCGGGAAAGGCTGAACGCGATCTCCGGAGAAACCGGCTATCCGGTGGAAGAGACGGAGGATTCTTTCAGGCTTTATCTCCGCCTGCCGGCGGACGAAACGCTGCCGGGGAGAATCGCGGATGTCCTGCCGGAATTGATCCGCGAAAACGATCTGGGGCGGCCGGTTTACGACAAAAGCCTGACGTTTGTGGTTACAAATCCGGACGACGCGCAATGCTTAGCGTTCATAACCACCGAATACAGCCACACAGACAAACGGTTCCGGAATGTCTGCGACATCTTGCTCGGGAAAGAAGGCATCAAAAAACCCTGGGCAGAGCAGATCCTCAGCTGGTGGGAGGCGTACGACTGGGAAGCGCTGGGGCTGACCCGCTGGGAAATGGAATGACGGGAACGGAGGAAACACGATGGCAAAGGATGTCAGCAAAATCTTTCACCAGATGGTGAACGACATGTACGCGCTCGAGCCCTCTGACGATATCCTGGAAGCCTGCATGTCGCTGAACGAATCCGCGATTCGGCGGATTCCGCTGCGATGCCGGATTATCGCGCTGGGTTTCGTGCGGCGGTTTTCGCTGGAGGAGCTGAACGGGAAGCTGGCGCAGTACGGCTGCCCGCGGCTGTATTCCCGAAACTTCTGGGAGGCCACGCTGATCTTCGCGTTCCTGCACGGCAATTCCTATGAGGAATGGAGGCAGATGCAGGCACAGGTTCGGGATCTCTATTCCCGGGCGGAGGATTCCCAATGGTTCCGGTCGTCAAAGATCACCTACGCGGAGCTGGAACGGTACGTATCGGAGAATTCCGATACGCAGGGAGACATGCTGGTTACGCAGCGGCAAACCCGGTATCTGGAGGACGCCCTCGCCAGCATTCCGGACGGGATCGAAGCGCTGCGCGCCTTCCTGTCCGCCAATCTTCGCTCCTTCAGCACCGTGCGCGAGCGCACCCGCTACTACTTCTGCAAGTACCTGTATTACTACCTGAACCAGCGCATCGAAAACTACCTGAACGCCTGGCGCAGGTGCAGGGGCGTCGGGGACGCCCTTTCGGAAATGTCGGTTCTGAAGGTGGTGACAAAGCTTCGCAGGAACGAGAAGGCGGCGGGGAAAGCGGAGCGCACTGAGCCGGGAACCGGTCCCGCGGGGAAATCGACGGCGACGGAGGAGGACAAGCGCTCCCTGATCCGCGATTCGGCGATTTCCTGCGGCGAGGTATTCGACGCGTTCAATTACTTCTATTTCGGCTACGTCTCCACCGATTGGATCGAAATCCTGACCGAGTGCTACGAATCCCTGGAGGACATTCCCGCCCGGCAGAAGCGGGGCATGGCCGAAGTGCTGCGAAAAAACCATCCCGGCTGGGAGGGCTTCGACGACAGCCGGGTCATTCGGGAAAGCGTCCGCGAGAGCGAAGAAAAGGAAGACGCGGCGTATTCCAGCGACGGCAGCCGCGGATACGGCAAGAACCGCGCGGGCGAGCACGCGGTGTACAAGTACATTCAGGGCTCGCTGGATATCGACCGCACCGTGCTGATCTGTTTTCTTCTGTTCTTTGCGGGCGGCACCCAAATGCCGCAGGACCAGAAGCTGACGGTGCAGCGGATGAACGATATTCTGACCCGCTGTGGTTACGCGGCGCTCGATATCGAGCAGGATTTCGACTGGTTCGCCGAGGAGTTCCTGGAGAGCGACCGGCCGCTGGATTTCCTGGACGAGGTGATCGTCGGGTACGCGCGCCAGCAGGAGAATTCGTTCCTCTACCGGATCTACGGCGGCTCCGTGCAGTACGAAGAGGAGCTTCGAAACGTAATGATCCCGAAAAAGGCATAAGAACCGCGGCCCGGAGATCCGGGCCGCGGTTTATGAACGCTCAGTGGAACGGGCGAACGGTGATTCTTCCGCAATTGACCTTGAGATGGTTCAGGGCGCTGAGCCGGTCGCAGATTCTGGCGCTGAGCTCCCAGCGCATGGCGTCGGTTCCCAGCGTGCGGTAGTAATCGGGGTCGGTATCGCCGTACCAGGAGTAGATATCCCGGAAGGTGATATCCTGCGTTCCCCGGTTCGCGGCCAGCTTGCCGGCCATCGCCACATCGCGGAATGACTCGAC
>JAFWEY010000107.1 GCA_017512675.1 Clostridia bacterium | reverse complement strand
GCGCGGCACGGGAGGCGGAAGGATGAACGCGGCTTCGCAAAAACGCGGCGGCAGGCCGAAAATCAGCACCATCAGCCTGCTGCATTACGTGCGGCTGGTCTATCGCTCTGTGCTGCTGCTTCTCCTTCTGATCGGGTACATACGGCTGCGGCTGCGCGGCGGGGAAGCGCTGATGACCGGGCTGGAAAAGAGGCCGCTGATCCTGAACGTGATCTGGGCGGTATTCGCGGGCGAAATGATTCTGCGCTTCTTTCCGTCGCGGTATGAAAGCCCGGGCTGCCAGAAGCAGTTCGCCCGGAACTATATCAAATCGGGCAGCACCGAGATCGACATTCCGGACAACAACGCGACGGTTCTGGTGGCGCTGATCTGGATCGTGTTCAACGGGATCTTCGGCGCGCTGTACATGAAAGGCATATTGGACGAAGGGATCATGCTGCTGCTGTGCGGCGCTTATTCCGTGTGCGACATGATCTGCATTCTGTTCTTCTGCCCGTTTCAGAGCTGGCTGATGAAGAACAAATGCTGCAGCGCCTGCCGGATTTACAACTGGGATTACGCGATGATGTTCACCCCGCTGTTTTTCGTGCGGAACAATTACTCCTGGAGCCTTCTGGCGCTGTCCGTGGCGCTGCTGCTGCGCTGGGAGATCACGTTTTACCGTCATCCCGAACGGTTTTCGGAAAAGACCAACCATTATCTGCTCTGCGCCAATTGCACGGAAAAGCTCTGTGCCCACAAGCGGCAGCTCCACTCGCTGTGGCGTCAGGCCGAACGGTACACGGCGGAAAGGATCCGGCGGCTTCGGAAGTGATTCGCCCGGGCGCGGCGGAACCGGCGCGAAGCCCTGCATCCGGAAAAACCGCGCGGGCCGGCATGCGCATGCAACCTGCTGGGCCGATCCTGAGTCAAACAGGGGAAAAGGTTCCCAGGAGGGAGGGCGCGTGGCACGGAGAACGCCGTTTTCCGGGCGCCGGACAGACGACGGAGCCGGCGGGCAGCGCGGCCCCCGAGCCCAGGGAACAGAGGAAATGGGGGAAATGATGATGAAACGCAAGCATCTGAAAGCAAATCGGTTTCTTGCGCTGGCGCTGATCTGCGCATTCTGCCTGACGGGGCTGAGCGTTCCCGCGCTGGCGGATACCGCAGCGTCCACGCCGATTGTGGACGGCACCAGTGCGCTGAAGAACAACCTGGATCTCGCGTGCGAAGAACTGGACGGAACGTACGTCGCCAGCGGCAGCGTCTTTTCGTTCAACGACGCTGTAGGCGAGCGGTCGGCGGCAAAGGGCTACGAGGTCGCGATGAACGGCCGCGGCGTCAAGGTGCGGGCCGGAGGCGTCAGCCAGGTGGCGGCGACGCTGTACCTGGCGCTGAAGAAGCGCGGCAACGTCACCTATATCGAGAAGCAGACCTACGGCAGCAGGTACAAGGGAAGCTATGTGTCCTCCGGCAGCGACGCGATCGTGACCGACTACAGCGGCGGCATCGATTTTTCCTTCCGGAACAACGGCGCGTCCTTCACCATCGAAGCGTACCGGTCGGGCAATAAGGTGTACGTCAATCTGGCGGGCTCGTCCGGCAAAAAGCCGTCCGGCGGCAGCGGCGTATACATGACCGGGAACGCGAACGTGCGCAGAAAGCCCAGCCTGAGCGGGTCGATCATCGGCACCGCCTATAAGGGTGAGACGCTGAAATACCTGAAGGACAAATCGACCGACTACCGCGGCGTCGTATGGTACAAGGTGAGCTTCCAGTCGGAGAACGGATGGGTTTCTTCCAAGTATTCGAAGCTGAAGGGGGTTTCCCCCACGCCGGCGCCCGTAAAGAAGAAACCGTCGCCGCAGAAGGTTCCCAAGGGAAAGGTGTACGTTTCCGGCAGCGTCAACCTGCGCATCGGCCCCGGCGTTGAATACGACATTTTCACGACGGTGTACGACGGAACGCTGCTGAACTATCAGAACAGCACCCGGTACGACGACCGCGGCGTGGCATGGTACAAGATCAGATACAGCAACACCATCTGCTGGATTTCCTCGAAATACGCGGTGCTCGGCAGCGCAGGCGATAAGAGCAGCGAATACGAGCCCTTCGACGACGACGAGGATTACGAGGATTACGAGGACTACGAAGACTACGACGACGAGGACTACGACGACGTGGACTACGACGACGAAGACTACGACGACGAGGATTACGACGACGAGGATTACGACGACGAAGACTACGACAACGAAGACTACGACGACGAAGATTTTGACGAAGAGGATTACGAGTCCCTGGACAGCATTGATTCATTCTACGGCAATTCCGGTTCCGCGCAGGCGGGGGAAATGACGGAGGTGAGCGATTACTACCAGGCAGACGCGGAGGCGTCCGCGGAGGATCTCGGCCTGACCTACGATTCCGGGACGGTCTCGGAAGCGGGCAGAATCTACACCAACGGCGTTCTGACCATCGGCGGCGACCAGAACGTGGAGTACATCGGGATCGAAGGAGAAGGCTATACCCTGTTCGGCGTGTCCGTGGGGACCGACGCCGCCACGGCGCGGGCGCTGATGACCGCCGCCGGCCTCAGCGATATCAGTACGGACGATGTGCTGGTGTTCGAGCATCCTTCCACGTCGAAATCGGGCATCGACATCAACGGCTACGACAGCTGCATCAACCTGTATCTGGAGGGCGGATCGGTGGGAAGCATCGACTGGTCCACGTATACCGGCTGATCCGACGGGAAACAAAGGCAGCGCGGCCGGGCCTGCGGCGCTTTCTGCCTTCCCGTTTGAGAGCCTGTCATTTTCTGTCCCTTCGCGGCTGCGCCGCGAAGGGACGACGTTTACGGGGAAGACGTTTCCGGGATTCGAAGATCCGTCCGTCAACCGGTACAGCATTCCGAATCCAAGCATGCCTTCCCCTTTGGAGAAGGTGGATTGCACCGTAGGTGCAAGACGGATGAGGTTGTCGCCGCCCACTGGGCGCGCTCGCCTTCGCCCTACGACGGCATCGATGGATCTTCGCCCGATGTGCGGCTCGTACCGCCGGCGCTGCAGTGGATTCCGCCGTATCTTCGTTGCCTGGGTGTCAAGGTACAGCATCCGAATTCTGACAACTCTCAATTCACAATAGTCGTCCCTTCGCTTTCGCTCATGGACTCCTTTGTTCATTGGGCTGCAGGCTCGCTGCATCGCCCACTGGGCGCGCTCGCCTTCGCCCTGCGATTTCCCGATCTGCCGAACGGGCTGCTCCGAACGGCTTTCGTGCGCCGCGGGAGCAGCCCGTATTTGGAACCGCGTGTCCGGAGCCGCGAAGCTCCGTCAGCCCAGCTGATCCAGATCGATCTTTGAATCCTTGCGGGCTTTGCGGTAGATCACGAATCTCTGGCCGATGACCTGCACGGGATCGGCGTGCACCTTTTCGCACAGCAGGTCGCAGGCCTCCCGCGCGGTGTACGGCGCGGTTTTGAGCAGCGTCACCTTGATCAGTTCCCTGGCCTCCAGCGCGTCCCACGCCTGCTTGATGAGATGGTCGCTGATGCCGTCCTTGCCGATCTGCAGCACCGGCTTGATCGTGTTTGCCATGGCGCGCAGCGCCGCGCGTTGTTTTGCCGTCATTTGTTTTGCCTCCGATCATTCGATAAAATCAAATTCCATGCCGCCGACGGATACGGTATCCCCTTCCTTCGCGCCCGCCTCGCGCAGCGCGTCGATGACGCCCCATTTGCGCAGCGTGCGGTGGAACCAGTTCAGGCTGTCCTCGTCGCCGAAGTTGACCGAGTCGATCAGATGGTCGATCGAGCGCCCGGTGACGGTGTACAGCTCCCCTTCCTTTGAAACGGCAAACGGTTCCTCTGCCGGCGGAATCTCCTCCGGGGCTTCCTCCTCGAACGGTTCGAGCGGCGGGAGCTCCTTCAGGACGGCGGCGGCCGCCCGCATCAGATCGCCGAAGCCCTTGCCGGTCGCCGCGGAGACCGGGAACACCGGAATGCCGCTGCCTTCCAGCTTTTTGCGAAGCCGCTCGAGGTTTTCCGCGCCGCCCAGGTCGGTCTTGTTGGCCGCCGCCAGCATCGGGCGGTCCGCCAGGCCGCCGTAGCGCTTCAACTCGTTCTGGATCGCGTCAAAATCCTCCAGCGGATCGCGCCCTTCGCTGCCGGAGATATCGACCACGTGGATCAAAAGCCGCGTGCGCTCGATGTGGCGGAGAAAATCGTGCCCCAGCCCGATGCCCTCGCTGGCGCCTTCCACCAGCCCGGGGATATCCGCCATCGCGAAGCTGAAATCGTCCAGCTTCACGATGCCCAGATTGGGCTGCAGCGTCGTGAAATGATAGTTCGCGATCTTCGGGCGCGCGGCGGTGACCACCGACAGGATCGTGGATTTCCCGACGTTCGGGAATCCGACCAGGCCGACGTCGGCGATGGATTTCAGCTCCAGCAGCACCTCGCGCGGCGCGGTTTTTTCGCCGGGCTTGGCGAAGTTCGGCGCCTGGCGGGTGGGCGTGGCGAAATGCATGTTGCCGAATCCGCCGTTGCCGCCGCGCAGCAGCACCCGGCGGGTTCCGTCGCGGAACAGATCGAGCAGCACCGCGCCGCTTTCCGCGTCGCGCACGACGGTTCCGCAGGGCACTTCGATCACCGCGTCCTCTCCGGATTTTCCCTTGCAGCGGTTTGAAGAGCCTGCTTCGCCGGTGCCCGCGACGAACTTGCGCCGGTAGCGGAAATCCATCAGCGTGTGCATCCGGTTGGTCGCCACGAACACTACGTCGCCGCCGCGGCCGCCGTCGCCGCCGTCCGGGCCGCCGGCCTGCACGAATTTTTCGCGGTGGAACGATACGCAGCCGTTTCCGCCGTCCCCTGCCTTGCAGGTGATTTTTACCACATCCACAAACAATGACATGCTTTCAGTTCTCCTTTTGTTTGACCGCGAAGTTCCCTGTGCGGTACGCCCGGCACAGATCCGCTTCCGCGAGCGGGCAGCGTCCGCAGGCGGGCTTCCTGGCGGCGCAGCAGCGCCTGCCGTGCCAGATGAACAGGTGATGCGCACGGGACCAGCGGTTTTTCGGCAGCGCCTGCCGCAGCTGCCTTTCCGTTTCGTTCGCGGTGTCCGCTTCGGCGAGGCCGATGCGGTTCGTCACCCGGAAGACGTGGGTGTCCACCGGGATCTGGTCGTCGCCGAAGGCCGCCATCAGCACGACGCCGGCGGTTTTCCTGCCGACGCCGGGCAGCGCCATCAGCTTTTCCCGGTCTGCGGGAACCTCCCCGCCGCACCCGTCCACCAGCGCACGGCAGGCGGAAAGGATGTTTTTCGCCTTCATCCGGTACAGGCCGCAGGTTTTGATCCGTTCTTCCAGCTCCTCTTGGCTCAGCGCCAGGAGCGAAGAGGCGTCGGGAAACTCCCGGAACAGCGGTTCGGTGACCGTGTTCACCCGCTTGTCTGTGCACTGGGCCGACAGGATCGTCGCGATCAGCGTTTCGAACGGGTTTGAGAAACGGAGCTCCGCGCCGGCTTCGGGATACAGTTCTTCCAGCAGATCCAGAATTCTGTTTGCGTCCATCGTATTCTCCAATCAGGCGTCAAAGCGAACGCCGCGCGCGGCGGGGCAGCGCCTTCGCATTCGCGGATCAGGCCGTTTCGGCCCGCCCGCAGATCTTTCTCATCACTTTCCGGAGCGTCGCCTTTCCGGCGCCGCCCACCCCCGCGCCGACGCACGCCGGGCAGCCGTCCTGACAGGTGCAGCGGGCCAGCGCATTTTCCACCTCGTCGAACAGCGCGAGATCCATGTGATAGATGTGCTCGGACAGGCCGAGGCCGCCGGGCGTCGTGTCGTACAGGAAGATGGCCGGCGTGCCGGTGAACGGATCCCGGGCGTGATAGGTCACCGCGATGTCGTGGGGCGCGCACATCAGGTAGACCGGCGAAATATGCCTGAGCATGTACGAAAGCCCGACCATCGCGCTTTGCACGTTGTCCCGGCCGTATTCCTCTTCGAGGCCGTCGGGCAGCGCCCACCAGCAGGCGGTGGTCTGCATTTCCAATTCCGGCAGGGTCACCGGCCCCCAGCCCAGGTTTTCCTGGGTGTCCAGCTTCATTTTCTTGAACAGCGTGACGATGGAGCTGACCAGCACCTCGCCGCTGTGCATCACCATGCGGCCGGCCTGCTTCTCTTCGAAATCGTCCAGGACCTTCAGGCTCGTCACCAGGTTCGCGTCGGTGTAATAATCCACGTCCACCTTGCGGACATAGGCCTTCTTGTCGTCGAAATCCAGCTGCTCCACCTGGTACTGATTGCCCTCGTGCATGTAAATCGCGTATTGGTGCAGCAGCATCGGAACCGTGAACCGGTCCACCTCGCCGATGACCCGGTGGCTGCCGGGGCGGGTGATGTCGATGATCACGAAATTCTGGTCGCAGGCGCTGCGCAGCGATATGCCGGCCTGCGGGAATTCCTCCGCCATCCAGTAATAGCGCCCGCCGACCCGGCGCAGGATGTGCTCTTCCTCCAGGTACTCCAGCATTTCCCCGGTGGAGGAGACGCCGCCGAAGGATTCGCCCTCGGTGAACGGCAGCTCGTAGGCCGCGCATTTCAGGTGGTTCAGCAGGATGTACAGGTTGTCCGGGCAGATGTAGGCCTTTTCCGGAGACTGCCGGAAGAAGAAATCCGGATGCGCCATCATGTACTGATCCAGCGGGGCCGAGGACGCCACCAGAATCAGCAGGGATTCCGAATTGCGCCGTCCGGCCCGGCCCGCCTGCTGCCACGTGCTGGCGATCGTGCCCGGATACCCGCAGAGCACGCAGGCCTCCAGCTGGCCGATGTCGATGCCCAGTTCCAGCGCGTTGGTGGATACGACGCAGTCCACCTCGCCGGCGCGCAGCGCTTTTTCGATGGCCCGCCGCTGCGTCGGAAGATACCCGCCGCGGTAGCCCCGCACGCGCCCGCTCTCGCCCAGCGGCTCGCGCACCATATCCTTGAACTGCCGAAGCAGCACTTCGACGATCAGGCGGGACCGGGCGAACACGATCGTCTGAATGCCGTTGCGCAGCAGGTTTCCGGCGATTGCGCGGGTTTGCGGCACCGATCCGGCGCGGATGCCCAGCTGGGCGTTGACCACCGGCGGATTCACGAAGAACACGTGCTTTACGCCGCTGGGCGCGCCGTTTTTGTCGATCAGAATCATTTCCTGCCCGGTCAGCGCCTCCGCCAGCTCCTTCGGGTTGGCGATGGTCGCCGAGCAGCAGATGAACTGCGGACGGGCGCCGTAGAACGCGCAGATGCGGATCAGCCGCCGCAGCACGTTGCACAGGTTGGAGCCGAAAACGCCCCGGTACGCGTGGATTTCGTCGATGACGACGTATTTCAGGTTCTCGAACAGCTTCACCCATTTGGTGTGATGCGGCAGGATGCCGCTGTGCAGCATGTCCGGATTGGTCACCACCACGTGCCCGGCCTGCCGGATCGCCGCGCGGGCGGAGGCGGGCGTGTCCCCGTCGTAGGTATAGGTTTTGATGTCCTCGCCGATTTCGCCGATCAGCGAATAGAGCTCGCTCACCTGATCGCTGGAAAGCGCCTTGGTGGGGAACAGGTACAGCGCCCGGGAGTCGGGATCCTTCAGGATCTGATTGAGCACCGGCAGGTTGTAGCAGAGGGTTTTGCCGGAGGCGGTGGGGGTCACCACCACGTAGTTTTTGCCGGAAACCGCGGTTTCGACCGCCTCCGCCTGATGGCTGTACAGCCGGTGAATGCCCTTGCGCGCCAGCGCGGCGGCGATGCGCGGGTCGATCGCCTCCGGGAACGGCGCCCATACGGCCTCCCGCGCGGGCAGGTCGCAGGACCAGGCGACGTTCGCCATGAACGCCGGATTGCTTTTCAGAGATTGTGTATACTGATGGAGATTCATGTTCCGCTCCGTTCTGACAGTTTGGGTTGCCGCTTCATTATACGGTTTTCCTGCGCCGGTGTCAACGGAATTTCTGTGCGCGCCGCGCGCGGTTCCCGGCAGTTTTGTTTGCTTTACCCGATATGCCTTGCAAATCCCGCCGCGGAATGGTATAATGGCGCTACTGTATTTCGGGAGTGTGATTTGCCCCTTATGGACACGGCCGCGGGCCCTTTACTGATCGGGTTTGTATTGTTTGTCGCCCTGGGCGCCGTCTGTTCCGCGATGGAAACCGCGTTTTCCGCCGCGAACAGGATTCGCCTGAAGGCGAGCGCCGATGGCGGAGACGCGCGCGCGCGCACCGCAGCGGCGATTCTTGAACACTTTGATGAAGCGCTGACCGCGATCCTCATCGTCAATAACGTCATGCACACCGCCGCAGCTTCGGTTGCGACGCTTTTCAGCGTGCGCACGTTCGGCGACGGATCGGTCACCGCCAGCACGCTGATCGTCACCGCGATCATCTTTTTCTTCGGCGAAATGCTGCCCAAGCGCTACGCCCGGGACTGCGCCGACCGCTTCGCGCTTCTTTCCGCGCGGCCGCTTCGCGCCGCGATCAGCCTGCTGCGCCCGGTCACGCGGGTTTTCATGCGCTTCAGCGAGCGGCTCACCCGCAGGTTCCCCGAGCCGGACGAGCCGACCTACACGGAAGACGAGCTGCACGACCTGGTGGAAAACCTGGAGGACGACGGGGAACTGGAGATCCAGCAGCAGGAGCTGGTGGAATCGGCGATGGATTTCGGCGGCAAGCGCGCCGGGGATATTTACATTCCGATGCGGGACGTCGTGTCCCTGCCGGACAGCGCCTCCCGGGAGGAAATCCTGTCGGTGATGAAGGAAAAGCGGTTCTCCCGCTATCCGGTGGTGTCGGCCAGGAACGGGCGCGTGACCGGCATGCTGCAGGCGTACCGGTATCTGTCCGCCTGCGTGAGCGGGCAGAGCGAGGACCTGCGCCGGTGGATGAAGCCGCTGCGCAGCTACGGCGCGGATATGCACATAGACGATTTGATGCACGCGATGAGCGGACGGCGCCAGCACATGGCGCTGGTGGTGGACGAAGCGGGGAAAACCCTCGGGATCGTCACGATGGAGGACATTCTCGAGGAGCTGGTGGGCGAGATTTACGACGAAAAGGATCCTGCGGCCGCCGCTTCGGCGCCTTCCGGAAAGGAGGGCGCGTGATGGCCTGGCTCGGCATTCTTCTTCTGGTGGTCCTTTCCGGCATCTTCCCCGGAACCGAAATCGCGATGACCTCGCTGAATCAGCTGCGCATGCGGCGGGCCGCCCAGTCCGGGGACGCGGGCGCGAAGCGGATCGTGCGCGTCCTGGACGATTTCGACATGATGCTCTCCACGATTCTGGCGGGCAACGACCTGGTGAACATCGCGGCGTCGTCGCTGGCGGCGATGATCGCGCTGCGCATCGCGGGGGAGGGCGCCGTGACCGCGAGCGGCGTTCTTGTGACGGTGCTGATTCTGATCTTCGGGGAAATCTACCCGAAAATCCTGGCGAAGCGCCACAACGAGCGGTTCGCCCGCGTCACGGCGCCGGCACTGGGCGCGCTGATGCGCGTGCTCAGGCCGGTCCTGATCGGCGTGGTCCGCGCCAGCGACGCGATCGCGAAAATCTGGCACGGGAAGGGCAGAACCCGGGAAACCATCACCGAGGACGAATTCTCAGAGATTCTGAACACGGTGGAAGACGAGGGCGTGCTGGACGAGGAAACCTCGGATCTGGTGCAGTCCGCGATGGAATTCGACGACCTGGGCGCGAACGACGCGATGACGCCCCGCGTGGACATGGTCACCGTGGATCTGGACGATCCGCCGCAGGAGATCCTGCGCAAGGTGGTGGACAGCGAGTATTCCCGCATACCGGTCTGGCGCGATACGATCGACAACATCGTCGGAATTCTGCCGGTGAAAAGCTATCTTCTGGATATGGCGGAGGACGGGAAGTGCGACATCGAAAAGATCCTGATGCCGGCGCTGTTCGTCCATCAGACGATGACGCTGGACGACGTGCTGAAGACGATGCGCGAAAAGCACATGCACATCGCCATCGTGCTGGACGAATTCGGCGGCACCCAGGGCATGCTGACGATGGAAGACGTGCTGGAGCAGCTGGTGGGGGAAATCTGGGACGAATCGGACGAGATTACCGAGGAATGCCGGAAGGTTTCCGACAGCGAGTACATCTGTTCCGGCATGATGACGCTGCACGAATTCTTCGACGCCGCCGATCTTGACGAGCGCGACGTGGACAGCGAATACACCACGATGGGCGGCTGGGCGGTGGAAATGCTCGACGCGCAGCCGAAAGAGGGAAAATCCTTTTCCTTCGACCGGCTGGAGGTGACCGTTCTGAAGATGGACGGAATGCGGGTGGACAGCCTGCGGGTCCGGATTCGGGAGAGCGGGGAAGAGGAGGAGGTCCTTTGAAGCCGCTGGCGTACGCGCTGAGGGATCTGCTGTTTCCGCCGGCGGCCAACTGCGTCGGCTGCGGATCGCCGCTGGGCTGCGACGACGGATGGTTCTGCGCGGAATGCGCGCGCATGCTCCGCCCGCTGTACGGCGAAAAGGGATACCGCTGCCCCCGCTGCGGGCAGCCGGGCCCCGGCGGAAGGCGCTGCCGCATGTGCGGCCCGTGGCCGGAAGGCAGCGTGGAATTCGCCCGCTGGGTGTATCCGTACCGGCGGCCGGTTTCCCGCATGGCGCGGCAGCTCAAGTACCGCGGCGTTTCCTGCCTGGCGGAGTGGATGGCCCAGCAGATGGCCAATCTGTATCTGACCGAGCGGTTTCCCGGCGCCGACGCGATCGTGCCGGTGCCGATGCATCCTTCGAGGCGAAGGCGGCGCGGCTTCAACCAGGCGCAGCTTCTGGCGCAGGAGCTGTCCGCCCGGGTGGGGATCCCCGTGTGCGGCTGCCTCGTGCGGACGCGGGACACGCCGCAGCAGGCGAGGCTGAGCGGCGACCGGCGCAGAAAGAACCTGGAAGGCGCGTTTCTGAGCGGCCCGGAGGCGGAAGGCAAAAGGCTGCTGATCGTCGACGACGTGCTGACCACCGGCGCGACCGTCACCGAATGCGCGCTGGCGCTGAAGAGGGCGGGCGCCGTTTCGGTGAGCGCGCTGGCGTTTGCCGGATCGGCGCCGGGGAAACCGCCCCGATATACAATTTCGGACGGAACGGGAGGAAAACGGTATGTCACTGGAACGCGCAAGAGAGCATCTGGCGGCCCTCGGGCTGGAGGACAGGATCCGACTGTTTGAGGTATCCAGCGCGACGGTCGAACTGGCGGCCCGGGCCGTGGGCTGCGAACCGGCGCGCATCGCGAAGACGCTGTCCTTCGAACACGACGGGCGGGTGATCCTGATCGTCGCGGCGGGCGA
Organism: Clostridia bacterium; assembly: GCA_017512675.1. GTDB lineage: Bacteria > Bacillota > Clostridia > Christensenellales > Aristaeellaceae > RGIG5678. The sequence goes on along the minus strand of JAFWEY010000107.1, from coordinate 5,248 downwards.
CGCCCGCATCGACAACAGCGCCTTCAAGAAAACCTTTCACTGCAAGGCGAAGATGCCCTCGCCGGAAACCGTCGCCGAAAGGGTCGGGCACGGCGTCGGGGGCGTATGCCCGTTCGGCATCCCGCAGGACGTCGGGGTTTATCTGGACGAATCGCTCCGGCGCTTTGAAATCGTGTATCCCGCCTGCGGAACCGGAAGCAGCGCCGTCGAACTGACGATTCCGGAACTGGAGCGGGCGGCGAAGCCCGCGACCTGGGTCGACGTCTGCAGGGGCTGGCGGACGGAGGAGGGCGCGGAAAACTGACATTTAAGCCGCAAATTCGCGCATTTCAGCCAAAACGCCTTTACGAATCCGCGTCCTGTGTCTATAATATATACACAAGCGTGCGGCGCGCCGCGGCCGGCTCCGGCCGGCGCCGCCGGACGGATCGGGTTTTCCGAAAAACGCATCGAGGGAACGGAGGCGAACCGTATGAACGCATTTCTTATGAACCTGCCGGCTTTCCTGTGCATGATCGTCGGCTTCGCGCTTCTGGTGGTGGAAATGTACATTCCCGGCTTCGGCGCGCCCGGCATTTCGGGGACGATTCTGGTGATCGCCGGCGTCGCGCTGAAGGCGAAGAGCATATCGGAGGCGCTGATCATCATCGTGATACTGGCGGTGCTCCTGTGCGTCGCGCTGTCGATTTCGATTCACACGGCGTCCAGGGGAAGGCTGGCAAAATCCAAGCTGGTGCTGCGCAACGTGAGTAAGGGGCCGTCCGCGGAGAGCGATCTGAATTACTTCGTCGGGCAGTCCGGCGTCGCGAAGACCATTCTGCGGCCGGCGGGCATCGCGGAATTTGACGGCGTCAAGCTGAACGTCGTCACCGAGGGGGATTTCATCCCCGCGGGAACGCCGGTGAAGGTCAACCGGGTCGAGGGCAAGAGAATCGTCGTTCAGGCAATCTGACCGGCGCAAAAGGAGGGAGATCCTGTGAAAAGACGGTTTATTCTGTTTCTGGCGCTGATCGTGGCGCTTTTGCCGGCTTCGGGAATCGCCGAGGGGCTTCAGCCGGGCAGGCTTTACACGGCGCGCGCGGGTTCGTTCACGCTGGACCTGGGCGACGGCGAGCCCGTCACGCTGGATATCGCGCTGGAAGGAAGCCTGGCGCGCGGGCAGGAGCCCGGCGAAGGCGAGGCGTCGCTTTCGGTGTATTCCGGCGAAACGCTGGCGCTGATGGCCGCCGCGGCCCTGAAAGGCGGCGAGGTGCGCGCGCATCTGAACGGCATGAAAAACGCCTGGGCCGTGACGGAAGAGCAGGCGAAGGAAATCATGGCGCAGGCGACGGATCTTTCCGCGAACGTCACCGGTTCGTCCGGCGAATCCGTGCCGGCGGATCCGATGGAGATGTTAAACCTGTTGGGCGACTACGTGAGCGAGTACAAAGCGGTCCTTCAGGATCCGGAAGCAACCAGGAAGATAGCGGAAGCGCAGCGGGAGAGCGGGATGTATGACGATTGCACCGCTGCCGGGCCCGAAGAGGTTCAGGTCCTCGGCGAAACGTACACGCTGAACCGCTTCGACGTCAGGCTGGATCTGTTGCAATTCATGGAAGAAACGGTCCCGGAACTGTTTCAGAACGTGCCGGAGCTTGACGGGCTGGCTGAAAAGGGCAGGGAACTGTTGCGGATGGCCGGGGAGGAATCCGATGCGGGCTGGCCCGAAATAGCGCAGGAAGCTGTGGCGAATCTGCGCGCGCAGGGGGTCCTGTCCATGACAGCCGACATGACGCTCTGGACGAGCGCCGACGCGCCGGGCAAACTCGGGGACATTGCGCGCGCGGAGATTACGATTCGCATGATGGAAGAGAAGCGGGCGGCCGCCGGGGATTCCCGTCAGGTGGAAGAGAACTGCGTGCTGATGACCTCCGAACGCATCAAGGACGACAGCGGCGAATGGCAAAGCGTAAGCTGCGCGATGAACGGGGAGGCCTTAACCTATACCGCGTCGGTTTCCGATCCGGCTGCGGACGAAAACGGTCGTGACGTGAAGACCGTGATGGTCGACCTGGTCTCGAAGGAACGAACGGACACGCTGGAACTGAGTCTGACCTGCTCCTCCGAAGAGAACGAGGATCGCAGCGCCGCGTACGAAACCGTTTTGTGGGTGGAGGCGGACGGCGAAACCTATTCGCTGAGCGCGCAGTACACGCAGGACTCCCCTGCCCTGGACGGAGAAACCGAAACCGTTGCCGGCCGTGTCACGCTGAGCGCGCAGGGAGCGGAAGCGGAAAGCGCGGCCGGGGACAGAACCCCGCAGACGATTTTCGCCGGCTCCCTGTCCTTTGACACCGCGCTGATTTCGGCGCCTGTGCCGGAAGGCGGTCTGCTGGACGGCAGCCTGCCGGCGGTGTACCCGCTGGAGATGACCGAAGAAGAGCAGAACCGGGCGATCGAGGAGATCAGGCCCATCGTGCTGGGCGGGGTCAGCGTGCTGTTCCGGGCGGACGGCGTGATGGAGCTGGTGAACCGGTTCGGAGAGCTCATGTAAGCCGCAGCGCGGATTCGCGCCGGCGGATATGACGGAGAACGGCAAACGACCAACGACCTGTGGAAAGGGGTATCGCAATGTACAGGGGAACCGGAATCATTGGAATCGCGGGGGTTATCGTGGCGATCATCGCCCTGATTATCGTATTCATCAATTTCTTCCCGATCGGGCTGTGGATCTCCGCGGTGGCGTCGGGCGTGAACGTCAGCATTCCCACGCTGATCGGCATGCGCTTTCGCCGCATCAATCCGTCCCGCGTGGTGCTGCCGCTGATCAAGGCGACCAAGGCGGGGCTGAAGGTGGACATGAACGCGATGGAAGCGCACCTGCTGGCCGGCGGCAACGTGGACAGGGTCATCAACGCGCTGATCGCGGCGCAGTCCGCGGACATTCCGCTGACCTTCGACGACGCGACGGCGATCGACCTGGCGGGCCGCGACGTGCTGCAGGCGGTGCAGATGTCGGTCAACCCGAAGGTCATTGAAACGCCGGTGGTGGCCGCCATCGCCAAGGACGGCATCGAACTGCGCGCCAAAGCCCGGGTGACGGTGCGCGCGAACATCTCCAGGCTGGTGGGCGGCGCCGGCGAAGAAACCATCATCGCCCGCGTCGGCGAGGGCATCGTCACCACGGTAGGCTCGGCGGAAACCCACAAGGAAGTGCTGGAGAACCCGGACCTGATCAGCCGCACCGTGCTGGCCAAGGGCCTGGACGCCGGAACCGCGTTTGAAATTCTGTCCATCGACATCGCGGACGTGGACGTGGGCCGCAACGTCGGCGCACAGCTGCAGATGGATCAGGCGGAAGCGGACCGCCGCATCGCTCAGGCGAAGGCCGAGGAGCGGCGCGCGATGGCCGTCGCCCACGAGCAGGAAATGAAGGCCAGCGTGCAGGAGATGCGCGCGAAGGTGGTCGAGGCGGAGGCCGAGGTGCCGCGCGCGATGGCGGCCGCCCTGAAGGAAGGCAAGCTGGGCGTGATGGATTATTACCAGATGCAGAACGTGATTTCGGACACGAAGATGCGCGAATCGATCGCCGACGCGGGCAGCGCGTCCGCTCCGGCGGAGGGCGAGCAGACCCGCAAATGACGAAAACGCAGCAGGCCGCGCGCGGGAAAGCCCGCGCGGCCTGCCCGATGGAAAGGAGGAAGGTATGGGACACGGTTTGCTGTTGCTGATCGTTTATCTCATGATCATGCTGGTGGGACGGCTGGTGAAGTCCGCCGCGAAATCCACTGCTGCCAGGCCTTCCGCCCGACCGGCGGGAAGGGTTGATTTCCCGACTGCCAGAGCCGTGCCGAAAGAAGCGCGGCCCGCGCCGCAGCCGGAGCCGCGTTCCGATTCCTATGACGAATATGTCGGTTCGCTGGGCACGCCGCGCGGGATGGAAAGCTTCGAAGGAATGAGCGCCGGGGATTCGGACGGCTGCGTCGGCGGCTCGCTCTCCCACGACCGGCACGAGGGCCTCAGTCCGTCGGACGGGGCCGGCTGCGTCGGCGGCTCGCTGGAGCATTCCCACGCGGACGAGTATATCAAAAGGCGCCCCCAGGCGGCCGCCCGCAAGGGCGAAACGCGGCGGGAGCCTCTGCCCCGGGCGAAGAATCCGCTCGCGGGGCTGGGCCTCAAGCCCGACGACATGCGCAGGGCCCTGATCTATTCGGAAATCCTGTCCAGACCGAAAGGGAGAAGGGATTGGAGGCGCGGCGCATGAACGATCTGAAGGCGGTCATCGCGGACGACGACGCGGGGATGCGGCTGGTGATGCGCAAAATCCTCGGCCAGGCGCCCGGCTACGCGTTTGCCGGGGAAGCCGGGGACGGCGAAACGCTGATGAGCCTGTACGACGCCTGCCATCCGGACGTGGTGATTCTGGACGTGGAAATGCCGGGCCTCAGCGGCATCGAATGCGCGAAGCGCATTCAGGACGCGAACCCGAAAACGGTTTTGATCTTCGCGACGGCGCACGAGAAGTACCGCGGGGACGCGTTCGAGGTGTACGCCTTCGATTACCTGATGAAGCCGTTCAAAGTCGAGCGGGTGCTGAAAACCCTGGAGCTGGTGCGCAGCAGGCTGAACGGGAATTCCGGCGACCAGGTCGACGCCGACACCGCGTCTCCCCGCGAACAGACGCCGACCCGGCTGATGATCCGGCACAGGGACGGGGTCGCGTTCGTCGACCTGAAGGATCTGCTGCTGGCCCAGCGGGAGGACCGGGCGACGGTTCTGTATACCGCGTCCGGCCAGCGCTTTGTCACGGGCGAGACGCTGGGAGATCTGGAGGAGCGCCTGCCGAAGGACGCGTTCTTCCGCAGCCACAAATCCTACATCATCAATCTCGGCGCGGTGAAATCCGTCTCGCCTTACGGGCGGTGGACCTACGTCATCAAGCTGGAGGGAACCGAACAGGACGCGCTGATCACCCACGAAAAGTTCGAGGAAATGCAGAAACGATTCGCATAGGAGAGCATATGATACAAAAACCGACAGCGGAGCGCGTGCTTTCGCGCGCCCTTGAAACCGGAGGCGATTTCGCCGAGATCTATCTTGAAGACACCCGCTCCAACGCGCTGGTTCTGCTGAACGGCGATATCGAAAGGGCGAATTCCTCGCACCGGCACGGCGCGGGGATCCGCGTATACCGGGATCTTTTCAGCGTGTACGTGCAGACGACCGAAACCGACGAAGCGCATCTGCTCGAAGCGGCCGCCCGTGCGGC
>JAFWEY010000106.1 GCA_017512675.1 Clostridia bacterium | reverse complement strand
GCCCGCAGTGCGGGATGAAGCGAACCGGAAGCGTGCTGAGCAAACGAGCGGGCGAAGCAACGCTGAAGCACGCGACTATTGCGAAGCTGCCTGAAGCGCGAAGCGCAAGACAGAAGCGGGCGAAGCGCAGCTGAAGCACGCGACTATTGCGAAGCTGCCCGAAGCGCGAAGCGCAAGACACGAGCGGGCGAAGCGCAGCTGAAGCACGCGACTATTGCGAAGCTGCCCGAAGCGCAAAGCGCAAGACAAGAGCGGGCGAAGCGCAGCTGAAGCACGCGACTATTGCGAAGCTGCCCGAAGCGCTGAAAGCGCAAGACAGGAGCATGCGAGCGGCAGCGATGCAGGCGACTATTGCGAATTGAGAGTTGTTGGAATTCGGATGCTGCAACTTGACATCCAGGCAACGAAGATACAGCATTGCATGGCAGGGGTTCCATACGCGGTCTGCGGGTGTATATATTCCGCCCCAACGCGGGATCGGAATGATGTACCGATCGATGAACGGATCCTCGAATCCGGAAGAGATTGCGGGCGCACCGCGCTGCGCTTGGGGCTCCTTAAGCCGGACGAACCGCGCCGCGTCCGGCAGCGACACACAGGGGAACGCGTCCGATCCCTGGGCAAGCCAGATCAGAGAATCCTCCCCGACGCCGAACATGAAAGAGCGGCCGGATCCCGCGTCATCCTCGCGCATGTACACCGCGCCGTAGGCGGTATCCCAGGTGCCCATGCCCATGCAGCTGCTGAGAGGCCCCTCATAGAAGGTGCAGGTGCCGTCCGCATTCAGCGTGATGCAGAAATCCCCTCCGAAGCCTTCGCCCTCGTACCGGTACGTTCCGGCGATCGCGCCCATTTTTTCCCGCGCGAAAACGGCGTCCATCGCGTTCTCAGCCTCGTCGTAGCGCTCCGGAAACGCATTGTCGCCGGACGCGGAGACGGTCGTGCCGTCCGCGAACTCCAGCTCCAGCGAGAAGCCTTCCCCGTCCAGCACCTGATATTCCGTGCTGTATACGCCGCTCCAGCCTTCCATATCGAAATCGGCAACGGCCTGCGCGAGCTCCGCCGCCAGCTCCGCCGCAAACGGCCTCGGCTCCCCGCCGTCTTCCCGGATCGTGCAGCCGTTCTCTTCCCAGCAAACCTCGAAGGTGCGCGGCTTCATCTCGCCCCAGCGGGAGAAGAACAGCCGCGTCAGCGCGTGCCCGGTCTCCGCGCCCGCGGCGGCGGAAACGCCGCACAGAATCGTTATCAGAATCGCCGACAAACAGCGCCTCATGTTCACGCCCTCCCGCATCCATCCGCGTTCCTCTCCCCGCCGGGCGGTGCAAAGCGATCCGGCGGACCGCCGCCTCTCCCTATTTCCACATCCAGCAGATCAGCCGGTCCGAGACGGTCATGCCGAGCTTCCTTTGCAGCGCCAGGGACGCCCGGTTGCTTTTTTCCACCTGGCCGAAGGGGATGTATCCCTCGTGCAGGGTTTTTGCGATCATCGCCTTCTCAAGCTCAAGGGCATACCCCTGCCGCCGGTGCTCCGGAAAAACGTACAGCAATCCCATGCCGCCCTCCAGATGCTCCCCGATAAAGCCGACCGTCTTTCCCTGTTTGCAGCCGAGCATCAGCTTTTTCCGGGCCACAATTCTTTTCAGCTCCTCCGCGCTGACCAAATCGTACGCGGCAATGAGAAGCGGGAGATCCGCGTCCTGCGCGTCCCGGAGCGCCGGATTTCCCGTCAGCACGGGCGCAGCGCCATAGTAAGCGAATTGACGGCACTCGAGCATCGCGGCGAACCCGTATCGCCTGTATGCTTCCTGTCCGAGTCCGCGGTCGGAGACCATCAGAAGGCGGCAGTCATCGCCCGCGCGGCGCGCAAGAACGGCGGCGCCCGCCCGCGCGTCCGTGCAACCCAGAAGCAGCGCGCCGCTTACGCTGTCGCGAACCAGCACCGCCTGATCCTGCTGTTCGATCACGCTGCCTGTGCCCCGCTTCAAAACGCGGTCAAGCCCCAGAAAATCAATGGCTGTCAGATCCATGGCCGCTTCTCTCCGCCTCCCCTGCCCGCCCTTCCGGCTTTTTTAAAGAACGCCGCGTTCCCGCCCCGCGCTTCCGCGCAACGGATTCTGCCGCGGTGAAGCTGCCGTCCGGGCCGGACAGGTGTCGCGTTCCGTTCGCATCTCAGTCCCGATCGCCGTTCGCGCTCTCCAGCATGTCGAACAGCGCATCCTGCGACAGCACGCCGCGCTTCAGATCCGGCGGGAACTCTCCTCTTTCGTCCGCTTCATAGTCCTCCCGCCACTCGCCGGAGGAGTAATAGTCGCCGAGAAGCCGCAGCTTCTCTTCGTCCGGGCAGGCCGCCGCCTCATCGAACAGGCGCTCGTACTTTTCCACGCGCTCGATCCGGTCCAGCCGGCAAAACCGCTGATAAACCCGCCCGTCCCGCTCCACGGTTTCGTTCCACATGGCCGCGGGGCGAACCCACATCCCGCCCTCGCCGTAAAGGGCCTTATAAACCACCATCGGCTCCCCGGTTTCAGAATGCCGGGCGACGGCGATCACCTGGTAATCCCTGCCCTTGAAGTGACGGTAACGGCCCGGCGGGATGGCGGCCGCGGCGTCTTCGTAGGTGGGGAGGAACTCCGCCTTCCCGATCCAGCTTTTGAAGATGACATGCCCGCCGACCCGGACGCCTTCCTCCTCGCGTCCGTACTCGCGCAGCCCGTATTCCGCGGGGAAGGTTTCCGCCACCCCCGTGAAGGTGTTTCCCCGGTCATCCGTCAGCCGGATGCGTTTGTGTTCGTATAAACTGAAGAGTGTCATAGCGCCTCCCCCGCGCGGCATCCTGATGTTCGTCAGGCGCGCCCCGCGACGATCCTCCTGATATCCTCCCAGCCGAAGCACCTCGTGAAGTTTCCGTTCGGAAATCCGCAATCCCGGTTCCACGGCCTGTCAAAGACCAGTACCCGCAAATCCGGAAGACCGCTGAAGAGCCCGAACGCCCTGGGCGAATCCTCCACCGCGAAATCGAACCTCATCCTGCGGCAGTCCTCCGGTGTCAGGCAGAAATCGCTGCTTTTGACGGAGGTCTCCCGACCGTATTTGTCGAGGCAATACAGGCCGGCTCTCTGAAGCCCGTGGGCGTCAAGCCATCTGCGGGACGGTTCATAGGCGCTGAACGGGCGGCCCGTGACGACCGACACCTGATGCCCGCAGGAGATCCATTCGCTGACGGTGCAGGCGGCTCCCGGAGTCTCTTCGTACGACAGAAGCGTCTCCGGCTCGTGCCCCCGAGCCATCAGCAATTCGAACTGTTCGCAGTTCAGGCCGAAGGTTTTGTCCATCTCAAAGAATCTCATTTCCCCGTAGGGCACGTCCCGGCCGAACAATTCCGCGGCCAGCCTCGCGAAGGATCTTCCGGTCTCGCAGAGGCAATCGTCAAAATCCACATAAATCCGCATGGTCCCATCCTTTCCCGTGTACGCCGTTTGTTTCCGCGATTCTCTCAGGCTTCCCGGCACACGGACGGAATGCACCGTGGGAAACGCGGTTCCGCAGCGGCCGGAAGCCTGATTCCCGTACAGCCGGAACCGCCGCACCGTTTGCGCGCCCCGAAAAGCCCGGGTTTATCCGCAGCAGAGTTCAATTTCATCAAGTCCGCGGGCAGCCGTGCGAATTCTTCCCGTTTCCCGAAACCCCATTTTGTGATACAGGCGCTTGGCATCGGCGTTGTTTTCGAGGATCCATAAAACGGGGATGCCGGCGCACTGTTCCATCGCGAACCGCAGCAGCTTCGTGCCGCAGCCCCTTCTCTGCCGGTCCGGCAGAACATAAAGGTCCTCGATCAGATTGCCCCTGACCGAAACGATGCCGGCCGGCCCGTCTTCCATCAGCAGAAAGAATCTGCTTGCGCAGTTCATTTTCCTTCGGATGTATTCCCGCTGCCTTTCGGGCGTATGCTCCGCGACGAAATCGGGCGTACAGAAGGAACGATGGGATTCCTTCCATGAAATCGCATGGATCGCCGCGGCTTGGGACAGGTTCGTTTCGTCCACTGCAAGAATCATGCTTTCCTCCGCCAATCCCGGGGCGCCGTGCCCCGGCATCACGTTCCGTTGAACAGCTTGTTCAGCAGGCTCTCCCGCCGTTCCAGAAACAGCTTCGTGATCTGATAGCTCTCCGTGTCCTCGTAGCGGATGGGGCGGATCCCCTCGTCCGTGAAGCTCAGAATCCGCGCCTCGGGCAGTCCCAGCAGGATCGGCGAGTGGGTGGCGATGATGAACTGCGATCCCTTCAGCGCCATGCTGTGGATGTGCAGCATCAGGGTCAGCTGCCGCTGGGGCGACAGCGCCGCCTCCGGCTCGTCCATCAGGTACAGGCCATCCCCCGCCCCGTTCTGCAGAAAGGACAGGAAGCTCTCGCCGTGGGACAGTGCGTGGTAGTCCGGCAGAAGCCCGTCGTCATTGTATTGCAGCTCGGTGACCGTCGCCACGTTGAAGAAGCTCTCCGCGCGGAAGAAGTAACCCGAATTGCACTTGCGATACCCTTTCACCAGACGGACGGCCTCTTCCGGCACCGAAGCGCCGCGATAGGTGCTGAAGTGATAGTTCCGCGTGCCGCCCTCGCGGTTGAACCCGTAGGCCGCCGCGATGCCCTCCAGCAGCGTGGACTTGCCCGTGCCGTTCTCCCCGGCAAAGAAGGTGACGCTGCTGTCGAAGGCCAGCCGATCGAAGCCCTTTAGCGCCGGGATGTCCCGCAGATAGGATTCCCCGGGCACCTTGTCCCAGTCGACGGCCGCTTCCCTTACGAACAGCGCGCCTGCGCGCATCCCGTCGCCGCTCACCCGTTATCCCCTCCGAATCCCGCAGGGACGTACCCCCGCCAATCCGTCGCGCGTTTTGAATCAGCCTCTGCCGATTCCCGTCAGCGTCTCAGGCTTCCGCGCTTCGCCCCCTGCCGCATTGCGCCGGTGGAAGGACCCTGAGAACTCCCCGGCGTCATCGATCAATCCTCAGGCCGCCGACAAATACTGCCAGAAGGAACGTCAGCACGGCGCATACTAGGATCCAAACGATGCCGATCCTGATCGCGCCGCCGCCCGGATCGGCGAATACCGGATCGGCTTCCAGATGGAAACACAGCGGATTGCCCATTTCGTAGAGGATCTCTACCTCCGTGCCGACCGGAAACCGTTCCCGATCCATCCGGTTCGGGTACTCGGCGCGATACCTCCGGCCGCCGGCGGCAAACTCGACCACCGGCTTCCAATATACGGCCATGCCGCGTCTCCCGGTGCGATGCTCGCCCCGCACGTATTCCGTGATCGTTCCGGTTGTCCTGGTGTGTTCGGTTTCGTTTCTTTGCCTCGACTCCCGCCTCGTTTGAAAGCCCATGAACATGAGCATCCAGGCGACCCACGAGGTCGCGGCAAAGAAACCCAGCATTTTGAGAAGCATGGCGGATTCCTCTCTCTTTCTCTTCCTGCGGCACTCGTCACGGTGCCCCGGCAGCTGCGGGAACGCGGTTTTGCCCGGAAGCCAAAGCGAAGCACAGGGATTCCCGCGGGCAAAGGAGGGGCGCTGCATGAATTATACTCCATGTCGGAACGGATGTCCATACCCCGATACGGCGTTGAACGCCCTTACGGCGGCGGGGGACAGGGAATTCGGAAGGCTGAAACCGGAAGCAGAGGATCGGAACGCCGTCCGGCGCGCGGAGATGCTGCAGGAGCCTCGCGGGGAAGGCGCGCGGATCCTTGGAACCCCGGCGAACAGAGCCGGATGACGCCGCAGCGGAAGGGAAAGGCACTGCAGCCGCACGGACCGGCAGCCCGGCCGGACGCTCTGCGCGGGCCGGGCAGGCGCCTTCGGGAAGCGGGCCGTGTTCTTCGGCAAGGCCGATGCTTCCTTCGCAGGACCTTCGCCGTTCTGCCGGCTGTTCCCCGAAACGGCCTGACGCGGTCTGAAGTTATGCTTGACTTACACCCCCCGCATCCTATAGAATAGAATTAGAATAATTCCAAAGGAAGATGTCCGTGAAGAAGAACGCTCAGCTGATTCTGGATATCGTTTCCCGTTCCGCCGAACACCTGACCGCCGAACAAATCCATATGGCGCTGCGGGAAAGCGGAAACAGGATGGCGCTGGCGACGGTCTACAACAACCTCGCCCAGCTCCACGCGGAGGGGCGCATCCGAAAGGTTTGTGTGGAAGGGTATCCGGATCGATACGACAATATGACCCGGCACGATCATCTAGTTTGCCGCGTCTGCGGCAAGCTGTCTGATATTCATTTCAGGGACCTGACCGAGCTGCTTCAATCCCAGACCGACGAGGAACTGCTGTCCTACGACCTGCAGGTGAGCTATCTCTGTCCCGCATGCCGTAAGGCGGCGCGCGGTGCCGGCACGACCGACCGATGAAAGGAGGCGTATCCCGCTGTGAGATACGTATGCCCGATCTGCGGCTACGTCTACGACGAAGCCCGGAATCCCCCCTGGAACACGCTCCCCGAAGACTGGAAGTGTCCCCTCTGCGGCGCGGCGAGAGAGGATTTTCGTCCGGAAGGCACGCAGCAGGCCGCACCGGACGCCGCTGTGCCCGCTCTCCCCGCCGACCTGCGCCCGCTGACAGCCATGGAGCTGAGCGCAGTGTGCTCCAGCCTGGCCCGGGGCTGTGAGAAGCAGTACAAGGCCGACCAGGCTGCCGCGTTCATGCGGCTGGCGGACTGGCTCCGTGCACGGGCGGAGCCCATCGCCGACCCGTCCTTCGATGCGCTGCTCGGAAGGATCGAACAGGACCTGTCCGAGGGCTATCCCGCCGCCGACGCCGTCTGCGGCCGGATCGGGGATCGCGGCGCGCTGCGCAGCCTGGTCTGGAGCGGGAAGGTGACGCGCATGCTTCAGTCGCTGCTCACCCGGTACGCGCGGGAGGACGAGGCCATGCTGAAGGATACCGGCGTCTGGGTGTGCACCGTCTGCGGCTTCGTCTATGTGGGCGAAACGCCCCCGGAGCTTTGCCCGGTGTGCAGGGTGCCCGGCCGCAAGCTTGAAAAGATAGGGGGATGATGACATGGGCGATACATATGCCGTGAGAAACATTCGCTTCTGCGAGAAGGATTGCCTGTGCCTGTACGTCTGTCCCACGGGCGCGTCGGACACCGAAAACAGCGTGATCGACGCGGAAAAGTGCATCGGCTGCGGCGCGTGTGCGGAGGCGTGTCCCGCGAAGGCCATCAGCATGGTGCCCCGGGAATACCCGCCCCAGCAGGCGAAGGATGCTTCTGTCGTGGCGGCGCTGCGGCAGCTGGCGG
>JAFWEY010000105.1 GCA_017512675.1 Clostridia bacterium | reverse complement strand
GCCGGATGCCGCGCTCGCCGACGTAGGTGTCAAATCCGTCCGGCATATCCATGATGTCCGCGAGGATCTCCGCCCTGCGCGCGGCTTCCTCCACCTCTTCGTCGGTGGCGTCGGCGCGGCCGTAGCGTATGTTTTCCCGCACCGTATCGGCGAACAGGAACACGTCCTGCTGCACGATGCCGATGGCCCTTCGGACGGAAGCCTGCGTCAGCGTGCGAATGTCTTTTCCGTCGATCAGAATCGAACCCTCATCCGCGTCGTAAAACCGGGGAATCAGCTGGCAGATCGTGGTTTTTCCGCCGCCGGAGGAACCGACCACCCCCACGGTTTCGCCCGGCGCGACCGTCAGGCTCACATGATGCAGCACCTCCCGCTGGTCCCCGTAGGAGAACGATACGTCGCGGAACTCGATTTCGCCGCGCACCTGCCCCAGGTCCGCCGCGCCTTCGGCGTCCGCAATCTGCGGTTCGGCGCGCATGACTTCCAGAAAACGCGTCAGGCCGGCGGTGCCGGAAGCGAAAATCTCGCTGAATTGGGACAGCTTGCGCACCGGCGACGTGAACGCGGTCACGTACAGCGTAAAGGCGATCAGGTCCGGAAGATCCATGTGCCCCTGCATGATCAGCAGGCCGCCGACGCCGACGACCAGCACCGACAGGCAGGTCAGGAATCCTTCCATCGAAGCCATAAACCGGCCCATGACCCTGTAATAGTCTTTTTTCGAAAGGCGGAACAGGCCGTTGGCCTCGTCGAAGCGGCTTTTCTCCCGCTCCTCCCGCGCGAACGCCTTGGCGACGCGCACGCCGCTCAGGCTGCTTTCCACCGAGGCGTTGATTTCCGCCTGCTTCTGCTTGATTTCCACGGAGGTGCGGGCCATTTCCCGGCGGTTGCTCATGACCGCCAGCAGGCCCAGCGGAAGGACGCAGGCGATCACCAGCGCGAGGCGCCATTCCATCGCGAACATCGCCGCCAGCGCGCCGAGCAGCGTTACGGTGGAGATCAGCAGATCCTCCGGCCCGTGGTGGCTCAGCTCGGTGATGTCGAACAGATCTGTCGTCAGCCGGCTCATCAGATGGCCGGTGCGGTGCTTGTCGTAGTATTCGAAGGACAGCTCCTGCAGGTGCCGGAACAAATCCCGCCGCATGTCGGCCTCGACCCGCACGCCGAAGGTATGCCCCCAATAGGTGATGATGTACTGCAGCAGCGCGCGCAGCGCGAACAGCAGCAGGAACGCGCCGATCCACAGAAAGAACGCGAGGTAGGCTTTTGCCGGCAGAAGCTCGGTCATCGCCCAGCGGGACGCCAGCGGATAGATCAGGTCGATCAGCGCCACGAACACCGCGCAGCACATATCCAGAAGGAACAGCCGGCGATGCGGCCGGAAGTACCGGAGAAACGATCGGAGCATGCCGGGGGATTTTTTCTCTGTCATGGGAACGCCTTTCTCTGGAATCGCTTATGTTGTACGGCCATCGTAACACAACGGAGGGCTTTCGTCAAGCCGTCGGCCGCAGTTCCGCGGCCGGCGCGCAAAATGACAGCCCGGAATTGCCGCCAAATGAGAACCCCCGGCCCGCCTTTCAAATCGGAAAGAATCCGCGCGGAAAAGCACAAAGCGCGGCGGATTCGAAAAGAGGATTCGCCGCAAAGAAGCCCGGGGTCGGCTTTCCGATGGGAAACGACGATCGTGAAACGGGCAGTGCGAATGATTTCCTCTTTCAAGAAGATGCGGATCAGCCCCTGCTTCAGGCGATGCCGCACGGACGAGGCGGCCGGACATCACAAAAGCCCGCCGGAGGGCGGGCAATTGTGCGGGGTTGCCTGAACGATTCCGGCCCCTATGCGCGGGAGGGCTCAGGAAGCGGCGGGCATCCGGCGTTTGAAAGGGCAGTATCAGAACCTCTGGTTGAACTCCAGCTTTTCGCGGTTGGGGCCGAGAACGGTAAAGTACTTGACGCCCCTTTCGAAGAACGGAAGCGAACCCTCCTCGATGATCTCGAGCTTCATTTCCTCCGCGATCCTGCGGGCTTCGTCCACGTCGGTCACGTTGATTGCGATGTGATCCACCGCGCCCGCGGCGCCTGCGGCTTTGCCGTTCTGATAGGTCTCGATCACCAGATCGCCCAGCTGCAGGAAGGCGACCTCCTCGCCGTTGTTGTTCGTGCGAAAAATCACCTCGAAGCCCAGCGCCGTATAGAACGAAACGGTGGCTTCGATGTCGTTGGTGGGTACGCCGATGTGCTGAAGGCCGGTGGCCAGTTTGGAAAACGCCATGATTTACACTCCTTATTCTGATTGATCTTCCGCAGGGAAGCTCCTTCGGCGCGAAGACAGTCCGAAGGACCGGGCTGACGGGGCGGATTTGCTCCTGCCCGGCGATCGGGGCCTCACAGCACCTTGTTCAGGAAATCCCGCGTCCGGGGGTTCTGCGGCGCGGAGAAGATTTGCTGCGGCGTGCCCTCCTCCAGAATCAGCCCGCCGTCCATGAACAGCACCCGGTCGGCAACCTCCCGGGCAAAGCCCATTTCGTGGGTGACGACCACCATGGTCATGCCGTCGCGGGCCAGCTGTTTCATCACGTCGAGCACTTCGCCGACCATCTCCGGGTCCAGCGCGGAGGTGGGCTCGTCGAAGAGCATGATGTCGGGCTTCATGCACAGCGCCCGGGCGATGGCCACGCGCTGCTTCTGGCCGTCGGAGAGCTGGTGGGGATACACTTCCGCCTTGTCGCTGAGCCCCACACGGTT
>JAFWEY010000013.1 GCA_017512675.1 Clostridia bacterium | reverse complement strand
GTGATGGTGATTTCTTCGTTGTATGCAATGTTCTCTGTCTTGGAAGCCGTGATGGTTCCGTGTTCAGCCTGCTGAACGGTGACAGTGAAGGGTCCCTGAGGAGGATCTACCGGTGTGCCGTTGTCGCCGTAGAATTCGAACTTGTATGCAGCATCGTTATCCTTCACACCGAATGTTGTGAATCCGCTGTAGTACTCAAGATCCTGCTGGCTGCCATTGTATACAGCCGCATTGTTTATGATGTACCAAGTGCCGTCTGTCTGCTTCTCCAGAGTCCACTTGGTGTAATCGCTCTCTTTGTCAGTAAAGGAAAGCCCATTTCCTGTAGCAGGACAGGTGAGGTACTTTTCATCCGTAGTAACGAATGTGAAGAGTCCGTTCTCTTCCCTGACATCCAGCTGTACCATGGAATTCGTGAGACCCAGTTCATCGTTGTCATTGAACGTAGTCGACACTCCCATAAGTTTTGCGCCAGCAGCATTTCTTGAAAGGGTGGTACCTGAATCAGGATGATAGATGACTACGATGGCTCCATCGACAATGTCATCTTCGATCAAAGGCCAGTAAGCAACGGGCTGTTCTGCCTCTCCGCCTGACTCAAGTTCCCAGAACTTAAGGGTCTGATTTGCAGTATTCCCTGTTGTGTTGTTGTAGCAGCGCCAATCTGGTTTTGTTGTGTAAACTCCCAGATAACGCGCTGTACCTGCCGTATACGTCGCCGAAAGGTAATTATTGACTACGGACCATTCCATACCAGCAGAAGGATTCGTGTTTATCCTTACCCCATTGTTAGAATCGGCACCAATGAATAAATAACATCCACTATCATTAGTATGCGCGGGCACAGGCTGCGGGCGCTCGCCTTCGCCCTACGCCGACCCCCGACGGGATTCGTTCGATGCAGGATTCGTGCCGCCCGTCAGCGCGCCCGCAAAACCGCCCGGCATCGATTCCGCCGTCCATCGAACGGAAAAACCGCCGATGCGGCGGCGCCGCTTCGGGCAAATTTCCCCGGCTCTCTTGTCAGGACGGAACGCAGGTGCTATAATCCAAACAGGTCTGCGCGCTGTCCGCCGCGTCGGAGACGACGGCGGATTCCGGCGCGCGTGCCGGCGGTATTTCCGACCTGCGGGCACTGATTTTGTTCATCGGAGTTTGAACCATGCGCATTTCCGGTTTGCATCTTCGCCGGCCGATTCGGCCGATGACGGACGGCAGTATTGCAAAGCATCTGATTCTGTACGCGATTCCCGCGATTCTGGGGGACCTCTTTCAGGTGACCTACAACACGGTGGATTCGATCATCGTGGGGCGCTATGCGGGCGCTTCCGCGCTCGCGGCGGTGGGCATCGCCAGCCCGCTGATGAGCGTCGCGATGTTTTTCATCATCGGCCTGGGGATCGGCGCGTCGGTGCTGATGAGCGAATTCTACGGCGCCGGCAACGGGAAGGCGATGCGCCGGGAGTTCTTTACCACGCTGATTCTGTCGGTCGGGATCTCCGGCGCCATTGGAATCGGAATGCTCCTGCTGGCGAATCCGCTGCTTCGGCTGGTGCACACGCCGCCGGAGATCTTCGATCAGACCTGCGGATACCTTCGCATCGTGGCGCTGGGAATGCTCCTGACCGCGCTGTACAATACTCTGGCGGCGGCCTCGCGTTCGGTCGGGGACGCGACGACCCCGCTGCTTTGCCTGATCGCGGGGTCCGCCGTCAACGTGGTGCTGGATTTGATCTTTGTCGCAGGGCTCGGGTTCGGCGTCGTCGGCGCTGCCTGGGCGACGGTCATTTCCCAGGGGGTATCGGCGCTGCTCTGCGCGGCGCTGCTGAAACGGAACGAGCGGATCTTCTTTGCGGACCGGAGCGACTTTGGGCTGGATCGATCGCTGCTGCGCAGGACGCTGAGCTTCAGCTACGCGACGGCGCTTCAGCAGGCCGGCATCTACGTGGGCAAGCTGCTGGTGCAGTCGATGGTGAACCCGCTGGGGGTGGACGCCGCCGCTGCCTTTACGGCGGTCAACCGCATCGACGATTACGCGCTGATTCCGCAGCGGGACGTCGCCAACGGGGAAACGGTGCTGATCGCCCAGAACCACGGGGCCGGGAAATACGACCGCATGGAAAAAGGCCTGAAGGTCGCAGTGGTGCTGGAAGCGGTTTACGGCGCGCTGATCTCGCTGGCGGTGTTCGCCTTCGCAGGCCCGCTGATGCGCCTGTTCGTGCGAACCGGCGAGGAGAAGGTCATTCAGCTGGGCGTTCGGTATTTGCGGCTGATGGGCCTGTTCTATTTCCTGCCGGGCATCACCAACGGCCTGCAGGGATATCTGCGCGCGATCGGCAAAATGAAGCTGACGATGATCGTCACCTATTCGCAGATGTCGATCCGGGCGGTTTGTACATATCTGCTGATCGGAAGGATGGGACTGGTCGCGGTGCCTCGGGCCTGCGCCGTCGGCTGGGTTGCGATGATGATCGGGGAAACGCTGCTGATTGTGCGGGTGCGAAGGCGTGACGGCGAAGGGGAGAACCCGTAGAGCGCGCGGGCATCCCGGGCACGGCACAGGAAGAAAACGGCACCGCACAAGGCCGCCGGAGAATTCGGCGCGGGCCTGTGCGGTGCCGCTTTTGGACGGTTTCAAGGGCTCGCGGGAAACGCCTTCCGCGCGGTCCCTGCAGATCAATCCGGGTTTCTGTCCAGGCGCTGCCTGGCGACCAGATCCGCGAATACGCCCTTCTTTTCGATCAGTTCTTCGTAATTGCCCTCTTCGATGATCGCACCGTGATCCATCACCAGGATGCGGTCGCAGTTGCGGATGGTGGACAGGCGGTGCGCAATCACGATGCGGGTGCAGCGGAGCTTGTCCAGCGCTTCGGATACCTGCTTCTGGGTTTTGTTGTCCAGCGCGCTGGTGGCCTCGTCGAAAATCAGGATTTTCGGCTTGGGCGCGATGGCCCGCGCGATCATAAGCCGCTGCTTCTGGCCGCCGGAAATGCCGCCCTGCCCTTCGGAGATCAGAGTTTGCATGCCCATCGGCATCTCCCGGATGTCCTGGGCGATTCCGGCGATCTCTGCTGCTTCCCAGGCCTCTTCTAGGGTCAGATGCGGCGCGGAAATCGTGATGTTGGAAAATATGTCGCTTTGGAACAGCTGCCCGTTCTGGGTCACCGCGCCGATCTTTTTGCGCAGCGAACGGGGATCGATCCCGTTCAGATCTCGTCCGTCGTAGAAGATCGCGCCCTGCTGCGGTTTTTCAAATCCCAGCAGAAGCCGAACCAGCGTGGATTTGCCGCAGCCGGTTCGCCCGACGATGGCGACGTATTCGCCGCTGAGGATTTTCAGCGACAGATCCTGCAGAACCCAGGGCGTGTTTTTGCCGTACCGGAAGGAAACGTGGTTGATTTCGATGTTTCCCGTCACGTCGGTGACGACTTCCTTTTCGGCGGTGACTTCGGGCTCCGTCTTCAGGATCGGTTCCGCCATTTCCAGCACCGGAGAAATCGAAGCCACGGAGATGGCGATTCCGGCCAGCGAGGAAAACGCGCTCAGCAGATGTCCGTACGCGGCGGTGAAGCCGAAATAGCTGCTGGGCTCCACCCCGGTTTTCACGGCGAGCGTGTACAGTACGATGGTGCCCACGAGGGAAATGCCCTTCAGAATCACGTCGTTCAGTTTCAGGAACGCCGGCGGATTGTACTGAAGCTCGGTGTTTTCCGCGTACAGCTTTGCCCAGCGGGCGAAGGCGCGCTTTTCGGCGCCGGCCAGACGGATCTTCTGAATTCCGCCGACCATCGCGTAGCTCATGCCCGATTCCCGCGCGGAAATCTGCATTTCTTTTCGCGAGATCCCGATCTGCATCATCGAAGCGAACAGGCTCAGCAGCACCGTTGCCAGGATGATCGCGATGGAAGGCCACACCAGCGTAGGCGCGAACTGAAAAATCTGCGTGATGAACAGAAGCGACATCAGCGAGGTAAGCCCCGTGGAAAGGATGTTGTCCAGCAGCATCGTACACAGGGAATCGACGGAGTTCGCCCGGTTTGAAAGCTCGCCGGAGGAATACTTTCGGAAAAAGCTCACCGGCAGCGACAGAATCCGCATCATGACGGAAGCCTCCACTGCTAGGGAGGTTTTGACGGAAATGCGATCCATCAGCAGGCTCCGCACGGCCTCGATCATCTGACTGGCGAGATTGGAGCTCAGAAGGAATATCGCCATGCCGATCAAAAGGGAAACGTTTCTGCTCTTCAGCACCGGCCCCGTGATGCCCGCATACAGTTTGGGCTCGATCATGCAAACCAGGTTCACCGCCAGGGTCGCCAGGGCGATCAGGATCAGGTCCCCGCGGGTGATGCATTTCTGCATGAAGATCAGCAGATCCGGAATGCCGAGCTTTTTCATCGGCAGCGGGCGATAGAAGCACATGGCGTCTTCATCGAACATCTGCGCGGTCTTTCTGCCGACCCGCGTCCGTTTTCCGGTGTTCGGATCCTTGAACCAGTATCCGCTGATCCGCCCCGGAAGCAGCGCCACGGCGGTTCCGTCGTTCAATTAGCCCAGCATGGGACCGAACGCGTTTTTGTACCAGCCCTCTTCCAGCCGCACGTTGCGGGTCATCAGGCCGGTGGGCCGCAGTACGTATTCGATCTGTTCGTTTATGTCACTGACGGAATCCGGAACTTCCACCGCCTTGAACCGGTAGTATTTGAGAATCTCGGACAGCGCGGCCTTTGCGACCTGACGCTCGTCTTCCAGCCGCTCCGCGACATGGCTTCCAAGCACGGCGCCTGCCACGCGCACAAAAGACTCTTCAAAAATCTCCTGGTCGCTCTCCATGCGCTCCCGGATCTGGTCGTTAACCCATCCCATTCGGTTACCCCTTTCAACGCGAACAGGCCGTGACAGGCGGCGCGTTCGACGGATTTCCCGGCGGACCCGGCATTCGCGGGAACGCTTCAGCCGCCGGCGGCGGGAATCATTCGCTGGTTACGAGTTCGGCGTAGACCCCGCCCTTCGCGAACAATTCGTCGTGCGTGCCGCGCTCCGCAACCCGGCCCTTTTCCAGCACGATGATTTCGTCGCAGTCCCTGATCGTGGACAGCCGGTGCGCGATTACGATGCAGGTAATTCCGCGGTCCCGTATCGCGCGCACCACGTCGTACTCCGTCTTGGCGTCGAGCGCGCTGGTCGCTTCGTCCAGAATGATGACCGACGGATCCTGTGCCAGCACCCGCGCGATCTCCAGCCGCTGCCGCTGGCCGCCGGACAGGTCCTTTCCGTTTTCGGTGAGGCGGGCCTGGTAGCCGCCGGGACGGCGCATGATGTCGTCGTGCAGCTGGGCGTCCCGGGCGGCGAGAATCACTTCGAAATCCTCGATGGAGGGATCCCACATGCGGATGTTGTTGGCGATGGTGTCCTCGAACAGGATGATGTCCTGATCCACGACGACCACCGAACTGGTGAACACCTCCCGGGGGATCTTCCCGATCGGCTTCCCGTCAAACAGGATCTCTCCGCTCCAGGGCTGATACAGACCGGAAATCAGCTTTGAGATGGTGGATTTTCCGCAGCCGCTGCTGCCGACGATGGCGATCTTGCTTCCGGGTTCCAGCCGCATCGAGAAGTCCTGTACCACCGGCGCGGACAGCCGGGAATAGCCGAAGGTCACGTCCTTCAGTTCTACCCGGCCTTTCAGCTTCGCGTAATCCGCGTTCTCTTCGGGATCGCTTTCGCGCACGTACGGATCGGAAGGGTACTGCATTACGTCCTCGACCCGCTCCATTTGCGTGCGCATCTCCTGGATCGTCTGCCCGGCGCCGATCAGGGTCTGGGCCGGGCTCATGAACGAAGTCAGGAAGCCCTGGAAAACGGTGATCATGCCCAGCGTGAAGTTTCCGTCCATCGCGAAGCGCACGCCAAAGAACAAAACCATGTAATTGGCAGCGGCCTCGATGAAGGACGGGATGATTCCCAGGCAGGCGTTCATTTTTGCGAAGCGGGTGTTCTGTGCGTTGACGGAGGCCTGATACCCGGACCATTTGCGGAAAAAGCCGTTTTCCGCCCCGGAGGCCTTGATGGTTTCCGTCAGGCTGATGCCCGCCAGGGTCGCCGAAGCCAGCTTGCCTTCGTCCCGCACCTGCACGCGCATCAGGTTCACGCGCTTTTCGGACAGAATGCGCGCGATGATCAGATTCAACAGAATGGAAACCAGGCCGATCATCGTCATCACCGGGCTGTAGCGCAGCATCAGCACCAGATAGAAGAGCATCATGACGGTGTTGAGCGCAAGGGGAGCCACCGTTTCCACCAGCGTTTCCGCGATGGACGCGTTTGTGTACTGCCGCTGCAGAATGTCTCCCGTCATGCGCTGGGAGAAGAATTCCATCGGCAGGCGCAGTACCTTCCACATGTAGGATGTACTGCCCATGACGGACATTTTTCCGTTGATTCGGAGGCTGTAAACCGTCTGCGCCCAGTCCACGGTCAATTCCAGAACGCACAGGCCCGACATGACCAGAATGAACGGCTGCAGCCACTCCGGATTGCGGCCGGTCAGAAGACGGTCGTAGAAAATCCGGGACATGACCGGATTGATGACACCGAACAGATAGGCGATGATCGTGGTGAGCGCCACGAAGACCACTGCCGGCCCGGTTCCCGCCAGGCGCCTGCGGGCGAACTCCAGCGTGCTTTTCCGCCGGCCGGAGGGAACAAAATCCTCCCCGGGCTGAAAGGTCAGGCAAATCCCGGTAAAGGACTGATCGAACTGCTGCATCGGAACCTTGACGATGCCCCGGGCGGGGTCGTTGATTACGGCCTTTCCGCCCTGAAAACCGTCCAGGACGACAAAATGATCGAATTCCCAGTGAATGATGCAGGGAAAGGCGGCCTGTTTCTTCAGGGCTTCCAGCTCCATCCGGTAGCCGTGGGTTTCAAACCCGTAATTCTTTGCCGCCCGCAGAACGTTTCTGGCG
Source organism: Clostridia bacterium (assembly GCA_017512675.1). Classification (GTDB taxonomy): domain Bacteria; phylum Bacillota; class Clostridia; order Christensenellales; family Aristaeellaceae; genus RGIG5678. The sequence goes on along the minus strand of JAFWEY010000013.1, from coordinate 37,238 downwards.
TTGGAACCGTCGCGGGAAACGCCGCAGTCCAGCCGAACCTGTTCAAGCGGCACCCATTTCCTGTAATACGCCATCACCATGGCAAGGCAGGCGGCGCCGCATTCCAGCGCTTCCATCTGCATGACCACGGGCACTTTGGCCACGCCCTTCCTGACGGGCGATTTTACGGCATTCCGGCTGTTGCGCAACACGGCTCACTCCCTTCCTCAGTTCAGCAGAAAGCTGATGGGAGCGATGGTTTCTTCAATGATCTCCACATCGTAGATTCCTGCGGGCAGAGAGGCATCCCCGTCGTCCGGCAGAACGATTACGTTCAGCACGTCGTTGTTCTGATAGATGTATTCGACGTGCGCGGACAAGCCTGCCGCCTTCACCGGCATGCCGGGGGAGATGGCGTCTTTCCGGGAAATCGGGAGCTCCACGGAAATGCTTCTGCCGTCTGTGAGCACTTCGCCCTGCGCGGGAATTGTGGATTGGAGCGTCGCCAGAGCGGATGAAACGATCAGGCCCGCCAGCAGAATGATCACGGCGGCAAGAACCATCCAGATGCCCGGATTGGTCACCTGCATATAATCGTTCAGCTGCTCGGGGGACGATATCCTTTCGATGCTCTTTTTTCTGAACAGTCTCTCCTGCATCAAAACCTCTCCAGTTTTTCGGAAGCGCCTGGTTTTCTGAAAGATGCCGCGCATTCCGTTGATTCCGGATTCCGTATCCGCGCAAAACCGCTCTGTTTCGGTTTAGTGCCGAGACAGAGCGGTTTTCAGCATTCAGATTAAACGATCTTCGAATACTTGGAGGAAATCCAGCCGATTTGTCCCTTGAAATCGACCTTGTACCATGCCACTCCGCGGGAATCATAGCTTGCAATGCCGCGGAAGTTCAGCTTCGTGCCTTTGCTCACAGTGCCCAGAATGGCGCCTTTCAGGTTCGGCTTTTGCCGGACGTTCGCGCTGCCCGTCGCTTCGACTTTCTGCCCCGCGGATTTTCCACCCGCGACTTCCACGAGTTCTTCTTCGTTCAGTTCAATCGCGTTCTCCAGATTCTCGTTGATATCCATATTCACATCTCCTTTGCGCATTGAAATGCTGCGATCCGCATATGCGCTTCCGGGCTGAGAACCCCGTTACGCGCGCTTTGGATCTTCGTTCCCTTCGCCGCCAGAGAATGCTTGCCTCTGTCAGGCGAACTTGGAGAATTTCGAAGAGACCCAGCCTTCGAATCCTTCGAAGTTGACCTTGGCCCAGCTCAGGCCGTCGCTGGTCTTTTTCGTCTCGCCCAGGTAGCACAGCAGGGTTCCGGGCTTCGGCCTGCCGATGACCTGCTGGTCACGGCCGGGACGAATGCGCACCGTGGCGCCTTCGCTTGTCTTCACGAATACCTGCTTCTTGCCGCCTGAAATCAGTTCCAATTCCTCGTTGCTGAGCTCCAGCGTGCTTTCAATGTTTTCCATACTGCTTCTCCTTTCGTGATTCGATCATTGGGCACAAAGCTTTGCCTGCGAACGTATACCGCAGCTTGTGGATAAGTATAGCATACGAAATCGGAACGGCGCAAGCATTTGTGCAATTTGTAATAAACGAAACCTGTCTATTAAATGTTCTGCAACAGACAAGTCAAATCCCGCGGGCGGTTTCCGGCGCCGCAGAGACGGCGGTTTTCTTGCCCGTGAAAATCGCCGCACCCGGACAGGACCCCTGCCCGGGTGCGTGTGCGTTCGGCCGGAAGGCCGCGGTTTTCCTGAGGGAAGCCGGTGCCCGCCGGCGGTTACGGGTTGCGGGGAGAAGCGGTGCTCTCGCGCAATACGAATTCCGTTTCGAACTGTACATAGGTATCGACCGGCGCGCCGGTGATGGTGCCGATCAGCATTTTGGCCATCTCCATTCCGATTCTCGTCTTGGGATAGTGAATGGTCGTCAGCGACGGATTGGAATAGGCGGCGATATAGGCGTCGTCGAACCCGATGACGGAAATGTCGTTTGGAACGTGGTAGCCGAGCCGCGTGAGGCCGTTGATCAGACCGGCGGCGATTTCGTCGTTCGCCGCGATAATCGCGGTGGGAACCTTTGCCATGCGGGCGATGTCCTGCGCGCACTGGGCGCCCAGATTGAAGTAGTTGCGGATTTTGCCTTCCCCGTTGCTGAAAAGAAACAGCGAGGCGCGCCGGCCGCGGCTGGCGCAGCAGCGCTGTATGCCGACCCATTTGGGGTCGATCGTCGCGGTCGCGAACAGGATATCGTCGTGCCCCAGCTCGAGCAGGTGGTCGGCCGCTTTCCAGCCGGCGCCCTCCACGTTTACGCTCACCGTCGGAATATCGTTCCGGAGGATATCCTGGAAATCCGATATGACGAACGGAAGGTTCATATCGCGCAGGAAATGGATTCCGTCCATCACTTCGGAAGAATTGTAGACCGGAAACAGAAACCCGTCAAACCGGCCCTGACAGATCATGCCGCGGTCAAAGGTGCGGGTCAGGAAGATCTGATAATCATGGCCGAGCGCGTACTCTTCCATTCCGAAGTACACGTGTAAGAAGAAGGGATTGACCAGCTCCGGACAGTACACATACAACTGCCGTGTCGCTTTGCCCCGAAGCACCGAACCGTAATAAATTCGGGTGGTATCCAGCGGCCTGTAAGCGGCCGTAAAAATAAGGAGGAAAGAACATGAAGAGGATCGTATGTCTGGTTCTGGCTCTGACAATGGCGGCGGCGCTGCTGTGCGGAGCGATGGCGGAGGGTGAGACCTGGCTGTTCGCTTACGCGAATCACAACTCGGATGAGAACAGTCTGCGCCAGATGAAGGCGTTCTGCGATGCCGCGGAAGCCTGGAACGAAGCCGGCAATACGCCGAGAATCGAAACCACCACCGCGACGGCTGAGAGCGACATGCAGCGTCAGCTTGCCGATATCGACACCATGCTGGCCATGGGCGCGAAGGCGATCGTGATTCAGGGCGTCGATCCGGTGGGCATCTTTCCCGCGGTTCAGACCTGCCTGGAGCAGGGCGTGAAGGTCATGGAAGTTCGCGGCGCGAACATCGATGGCATTCTGAACCTGAAGATCGGCGACGAGAACGTGATGGGCGAGAACATGTTCAGCTATCTGGCTGCGCAGCTCGACGCCAATCCCGATCTGAAGCTGAACATCGGCTTGCTGTACGGCTCCGCCGCCCAGACCGCCCAGCTGGTCCGCGTTGACAGCTGCGTGGCGCTGCTGCAGGAGAACTACGGCGATCGCATCACCGTGCTCGCTTCCCAGCCCTGCGATTGGGACACTGAAAAAGGCCAGGCCTGCATGGAGAACTGGCTGCAGCCACATCGCGATCACGGTGCCCGACATGTTCGCCCACGCGAAAGCCCTGGAGGCAAAGGGCGTTCTTCTGACAAAAGGGCCTTCCGCCAACCGTTACTTCATCCGGAAGCCCTACATATGCGATCCGGAAATCGCGCCGTGCGGATCCTATACTGCCTGGGTGCAGGATCCGGAGGGGAATGAAGTGGAATTTATGCAGTACACCCCTGCGAGCATGCAGGTGAACACCCGCTACGATTGATTTGGGCAACCGCGGCTGTGCGCTGCACATCAAAGAACCCGCCGGCAGACAGAAACCGGCGGGTTCGTCGCGTCATCCGCAGATCATCACCTTGACCGTGCGCGCGCTGTCCGTCTTCAGGTTTTCAATCCAACCCGGCGCTTCATCCAGAGTGCAGCGCTGCGTGATCAGAACGTCCAGATTCAGCACGCCGCGGTCCATCAGGCGAAGAACCTTCGGCGCGTATCCGCCCCAGCCGCCGCCGGCACCTTTGATGGTGAACAGCGGGAAGATCAGATCGTTCAGATTCAGGGTGATGGGATGATCGTGAAATCCGATCAGGACGATGCTTCCCTGCTTTCTGGTCGATTTGATGGCAGCCCTGAACAGGGTTTCCGCGCCGGAGATTTCCAGCGACGCGTCGACGCCGAGCCCGCCCGTGATTTCGAGAATGCGCTCGGCCGCATCTTCGTTTTTGGTGTTGACGGTATGGGTGGCGCCGAGCCCGCGCGCGATCTCCAGCTTGTATTCACTGCGGCCCACTGAAATGACTGTGGCCGCGCCGTAGATCCTCGCGATGGCGACGGCGGCCAGGCCGATCGGCCCGGTGCCCATCACAGCGACGGTGCTGCCCACCCGGATCCCGGCGCCCTCTACCCCCATCAGCGCGTTGGAGGCGGGTTCCACCATCGCGGCCGCGTCCAGATCGGTATTCCCGCCCAGCGGAAGAAGATCGCGAACGGGAAACACGAAGTATTCGCACATCGCGCCGTCCCAGGCGTTGACCGTTCCCACCGAGCGCCGGAACCTGCACGCGTACTTATCGCCCCGGATGCAGTCAGGGCATTTGCCGCAGGCGACCATCGCCTCGCCGGTCACGCAGTCCCCGACGGAATAACCGGCAGCGTTTTCGCCCAGCGCGGCGATTTCCCCGGACCATTCGTGTCCCGGCCGCAGCGGGAAATTCACCCGTTCGGAGAATTCGCCCCGAAAGATGTTGTGATCCGTTCCGCAGATGCCCACGCGGCGCATCCGGATCAGGGCCTCGCCCTGCTTCGGAACCGGAATCTCCTCCTCTGTCAGCCGAACCACGCCCGGCCGCAGGATGCGGACGCTTTTCAATTTAAATCCTCCTTCTTCGCCGGCGCCGGTTTGCGCGGCGCCCCAAAAGAGTTTACCGCAGGCGGGGGAGGATTGTCAAGCAAACGGTTCTCGCTGAATCTGCCTTTATCTCCGGCGGATCTATGCGGCCTTCCTGTCGCCGCAGCTGTCACGGTGACGGCCCCTCCGTTCAGGCCGCCTGCCGCGCGGTTCTTACGGACCACAGTCGATCGTGCGGGAGACAGGACTTCGGCTGAAATATTAATTTATCATTAAATCCGCAAATGGTGAAGAATCAAGGCGTTTTAGTGGACAATCAGTGGACATTGTCTGTTATAATAAGTGACAATGAAAGTCAAGCCTGTCCGGCCGCGTTTCAGCAGCGGACAGGCAGTTCGCATACGATACGCGATGATGAATAAGGAGGCGCCTTATGCGGAATCTGAAAAAGGCAATGAATATCCTGCTGGCCGTTACGATGATGATCGGGGTGTTCGCAATGGCCCCGGCTGCCGGCGCGGCCGATGGAAGAGTCGACGTCGCCTACGTGAACGCGGCGGGCGAGGACATGGGTATGCGGTCCTGCATACGGGTCACGAAGGATGTCACGAACTGGTCGAACGGCTGGTACGCGTTCAGGTACGGCGGCCTTAGCAACAATACCTTTTATGTCAACGGCACTGTGAATCTGATCATCTGTGACGACTGTAACAACTTTACCGCAGACGCCGGCATCGTTCTCAATCCGGGTTCGCACCTGATCATCTGGGGGCAGAGCGGCGGCAGAGCTATCTGCGAGCAAACGGCAAAACTGATTACCGCCCCGGGATCGGCGGCGATGCAACAAGCGGGGATTCCGGAAATCTGACGATCAACGGCGGAAAGATCGTTGCGGAAGGCGGCAATGGCGCGCCGGGCCTCGGCAGCTGCGGACACGACAGCGGCGTCATAACCATCAACGGCGGCAACATCACCGCGTACGGCTGTAACGGAAAGGATAACGTGCCCGGCGCTCCCGGGATCGGCGCGAGCGGCTCCGGGACCATGAACGACATCTCTTTTTACGGCAGTTCCCTGAACATAACGGGCGGTTACAATGCATCACATCAAGACCTTGTCTGGCCTCCGATCGGCGCCGGGGACGGCGATCATTATGCCGGCAGCATCCATCTTGACAGCAGCATGAAGATCCAGGGGGTAAGTCTGGACGAAAACGGAAGATTGGCCTCCAACTACAATTATAATATCTTTGTGAAGCAGAAAGAGAACGCAGCCCCTGTGTATCCCGTCTTTACCGACTGTGATGAAACCCTGGGAACCGTCACGACCAGCCTGCCGATGGCGCACGAGGGCGACGGGATCACCTTTACCGCCACCCCGAAGGCGCGCTGCCGTCTGGACTCCGTTACGGTCACCGACCACAGCGGCAATCCGGTCACTGTTTCAAACGGATCGTTCCTCATGCCCGGCTCCTCGGCCGTCGTGAAAGCGGTATTCCTGAGCAACATCTATGCCGTCGAAGTCAGCCAAACCGGACCGGGTACGGTCACAGCTCCCGAAACAGCGGATATGGGGGAGACCGTCGCCCTGACGGTAACGCCTGAGGCCGGCTGCCGTCTGGTATCGCTGACGGTCACCGATTCGGAAGGGCAGGCCGTTGAAGTATCCGAGGATTTCGAATTCACCATGCCGGCCTCCGCGGTTGCCGTTGCCGCAGAGTTTGAGGCGGTGGAGCAGGAGCTGCGCGCCGTACTCTCCGGAGCGGGATACGGCAGCTATACGGTCGCTGTCAACGGCGGTGAACCCGTTTCCGTATCGTCGGACGGCTCTTTCCCCATCAGCGGCGTCAGGACCGGCGATACGGTCACCGTCACCTTCTCTCCGGCGGAGAACGGGTGCGTCGATATGTTCTATTTGGAAGACAGCAGCTATCATGAGCACAATCATATAAGCGACATCCTGAACGATTCCTATACCTTTGCGATGCCCGCCGAGCGCACGGGGATCTTCACCCGGTTTGCCCCCTCGAGCCCGACCGAGTCCGTCAGCTGTATCGATGAGAACGGCAGCCCCCTTACGGTCGAGGCAAGGGTTCTCACCGGATTTGAACAGGAGAACTACCGGCTGACGAGCAGCGGTTTTTATTACTACACTCCCCTCGGCAGCGACGGCGATGAGCCTGCCTGGTATGTGGTGAAAGAGAACGTCAACTATTATCACGACAAATCGTTCCCGCGCAATATCGAATTGAACGGCGACGTGCGCATCATCGTCGCTGACGGCGCGACGATCACCGTACAGAGCGGGATCAGCGGCGGCAAGATGAGCATTTACGGGCAGACAAACGGCACCGGCAAACTCGTTTCCGATTCCTTCAGCGGCAGTGAACTCAACGTTTGCGGCGCGCAATACGAGGTCAATACGATCAACAGCGCCGGCAGTGCGCTCAGCGTCCGGAACGGTTCGCTGACGGTTGCCGGGGAAGTGAGCTGCGGTTCGCTGGAAATCACCTCCGGCGTCACAAACATAGCGAGCCTGACGATCGAGGAAGGGCTGCTCACGCTCAGCTGTGCCGATGACGACGACCGTATCTTCCTGGGCAGCATTGCTTTCGATGACGGAATCGCCAAAATCGCCGACGGGCAGGCCCTGACCGACTATGAACGGGAGTATACCGGCACTCTTTTCGAAACCGATCTCGCCGCCATGGCCGGCAAAACGCTGAGGAAGGCCCACGCGCACGATGTGGCGACTACGACGCATCATGCGGCTGTTCCGCCGGCCAATGACCCCGTTGCCGGCAGCTACATCAACGGCAATGTGGAATACTATTCCTGCCCGATCTGCGGCTGGGACTTTGTCGAAAACGGAGGCGCGCTTGAGCGCACGGCAGCGTCAGAGCTTCTCGTTCCGTATTTCCGCTTCCGGGGCAACCCGATCCCGGGATACGCGAATCTGTGCACGATATACGAATACAACGGCACAGACGCCGATATCGTCATTCCCGATACGATTCCCGAGGGCTATGTCGAAAGCGGTATGGTCGGCAGAGCGGTCGTATCGATCGATTCTGAGGTATTCAAGGACAATACCGCTCTGACAAGCGTGACGGCAGGCGACAGCCTTACCGGCATCTACAGAAGCGCGTTTGAGGGGTGCACCGGGCTGAAGACCGTAACGATCGGCAGCGGCCTGAAAGATATCGGCACCGACGCGTTCAAGGGCTGCACCGCTCTGGAGACCTTTGCCTCCACGTCGACCGGGTCGATCTCCTACTCGCATTACATATATGAATCCGGGCCGGAGGAATCCTTCGATCCGGGCACCGGCGTCGTATTCCGCGGCCCGCACGGCAGCGCCCTTTGCGGCATCGCCGCATACTACGAATGTCAGTTTGTGCCCACCGACAGGCACAGGGAGCCGGTCTGGACCTGGTCTGCGGATTACAGCAGCGCGGCCGCTGTGTTTGACTGCGGCGGCACCTGCAGTTTCAGCGGCGGCGCGGAAGGCACCCGCACAGACGACGATACAGAGGCAATTGAGACCGCAACAGAAACCGAATATACCGCGAGCGTGGCCGTTGACGGCGAGACCTACACCGAAAGCAAGAAAATTTATCACTGGAAAGCGCTTCAGGAGGAGATCAGCGCAAAGCCCGACGGAGAGCCCTCTGTGATCCAATTGTCACGCGACGTTACCGCCGCAGCCGATGATGTCCCGATCGTGATTCCTGCGGGCAAGCATATCGTGATCGAATTGCAGAATCACACCATCGACCGCAATCTCAATGAGGTACTGGTCGACGGAAACGTGTTCACCAACGAAGGCACGCTGGAATTGATCGGCCGCGGCACCGTCACGGGCGGAATGAATATCGAAAACGGCGGCGCGATCATCAACAACGGCACGCTGAATCTGACGAATGTAACGATAAAGGACAATTTGACCACCAAGGACGGCGGCGCGATCTATAACAGCGGTACGCTGAATATGAACGGCGGCGAGCTCAGTATGAACTCGTCCGTCAAGAGCGGCGGCGCAATCTCGGCGCACGCGGGAACGATCACGATCAACAGCGGCAGGATCACAAGGAATATGGCCGACAGCAACGGCGGCGCGATCTATATCGGCTCCCGGGACGGCACCAGCGCGACGCTGAATCTGTACGGCGGCACGATAACGGGAAACGTCTCCAAGAAGCAGGGCGGCGGAATCTGCAATGGCGGCACCCTGAACGTCTCCGGCCGCCCGGTGGTGAAAGACAATTCGCTCACCGGGAACGATGTAAACAAGGGGTATAACGTCTATCTGTACGACGATTCGGGAAGCGTCATCTCGTCAAAGATCAGCGTGACCGGTCCCCTGACCGATGGAGCGAAAATCGGCGTTACCAAAGCGGGCGGCAGCAATGGCGTGTTCGCTTCCGGCCTTTCCGACACAGACGCGGCCGCGGGCTTCTCCAGCGATAAACCGGACTATGTCGTAGGCGTCAATACAGACGGCGAGGCCTTCCTGGGCGTACCCGCGACCGTCACCTTTGCATCCGGCCTTGAGAATGCGGATGGAGGCATGGCTTCCGTTACCCTCGCTTCCGGAAGCGCCTATATGCTGCCCGCATGCGGCTTCACCGCGGAGGATTCGGTCTTTTCAGGATGGTCAGTGACCGTCGGCAACGCCGAAGCTGTGATCGCACAGCCGAATGATGTGATCTCTGTCGCCTCCGATACCACCGTATCCGCGCTGTGGCAGAAAGCAGCGGCGCCTGTTTTCATCGCCTTCGACGCGAACGGCGGCGAAGGCGGGATGGATGCGGCAGAACCGGATGAGAATGGCAGCTATTCGCTGCCGGCGAACGGGTTCACCGCACCGGAAGGCATGGAATTCGCGGGCTGGCTGGTCGGCGGGGAAATTCTGCAGCCCGGCGAGGCCATCACGGTGGCAGGGGATACGGTGGTGACCGCGCAATGGCAGACGGCGGTAGCAGTGCCGGCGGAGGAAGAAGCCGAAGCAGAAACCGAGGAGAGCGGGAACACACCTGAGGCAGAACAAAGCGAAGAAGCGGAGAGCGCGGAGCCCGAAGCGGAGACGGCAGCCGAAACGGAAGAGCCGCCGGTATTCGAGCAGCCCGAAGAAGCGGAGAGCGCGGAGCCTGAGGCGGAGACGGCAGCCGAAACGGAAGAGCCGCCGGTGTCCGAGCAGCCCAGGGAAGACGCGCATGAAGCGGAGACGGAACAGCAGGCAGAGGAGGAGACCGCCGAAGAGAAGCCCGTCGAACCCGCGGCGGCGTACACCGTCACGTTCGACGGCGGCGGCGCGGACGGGGAGATGGAACCCGTACAGGCAGCGGGCGGGAGCTTATACGTGCTGCCGGACGCCGGTTATTCGCTCGAAGGCGCCACGTTCGACAGCTGGGAAATCAGCGGGAACGATGGAACCTTTGTCGCGAAAGCGGGAGATGCGATTACGGTCAGCGGGGACGTGACGGCGACGGCGCTGTGGCTGTTCGACGAGAATGCCGTGACGGAAGAAGCCGGAACCGAACCGGTTGAGGAACCGGCCGAAAGCGGCGAAGGGGCGCCGGAAAACGAGCTGGATCTCAGCGAGGGCCTCAGCCTGGAGGAGGGCTCTGTGGAGAACGTGCCGGCCGACGCGGAGAGCGGAACCGAAATCGAACTGGAAGACGCCGGGGAAAGCGCTGAGCCGGTGCAGGAAGCGCCGAGTGAAGCCGGCAGTGTATTCGGCAGGAGCGGATCGGCGGCGATCGCCGCGGTCGTCGTGCTGCTGCTCGCCGCGGCGGGCGTTGCCTTCAGGAAGAAAAAGAAGAAGTAACCGCCGAAGCTCTGGATCGTCTGGCGCATACGACGGCCTGCGAATGCCCTTGATAAAGCCCCACCCGAGGGTGGGGCTTGCGGCGGGGCGAGCAAAATGAAGAGAGCCGGACGCTTAATCCGGCACAGGCCGCCGCGGTGGATTTCAAAGCTTTGGAGCTATCGATCCCAACGGTCTTGAGATTTATCCGAACCGCCTGCCGACAGGCCCGGGAATCGGATGCGAACGCGGACCCCGAAGACGGGGTCCGCGAAGGTTTATTCTTCGGGCATCTCCAGGAACCATTCCCCGCGCCGGCGGAACGGCTCATGGAAGCTGCGGTTGAGCTTTCCCTGCTTTTCCAAATGCATGTAGCACGCCATGTCGCAGGCCTTGCCGCAGATCGAGGAGGCGTATCCCTGCTTGATCGGCGGGTAATAGATGCAGCCTTCCATCACGCGGATGCTTTCTTCCGGAGTCAGTTCCGCCTTCCCCTCCATGATTTCCTTCCGGTTCGGGAGATCCGGGAACGCGTCCGGCGGCATGAACGGGTTCTTCGCCATTCGCGCGCCGCGGTAATAGGGGCCGCACTGCCATACGCTGCGAACGCCGCAGTCGGAGATCGCGTGCCCCGGGCAGGCGCGAACGCAGTCACGGCAGCCGTCGCACAGGCGCGGCTCGGGCAGCGGGGTTTCCTCCAGCACTGCATCGGTCAGCACGAAGCACCAGCGCTGCATCGGCCCGAACTGCGGCGTGAGCACGGTGCCGTAAAAACTCTTTTCCCCGAGCCCGCAGCGAACGGCGGCATCCTCGAATTCCAGCTGCGGTTCGGTCTTTCGGCCGTGGTAGATTTCCTCGTAGTGCATTTCGAAATTGTGCCCTTCTTCCGCTTCCATCACGCACTGGTGGCGGCGCTGCGGCAGTGCCAGGAACCCTTCGTCCTCCAGCAGCGCGCAAACCCGCAGAAGCGCGCGGGGCATGACGGTCTCTTCGATGACTTCCACGCCGTTGGTGCAGTACTGGTAATAGGTGGTTCCCTCTTCGATGCCGCGGAACACCCCGCGCAGGACGCGGAAAGCGAGGCAGATCACGGTTTTCGTTTCCGGGAAGATTTCCCTCACGCGCGTTCCCCCGAAGCGGCCGATCCCGCCGAAGCAGACGATATCCGCCTCGAACCGCTTCGCGCAGGCGACGATTCTTTCCCTCAGATCATTTTGCACTGTGCTTCACTCCTCTCCGGGCACGCAGCCGCCTTCGCGGTCCGGCCGGCCGGAAATTGCCCCGATGCGCTCCAGGTGCCTGTAGCACGCGGTGTCGCACGCTTTGCCGCACAGGCATCCGACGTAGCCGTTGATGCTGTAGGGCAGGAAATCCAGCTGCCGGTAAAGAGCGCGCGCCGATTCGGCATCGAATTCCTTTTTCCCGTCCAGAATCGCGTCGCGGTCCGGCACGTCCCTGAGCACGTCGTCCGTCATGTAGGGGCTGCCGCGGAACCCGCCCCGATAGCAGATGCTGCAGTTCCAGGTGTTGACGGTCCCGTCCTCGCGGATCGCGTGACCGGGACACGCCTTTACGCATTCTCCGCACCCGTCACACAGGTTTCCTTCAAACGGGGGATCCGTTTCGAGCGGCGCGTCGGTGATGATAAAGGCGAACCGCACCCGCGGGCCGAAGCGGGGGGTCAGAACGTTCCCCTTCATGCTGATGCTTCCCAGCCCGCAGGCCTGTGCCGCCTTTGGAAAATCCAGAATGATGTCCGGCACGGGCTTTCCCGGCGCGACCGCTTCGGCGTATTTCAGCTCGTACGTGTCGAAGAGCTCGGGATTCTGGGTCTTGTCGCCCTGGATGCGTATGTTGGAAGTGTTGCGCTGTACACAGGCGTCGTAGCCCTCGTTTTCGATCATCGCGGCGATCCGCAGCAGGAACATCTGCACGAATTCTTCGTCGATGTACTTTACGCCGAGGGAAGTGTAGTTATAATACTGTTTGCCGCGGGCCATCTGCTCGTACAGCGCCCGGGGCACCCGGAAGCCGAAACCGATGACATAGGTCGCGTCGGGCAGCACCTGCCTGGGATCCCGCTGCGGCGGACAGTCTCCGAAATGCCGGATGTCCGCGATTCCGCAGAGATCCGCACCGAGTTCCGCCGCCCGCTGTTTGATCAATTCACTGGTGAGCGCCATATCTGTATTTTCACCTCTTGTCCGGGCAGATGAGCCCTATCTGTCCATTTTCCAGGCCTTGCCTGTGCGCAGCGGCTTTTTGAAGCGGGTTTCCATGCAGCCGCCTTTTCTTTCCAGCGCGCTTACGCAGCCGCGAATGCATCCGCCGCACTTGGCCATATTGTAGCCCACCCAGGTCGGGAAGTAGTTTTCCAGCGCCGTATAAGCGCGCACCACCGTCTTCTCGTCCGCTTTGTCGGTCACGCCTTCGAACAGATCCAGATCGCCGTTTTTGTTTTCATCCCAGACGGCCTTGGGGACGAACGGGTTGTAATAGCGGCCGGTATGCGTGTAGTAGGCGTAGCACTTCCAGAAATCGGTATCGCCCCATTCGATGGTCTTTCCCGCGATATTGATCCGTACTGTGCGGGATTCATCGCCCAGCTTGGGAATCAGGTGGCCAGGGCATTCCCGCACGCAGGCCCCGCACCGGCGGCAGAGAGGCTTGCCGGAATACATCTCGTCGTATTCGAGTTCCGCGTCGGTGAAAATGAAGGCGAGGCGCTGCAGCGGGCCGAATTCCGGGGACAGGAACATCTTGCTCCAGCCGATTTCCCCCAGCCCGCAGATGACGGCCGCCAGGCGGAAGTGAAACTGCAGATCCGGCGCGGTGTTTTCCGGCCGCGTGGCGCGGGTGAACTGCACCGTGCGGTGGTGCGCCGTTTTGTTCTTGTCGTGCTCGTTGTTGTTGATCTGTTCCTCGGGCGAGATCGTGTTGCCGGGCGCGCCGTCCATATCGGAAACGGAGCCGCGGGCGCCGGTATTTCGGTAAAGGAAGGCCTCGAAGCCCTCGTCCTCGATCAGCTTTCCCACGTGGTACAGAACGCTGGGGGCGAAAATCTCGTTGATGCCGCCGTAAGCCATGGAGGGATACTGATAAAACTGGGTACCCTGCTCGATGCCGCGCTGTACGCCCCGCGGAATCCGGAACGCGAACGCGATACAGCTTTTCGCTTCCGGAAACAGGTAACGCGGATCCATCTCGACCGGCGCGCCTTCAAACCGGCTCATCGGCCCGATGCCGCACAGGTCGGCTCCGGCCGCCAGAGCGGTTTCCTTGATTTTCTGACTCGTAAGCATAGAATCCCTTCCTTAGTAGTTGTTTCCGGCAACCCTGCGGGGCCGGGCCCTGCCGCTGCCCATCGAAATCGGAACGCCTGTGCAGGTGACCGGTCCCAAAGAACCGTTCCGCCGGAGCAGGGTTCAAACGAGCACGTCGTCCGCGAGTGTTTCCCGTGCGGCGTCGTACGCCCGAAGACAGTAATCACAGCGCGTACAGTCGCGCCCGCAGCAGGAGGTCACCTCGAAGAAGTCCTCCGGCATCCGGGACGCGCTCAGGATGCCGGGCCGGAAAAGCCCGGAAAAATCCGGCTCCGTCAGCTCCAGAAGATTGCCGGAAAACTGACCTGTCGCGTACGCGCGGACGATCATCTCCGGATGGCGGGATACCCGCGTCGCCAGCTTGAAGCCGTCAACGATTCCCTCATAACGCGCGAGATCCCGCGGCAGGATCCAGTTCGACAGCTGCAGGATCCGGCGCGCCGTGCCCTCCCGGGCAAGAAATGCCCTGCAGACCCCGTTGAAATCAAAGGCGTTGTCCATTTTCACCAGCTCCGCCTCGTGGCTGACCAGGTTGTCATGGAAGGTTCTTGCGCTGCAGTAGTTCAGGCATCCGCTGTTCGCCAGCAAATACACCTTCTTGCCGAGCGATCTGCAGGCTTCGGCGAAGGTGCGAACCTGATCGATCGAACGGTTCATTTCGCGCTTCACGTAATAGCCGTCCATCACGTCCGCAAGGTATTCGATTCCCTCGCGGGTGCCGATTTCCATGTTGACGGAAGCGCGCACCTCGAGCCCGGGAAAGTTGGTTTTGATGAACCGCGCGACGACCGGCGAGGCGGTGGTGACGGAGCAGAGGGAGATCCGTTCCCCGAGCCAGTCCACGAGATCGCCGATCCGGGAATGCAGGCTGCGGGACAGGCTCTCCGGCCCATAGCAATTGCCGTTGAGCAGGAGGTTGAAACGGAACCCGGCTTCGTTCAGCCGCTCCAGGTCGGAAAGCTGCCGCCCGATCTGTTCCCATTCGGTCAGGCCTGTTTCGGGCGGAACGGTGCTCCTTCCGTTGGCGATGCCCGGCCAGGCGAAATACACCTCTCCGATCGCGTCTCTGTGATCCAGAACGGCCCGGATCAGCCGGTCATCCGGCCGGGCCTGGTAGCCGACAATCAGGTTCATCCTGCCTGTACCTTCTTTGCGCTGCGCAGCTGTCGCACCTGGTCGATGTACACGGCAAATATCAGCACGAGGCCCTTGAGCAGCACCTGGTAATAGGCGTTGATGCTGAGCAGCGTCATGCCGTTGAGCAGCACGGCAATCAGGGTCACGCCGATGAAGGTGCCGATGATGGAGCCCTTGCCGCCGCCGACCGCCAGGCCGCCGAGGAACACCGCGGCGGTGCAGTCCATTTCCTGTCCGTTGCCGGCGGTCGGGTACGCTGCGGACACCTGGGTGGTGCACAGCACCGCGGCCAGTCCGGCGGTAATGCCGGAAATCAGGTAGCCTGCCAGGCGCATCTTCTCGACCGAGATGCCCGAGAGACGGCACGCCTGAGCGTTTCCGCCCACCGCGAACACCTTGCGCCCGAAGGCCGTGTTGGACAGCACGAACGCCAGCCCGAAGTTCGTAATCAGCAGCGCCCAGACCAGATAGGGGAGTCCCGCGATCTCCTTGTATCCGATGTTGTAAAAGATGTCGTTATCCACCATGATGTAGATGCCGCCGGTGGACAGGTACGCGATCGAGCGGCAGATCAGCTGCATGCCGATCGTCGCGATGATCGGTACGATGTGCATCTTTGTCACAGTGAACGCGTTGACCCCGCCGGCTGCCGCTCCCATCAGCAGCGCGATCACGATCGCCAGCAGCGGATGCAGACCCTGCTTCATCATGGAAGCG
Source organism: Clostridia bacterium (assembly GCA_017512675.1). Lineage (GTDB taxonomy): Bacteria > Bacillota > Clostridia > Christensenellales > Aristaeellaceae > RGIG5678. The sequence goes on along the minus strand of JAFWEY010000013.1, from coordinate 21,618 downwards.
ATGAACATGCCGATCATGGCCATGACGGCGTATTGCGACAGGTCCATGCAGCCCATCAGCATAACCACGGTCAAGCCCGCGGACATGACGCCGGCGATGGATACATAGGACAGAATGTTCTTCAGGTTTCGGATCTGCAGAAAATAAGGCGAGCAGAAAGACAGGACAACGCAGATGATCAGCAGCGCGGTGGCGATACTGATTTCTGAAGCGTGCCCGCTGAGGAATCGCCTCATCCTGCTCTTCCCGGTAAAGCCGTTCTTCTTTTCGCTCATAACCTATTCTCCTATCGCTTTTTGCATGATCAGTTCCTGGGTCGCTTCCTCCCGGGTGAACTCGCCGGTGATCGCGCCCTGGTACACCACGTAAATGCGGTCCGCCACCGACATGACCTCGGCCATTTCGGGGGAAACGATGATGACGCCGAGCCCCTGGTTGCAGAAGTTCTCGATCAGCTGGTAGATTTCGGCTTTTGCGCCGACGTCGATTCCGCGGGTCGGGTCGTTCAGGATCAGGATTTCCGGCTGGTTCATCATCCATTTCGCGAGCACGACCTTCTGCTGGTTTCCGCCGGACAGCGATTCCACCACGGTTTCGGTCGAAGGGGTTTTGATGCGCAGGCGGTCGATCCATTCGCCGGTCAGGCTTTCTTCTGCCCGCTTGTCAAAGCCGATACCCTTCTGCAGCTGCCGAAGTCTCAGAAGCGTCGCGTTGCGCTTTACCGAGTGCATCAGAATCAGCCCTTCGCTCTTGCGCTCGGCGGGCACATAGGCCATCCCCTGCCGCATCGCGTCCGCCGTACAGCGGATGCCGACCGGTTTTCCGTTGACGCGCACGGTTTTTTCCGCGGGCATGGCGCCGAAGAGGGCTCGCACGATCTCGTCGCACCCCGATCCCATCAGCCCGAAGAAACCGATGATTTCGCTGCGGCGCAGGCGGAAGGACACGTTCTTCAGCATGCCGTTGCTCATGCCTTCCACTTCCAGCAGCGTATCGCCGAATTCGCGGCTGTGTATCGGATACATCTCGCCGATTTCCCGCCCGACCATCAGACGGATCATTTCGTCCTTCGTGGCCTCGGCAATCGGCATGCTGCCGACCCGCTTGCCGTCGCGCATCACGACGACGCGATCCGCCACGCGCAGCACTTCGTCCAGTTTATGGGAGATGTATATAATGGCTTTGCCTTCTGCGCGCAGCCTGTCCATCAGCTGGAAGAGCTTTTCGCATTCGCGGTCGTTCAGCGCGCTGGTGGGTTCATCCAGCACCAGAACCTTCAGATCGCGGGCGTAGGCCTTGGCGATTTCCACCAGCTGCTTTTCGCCGACCGTCAGCCGGCTCATCGGCGAGGCAGGATCGATATAGTCGATGCCGACCTGACGCTGAATCTCCAGGGAGCGGGCAAACATCGCCTTTTTGTCGATCAGAAAGCGGGCGTTCTTCCGGCGGGGAAACTCGTTGAGCAGGATGTTTTCCGCAACCGTCATATAGTTCAGGTAGTTGAGTTCCTGGTAGATGACCGAGATGCCGAGGTCGATCGCCTGCTTGGGCGTGTAGTCCGATATTTCGCGGCCTTCGATATAAATCTTTCCAGAATCGCATTTGTAAGCGCCGGAGAGGATTTTGATGAGGGTGCTCTTGCCCGCGCCGTTTTCGCCGATCAGCGCGACGGTTTCGCCGGGGTTGACCTCGATGTCAACCTTGTTGACCGCGACGACGCCGGGGAAGGCCTTGTAGATTTGATCCATTCTCAGGGCTGCTTCCATTCGTTGATCCCTCCTGATTTGCGGGGCCGCCCCGTAACCCAGGGACGGCCCCGCTGGAATGCTGAGAGATTGACCGATCAGCCTTCGACCTTCTCGGGATAGTAGTCCCAGACATTCTCGCGGCTTACGACCAGGCCGGCGTTGTTGAACACGGTGGGAATCTCTTCACCGGATTTCTTCGCAGCCAGGATTTTGGCGCACGCTTCGATGACCTGCGGGCCGTAGCCGGCGGGATTCGCGTTGAAGGTGCCGATGATGGAACCGCTCTTTTCCTGGAGCATCGCGATGACCGCGGCATCGGCATTGATGGACGTGATGATGACGTCGTCCACGCGATCGGAAGACAGAACGGCGGAGTTGGCAGCGGTGCCCTGGTCATCGGTCTGGGCGATGATCAGGATGTGATGATCGTCGGGATGGGCTGTCAGATAGTCGACAACCAGGGAACGCACATAGGAAACGTCGGTTACCGTGGCGCCGGAGGAGTTGATGTTGGTGTAAACCACGTTGGCTTCATCCACGATGCCCGCCTCGATCAGAAGATCCGCGTCCTTGGAGCAGCGCAGTTTGTTCTCCTCGCCGTTCGCTTCGTTGAACAGCACCTGCACGGCGTCCAGCTTGCCGTCCCAGTTGGCTTCCAGCCACTCCTGGGTGAAGCGGCCGATCGTCCTGCCGACTTCCGCGTTGTTGATGCCGAAGAAGTACGCGCCTTCGTACAGGCAGTCGATGGAAAGCATCGGAATGCCTTCCTTCGCCAGTTCCGCGGCGATGGCGGTGCCGGTCTCGGTCAGCACGGTGCCGTCCACGATGATGTCCACGCCCTGCATGACAAACGTGTCAATGGCTGTTTTCATCTTGGACGCGTCGCGGTCGTCGATGGTCCAGTGCAGCTCGACGCCCATTTCCTCAGCCGCTTTTACGAGACTCTCGTTGGCGGTTACCCAGAACGCGTTGTAGTTGCCCAGCGAAGAGAAGCCGACCGTGAAGTTGTAGTCGAGATCTTCGGCGATGCCGGCCACGCTCACCGCGAGCAGGCACAGGGCAAGGATCAGTGCAAACCGTTTCTTCATGGAAAACCCTCCTTTGTTAATTTTACTGTATTTACTTTAACGCATTCTCGGAGGGTTGTCCACTGCAACTTTTTTTGAAAGCTATCTTATTTTGTCAAATAATACCGGCGCTGCCCCGCGGCGGGGGAAACGCGGCTCAAAAGCGCGCGAAAACGGCTGTCCCATCGGGAACAGCCGAAGGTTCACTGAAGAATCATCTTGGCAAGATCCAGCTTGTATCCCTCGATGAAACCGAGGGTCTTTTCGGTGTTTCCCGGAAAGAACACCCCGGGGGCAGGCTCCTTAACGGTGCCCGCGGCGAATTCGATAAACGCGGCCGCCAGGTCGATATTCTCGCAAAAGGTCGTGACGCACAGGGCGCGTCCGGGAATCCATACGCCTGCCTCGCCGTTCATCGCGGGAAGGGGGCATACCTGCCCGTCCAGCCCGCCGGCCTCCCGCGCCGCAGGAACGTGCACGCGGCTGTGCCGCTCGCGAAGGCCTCGCGGAAGGAGCGGCTGTCCGATCTGCCTCCCGGCATGATGCAGGCGATGTTGGCGTCGAACAGGGAGGTCAGAAAAGCGAGGGTTCGGGAATATAGGCCGGTTTCCGCGCCGTCTTCGGCGGCGAGCTGCTGGTAGAGCGTCAGGAACACCAGATAGCTGTCCATGTCCACAGCCAGAAAGGCGCAGCCGGTTTCACGGTGGTACAGCCGTCCGGCGGCAAGAAAATCCTCCCATGTGCGAATGGATTCCGCGTCGATTCCTGCCGATTCCAGCGCCTTGGCGTTGTAAATCGCGCTCATTTCACCCGAGCCCGTGGGAATTCCCATGCAGATGCCGCCGTAGGTAAACGCGGCGTAAGCGGTTCCGGGCTGCGCCCCGATCCAGCGGTTCAGCGGACACAGCAGCCAGATCTGGGGATTGACATAGCGGGAAAAGTGCGCGTAATCGATATCCGCGATATCCGGCTGCTGCATGCCGGGCATCAGCACCCCGCTGTGAAGAGCCGTCCACATTTTGTCGTCGATGATATCCGATTGGAACACCGTCGCGGAAATACTCAGCGCCTGATCCGGGTGCGCCTCGTTCCACAGCGCCGCCGCGGAGCGCATTTCCTCCGCCCGCTCGGAGGAATCGGTCCAGAAGGCCAGCGCCGTGACGTCCTCTGCCGTGCAGCAGCCGTTCAGCAGCGCCAGCGCGACGATCGCGCAAAACAGTTTTCGGAACATGTTGCTCCTTTCCGGCAGAAGCCGTCCGCGGGGCATGCGTCGAATGCGAGTGCCGCCTGCTTCTTCATTATAGGATCCGGCGGGCGGATTTGCAAGCTTTTCTTTTGCTGGGTTTTGTATTATAATGAATGGCGAACGCGATGAATCCGCTTTTCAGCCGCGTCTGAAAAGCGCGCAGGAAAGGGCCCGGATAACAGGCGCAATGTGTTTCCGGGCCGGAGAATGAGAGGCCGTCATGCAGGAGCGGGTATATCACTTTTTCCGGAACATGAATATCTACCGGCGCGTCTACCGCAGCAATCTCATTGTGGCGGCGGTTTCTCTCGTCCTGCTGACCGCGGTGTTTTCCAGCATTTACATCACGCAGACCCTGGACCGCTACCGTTCCGTTGAGGATGAATCCCTTGCCTCCTATTCCGACAGCATCACCAATTCCCTGTATTATCTGGATGACCGCATCATCACCATTTCGCAGAACGACCGGACCCAGTCGCTTCTCTCCAACTATGCCGCCATGTCCGAATACGAACGCTACGCCGCGGCGGACGAGGTGACCCGCCTGGTCGTGGAACAGCTGCACATGATCGATTCCGTGACGGACGTGGTGATGATTTCCCGGAATCACCGCACCGTGCAGGTCTACCGGGGCCCGCATGACGATTTCAGCATCGATGAGTTCGATTATATCGGGCTTGCGAACAACTCTCTTTCTTCCAACGCCAACACCGTGATCGTGAATCCGCAGGACTACGCGAGTTCGAACCGCCCGGTCAACCGCAGCGGCATCGTCTATTTGAAGCGCGTGACCGATACGCGGAACTATTTCGGCATCGGATATATCCTGGTTTATCTCAACAAGGATAAGCTGTTCGGAATCACGGACGCCGGTTCATTGGAGCACCGCTGCGTGGTCGAAGCGGGGAAGGCGTTTATTGCCGGTTCCATGGATCAGGATGGGGATCTGAAGGAGATCAGCCGTCACATCGGGAAAGGGGAGAGCAGCTTCTTTGCGTTTCTCTCCGGGCTCGGCCCGTTGCCGGCTCTGTGCTCTGTCCGCGCCATTCCGGTGCTGAACTGGCATGTGGTCTCCGCGGTCTCCTTCCGGACGATCCTCAGAGGCGTTGCGCTGATCGTGCTGTCGCTGCTGATCCTGATCCTCGCAATCTCATTGATTCACGCTTACGTGGCCAGGAGCATTGCCCACAGCCTGGACAAGCCGATGCGCCAGATTCTGGTTACGCTGCACCGCGTGGAGACCGGCGATTTTACCCAGGAACCGATCGAATCCTTCCGGGACGAGCTGGCGACCATACAGGAATCGCTGAACTATACCATTCAGCTGCTGGATCACATGTTTTCTACGGTTCGCGAAAATGAAAAGGATAAGTACCGGCTTCAGCTTCAGGCGCTTCACGCGCAGATGAACCCGCATTTTCTGATGAACGCGCTGAATTCCGTGACGCTGCTGGCCGAGCTGCAGGGCGCGGACAACATCCGTGCCTTCTGCAAGGCGCTCAGCCGGCTGATGCAGAATATGCTGCGCAGCGACGAATTCGAAGCGCCGCTTTCCGCGGAACTGGGGTTCCTCAGGGATTATACGCTGATCATGCAGTACCGCTATTTCAATCGTTTTCAGGTTTCCTACGACATCGAAATCCCGGAAACGACCTTTGTTCCGCGTTCGGTGCTGCAGCCGCTTCTGGAAAACGCGCTGCAGCACGGGATGGACGAAAAGACCGTGTTCCTGAACATTCGTCTGCGCGCGTACCGGGACGGCGCCGCGCTGTGCATTTCAATCGAAGACGACGGCTGCGGCATTCCGGCGGAGAAGCTGCCCGGGCTGCTGCCCCGGGATGACGCCTCCCGCTCGGAAATCACCCGCGGAAGCAGCATAGGGCTCAAAAACATCGACCAGCGCCTGCGCCTGGCTTACGGCGCGGCGTACGGGCTCACCGTCGAAAGCGAGATGGGCAGATTCACCCGCGTGACCATCCGCCTCCCAGGTCAGCTGAAGGAGGGATCCCGTGTATAAGATCATGATCGTCGATGACGACGCCTTTTTTGCTTCCGTATTTGAGGGAAACTTCGACTGGGCGGCCAGCGGGTTTTCCTTTGACGCGTGCGCCGGAAGCGGCAGCGCCGCGATTGAAATCCTGCACAGGCGGCAGATAGACCTCGTGTTTGTCGATATGTGCATGCCGGGAATGAACGGGCCGGAACTGATCGGTTATATTGCGTCGAACTTCCCCGGCGTGCAGTGCGTCGCGCTGAGCAATTATGACGATTTCGATTTTGTCAAGGAGAGCTTCCGGCTCGGCGCGTGCGATTATGTTCTGAAGCACTGTCTCAACCGGCAGGAAATGCAGCGCATTCTGTCGGATTTTCTCCGCCGGCGCGGCGAAAACGGAGAAACCGTTCCCGCGCGGGATTCGAACGGCTCCGGCTCGGATGACCAGCGCACGGGCGCGTTCCTGTCGGCGCTGCTGGAAGGAGTGTATGTTCAGGATCACGGGGATTACCGGCTGTGGGATTCGATGGGACTTCCGCATCTTTCCGAAAACCTGCTGATCGTGCGCACGAGTCTTCGGGACTATGAGGGCTTTCGCAGAAAATATCAGGAGATGAGCAAGCTCAAATACATCCTGCGCTCCATATGCTCAATGATGCGCAATATGCTGGAGCATCTGGCGGACGGGGCGGTTTTTCACAGCGAAAGCGACGCCTGCTTTTATACGATTCTCGGCGGCAGCATACTGAAGGATCCGCGCATGCTGGAGCGCATTCGGGGAATGTACATCAGCCAGGTTGAAAGCATGATGAAAATGTATTTCAATGTGGATTGCTCGAGCTGTGCGTCGCCGATCGTGCGGGACGTGCGGGATATTCATCAGGGGTATCTGGAAATGCTGCGCACCGCCGGCATCCGTCCCGCAGCGGAGGAGGAAAACCCTGTCCCGATCGATTTCGGCGCGGTTCGCTCGCGCGCGCTCAGCGCATTGCGGCGCAGCCTGAAGGCCCCCGGCGTCGAGGATACGCGGCGCTGTATCGCGCGTTACTATGAGGACGGCAGGAGGCTGGGCTACCGGCAGCTGCATTACGCGCAGCTTACGATGGCGCTGTACCTTGTATTGCTCGATCTGAAAGGCGAGGTTCCGAATGCCGGCCTGAGCTTTTGGGAGCTGCCGGACACGGACTGCTCCCCGGCGGAGATGCAGACATACGTCACCGAATTGTTTTCCGGATTGTACGGGCAAGCGCGCGCAAACCGGGCCGAAGCGTACCAGGGATTTGTCCAGGAAGCGCTGGACGTCATTCGCAGAAACTACGCGATGCCGACCCTGTCGCTGAACGTCGTCGCGGAGACAATCCACGTCAGCCCGTCACATCTCAGCCGGTGCTTCAAGGCCGAGGTGGGCATGGGCATCTCCGAATACATCAACCGCTTCCGGATCGAGCGCGCCGAAGCGATGTTCGCCATCGACCAGCCGAACGTCAAGACCGTCGCCGCGCGCTGCGGATTCGAAGCCTATACTTACTTTTTCCGGATTTTCAAGCGTTATACCGGTATGACGCCGAGGGAATTCTGCGAGCGCCACAACCTGCGGTTTGACGGCTCCGACGACGAGGAGGAAGAGAGGGAGAGCCCGTCTACGGACAGAAGATGATTCCCTGTGCCCACAGGCACGCGCCGCAGGTCGGGAACGGATTGAAGGCGCAGTCGGTCATGTTGGAAAGGCGGTCGTCGCAGCCGTCGCAATGAATGCAGGAGGGGAAATCGAATGCCTTTACCCTCGCTCTGAACAGCGAGTATTCTTCGGACTCCCAGATTTCCCGCAGGCTGCTGTGCCGGATGCTGCCGAAGCTGCGCCGGTGAACGCGCCGCTTCTCTTCGAACAGGTAAGTGCTGCACTCATGCAGCAGCTGCATGCACGGCGCGACGTCCCCGTCCCAGCGGACAAAGCAGTTGCCTTCCGATACAAAGCGGCAATAATCGGCCTTTGGCGGCGAAAAATCGCTGCGCCAGCGCGCCATTTCCCCGACGGGGTACCTGTCCCGGAACAGGGCCTCCTCCCTGCTGACCGGTCCTGCGGGGATCGCATGGCTGATGTTGAGCGCGTCCGCTCCGTACCGGTCGGCAAACGCGTTGATGCGATTCAGTTCCGTCATGTTCTCCGGCAGCATGACGAAGGCTATGCCAAGTTCCCCTCTTCCGCAGCGCTCCCTTGCCCGATTGTAGCCCTCGAGATTGGCAGTCAATCCGTTCAGGGTGCTTCCTCTGCGGTCGCGCCCGCAGGCTTCCCGGGAAAAGCCTTCCATGGAAACCCATACCCTGTCGAGCCCGCAGCGCAGCAGCTCCAGGCTCAGCGCCGGATCGAGCAGTGTTCCGTTGGTGATCAGCTCCGTCCGGCAGGAAGCTTCGTGCAGGCCGGCGATCCACTGCGGCAGGCGGGGATGAAGAAGCGGCTCGCCCATGCCGCCGAACAGCACGCGAACGGGCGGCATCGCCCGCAGCGACGCGAGGATCCGATCGAAAACAGCGTCCTCCATGAATCCCTGCTGTTCCCCGATCCACCCGTTCCTGAAACACATGGCGCAGTTCAGGTTGCACTTTGAGGACGGCTCGATATAGAGTTTTTGCAAAGTGTCGTGCCCGCGTGTGCGCATGTCCGGTTTCTTCTCCTTCATTCGTGAATGCCGGCCTTCCCGCGATCCGTCGGACCGGCGGACGGGACCCTTCCGATCGCGAAACGGATGCCGGTGCGCGCTGCTTCAGGGGAGACCGCGCTTTCGCCTGCTTTCGGGACGGATCCCGCGGTAAGGCATCCGCCTGCCGCAGCGGGTTCGCCCTGAAGCGGCTCTCATTTGTCGCTTTGCCTGCGCCCGGTTTTCGGCTCGTCCAGCGCTTCTTTCATTTCTCTTCCTTCCCGCAGAATGCTTTTGAGCCGATCCGCATCCCGGGCGGCGAGAGCGTCCCGGTACTGGGAAAGGCGGAAGACCAGATCGTCGATCTGGGGCACCAGAAGATCCGCGTTGTCCAGAAACAGCTCGGTCCACATGGTTTCGTTCAGCCTGGCCACGCGGGTCATATCCAGAAAGCTTCCGGCGGAAAAGCCTTTGTGCCGGGCGGACAGCGGATTCTTTACATACGCGCCGGACACGATGTGCGCCAGCTGGGAGGTATAGGAAATCATGTCGTCGTGTTCGTCAGGCGTGGTGATCCGCACCGACTGAAACCCGATGGACAGAAAGAACAGCTTTGCCCGTTCCAGCGTTTCGACCGGGGTGTCCGGGTCCGGCGCAAGGATCATCGAAGCCCGCTCGAACAGGCTGCCCCGGGCATAGTCGAAACCGGAGAACTCGCGCCCGGCCATCGGATGCCCGCCGATATAGGTCCAGGAGCGCTTTTTCGCCTCCGCGAAGAGCTCCGGACACACGGCGCGCTTCACGCCGGCGCAGTCCACCACCAGCGCGCCGCTGCCGAAACGGCCGGCGTGGGAGAGTATGTAATCGACGCACAGCGACGGGTATAGCGCCACCAGCACGACGTCGGCGCGGGGCAGCATATCGTCCGTCAGCTCTTCGTCGATGGCGCCGCTCATCAGCGCTTTTGTGACTGCTTCCGGGTCGATATCGAAGCCCCACACGTCGTGTCCGGAATGACGCTTGATGCTCTTGGCAAGGGAACCGCCGATCAGGCCCAGTCCGATGATGCCGATGTTCATTCCCACACCAGCTCCTTTGCGGCGAAGGGCAGGATCGCGCGAACCGCCTTCGCCAGGCTGTCAAACTGCTCCGGAGTCAATGACTGCTTGCCGTCGCATAGGGCATGCGGGGGATCGTTGTGCACTTCGATGATCAGCCCGTCCGCACCGGCAGCCGCCGCGGCGAGGGCCATCGGCGGCACGTATTCGTTGATACCGGTGGCATGGCTGGGATCCACCACGATCGGCAGGTGGGTCTGCTTTCTCAGCACTGCCACGGCGGAGAGATCCAGCGTGTTGCGGGTCGCGGTTTCGAAGGTTCGAATGCCGCGCTCGCACAGGATCACGTTCTCGTTTCCGCCGGCCATGATGTATTCGGCGCTCATCAGGAGCTCCTGCAGCGTATTGGCCATGCCGCGCTTGAGCAGGACCGGCTTGCGGATCTGCCCCAGTTCCTTGAGCAGTTCAAAATTCTGCATGTTCCGGGCGCCCACCTGGATGATATCCACATCCCCGAACAGGGGGAGATGGTTGATGTCCATCAGTTCGGTGATGATCGGAAGTCCGGTCACCTTTTTGGCTTCGCTGAGCAGCCGCAGTCCTTCCTCATGCAGTCCCTGGAACGCGTACGGAGAAGTGCGGGGCTTAAAGGCGCCTCCGCGCAGCACGTTTGCGCCGGAGGCCTTCACCGATTCGGCCACGCCGATAATCTGATCCCTGTTTTCCACCGAACACGGCCCGGCGATCATCATGAAATGCCCGCCGCCGATTTTTGCGCCGGCAACGTCCACCACCGTATCCGCCGCGTGGAACTTCCGGTTGGCGTTTTTATAGGGCTCCTGAATGCGCCGGACGGCTTCCACCACATCCAGAGACGAGATCAGGTCGATATCCACTGTCGAGGTATCGCCGATCAGGCCGATGATGGTGTGTTCCGTGCCTTGGGACATATGCAGATCGAAGCCTTTGTTCTTCAGGAACTTCGTCAGGTTTTCCACCTGTTTGGGGTTCGCGTTCTCCTTGAGCAGGATGATCATGGGCTGTTCCTCCTTTGTGAAAACGGCTCCGCAGTGTTTTCACTGCGGAGCCGACGGCGTTCCGTTTCCCTTTGACGATCAGGCACAGCAAAACACTTTATCGAGCGCTTCGATAAAGCAATAATACAGGGTTTGAAAGAAGGCGATCCGTTTCACGTGCCTCGTGTCCTCCGTCAAAGGTGTTGTGAACATTATACGGGTTTCGCCCGCGTTGTCAAGACGAAAAGAAACAGGCGGAATGTAAAGTTTGATGTCTTCGCCGGGCGCAGCAGCGGCACCGGACGGTGCAGGGGGTCCCGCTGCCGGGAGCTCCGAGCGGAGGGCAGCATATTCGTTATGAAATAACATATGCGGTCTTGCCAGACCGGCAGCTGCAGGATTACAATATCATTGGAATTTCTGCCGGTTCCGCGCCCGGAATCCGTGCGGGCCGGGCAGGATCGAGAGAACAGGAGCATCAGGCAAATGAAGCTGAATGAGTTGAAAACCGGTCAGTCTGCCCGGATCGGTCAGGTGGGCGGGGAAGGCGCGCTGCGGCAGCACTTTCTTGATATGGGGGTCATTCCCGGCGCGGAGATTATGCTGGTCAAGCTGGCTCCGATGGGGGATCCGATGGAGTTTCGGCTGCACGGTTACGAGCTGACGCTGCGGGTGGCAGACGCGGAGAAGATCACCGTTACGCCGGCGGAGCCGGCCCTGGAGGGCGCCAGGCCGGCGCGGCGCAAAAAACACAGCCATCCCGGGCTCGGCGAAGAAGGGAAGTTCCATCCGAAGGGCAGCGGCGATCCGCTGCCGGACGGCACCACGCTGACCTTCGCGCTGGTGGGAAACCAGAACAGTGGCAAGACGACCCTGTTTAACCAGCTGACCGGATCCAGCCAGCATGTGGGCAATTTTCCCGGCGTGACGGTCGACCGGAAGGACGGCGTCATTCGCGGCCACAGCGATACGCTGATTACGGACCTGCCGGGCATCTATTCGATGTCCCCTTATTCCAGCGAGGAACTGGTATCCCGGAATTTCGTTCTGAACGACAAGCCCAAAGCGATCATCAACATCGTGGACGCCACAAATATCGAGCGCAACCTGTATCTCACCATGCAGCTGCTGGAAATGGGCGTGCCGATGGTGGTCGCGCTGAATATGATGGACGAGATGCGGGGCAACGGGGGCACGGTGGACATCAACGCGATGGAAGCCATGCTGGGCGTGCCCGTGGTGCCCATCTCCGCCGCGAAAAACGAAGGCGTGGATGAACTGGTCCGTCACGCGGTCCACATCGCCAAATACCAGGAGAAGCCGCTCCGTCAGGATTTCTGCAGCGCGGAGGACCACGGCGGCGCGGTGCACAGGGCGTTGCACGCGGTCACGCATCTGATCGAGGACCACGCGGTGCGCACCGGCCTTCCGGTCCGCTTCGCAGCCGGCAAGCTGCTTGAGGGCGACAGCCTGATTCTGGAGCAGCTGGATCTGGACCAGAACGAACGGGAAATGCTGGATCATATCGTCCTGCAGATGGAAAAGGAGCGGGGCATGGACCGCAGCGCAGCCATGGCGGACATGCGCTTTGAGTACATCGGAAAGGTGTCGCGCGCCTGCGTCATCCACCCGCGGGTGAGCAAGGAGCATTTGCGCAGCCAGAAGATCGACAGGCTGCTGACCGGAAAATACACGGCCATTCCGCTGTTCGTGGGCATTATGGCGCTGGTGTTCTTCCTGACGTTCTTCCTGGTGGGTCCGTTCTTTCAGGATCTGCTTGCCGGAGGAATAGAAGCGCTGGGCGGGCTGGCGGAAAAGGCGATGCAGGCCGGGCAGGTCAACGAAACCATCCAGAGCCTGGTGCTGAACGGTATCTTTGAGGGCGTAGGAAGCGTACTCAGCTTCCTGCCGCTGATCGTGACGCTGTTCTTTTTCCTCTCGCTGCTGGAGGACAGCGGCTACATTGCCCGCGTGGCCTTCTTCATGGACAAGATGCTCCGCCGCATCGGGCTGTCCGGCCGGAGCATCGTGCCGATGCTGATCGGCTTCGGCTGCACGGTGCCCGCCGTCATGTCGACCCGCACGCTGCCCAGCGACCGCGACCGGCGCATGACGATCCTGCTGACGCCGTTTATGTCCTGCACCGCGAAACTGCCGATCTACAGCTTCTTCGTCAGCGCGTTCTTTCCGAAGCACAGCTGGCTGATGATTACCGGGCTCTATCTGCTGGGCATTGTGGCCGGTGTGCTGGTGGCGCTGATTTACCGGAAGACGCTGTTTAAGGGCGAAGCCGTGCCGTTCGTGATGGAACTGCCGAACTACCGGCTGCCAAGCCCCAAAAACGTGTGGCTGCTTCTGTGGGAGAAGGCGAAGGATTTCCTGCACCGCGCTTTTTCAGTAATCCTGATCGCGACGATTGTGGTATGGTTCCTGCAAAGCTTTGATTTCCGGTTCAACCTGGTGACGGATTCGCACCAGAGCATTCTTGCGGCGATCGCCGGGTTTGTATCGCCGGTTATGAGGCCTGTCGGCCTGGGCGACTGGCGCATCGTCACCTCGCTGGTCAGCGGCTTCATGGCAAAGGAGAGCGTGGTTTCAGTGATGGAAATGCTGTTTGCGGGCGGCGTGGCTTCGATCGGCAGGGTGACGGCGGCTTCGCTGCTGGTGTTCAGCCTGCTGTACACCCCCTGCGTTGCCGCCATCGCTTCCATCAGGCGGGAAATGGGAGCCCGATGGGCGTTCTATGTGGTTTTCTGGCAGTGCGCAATAGCTTGGATAGCGGCGCTTCTTGTTCGCGTGATCCTGCTGGCGGCGGGAATCGGATGAGGGTAACGGCATGAATTTCTGGGATATACTGATTCTCGCCGCGGTGGCGGTGCTGGTCTGGCGCGCGGCGCTGCGCGTCAAAAAACGCGGCGGCAAATGCGGCCAGGCCTGCTGCTCCGGTTCCTGCGGTGGATGCTCCCGCGCCTGCGGGAGGGATTCTTTGTCGGAGCCGGAGACGTTCTTCAGCAGGGGATGCTCCCGCGCCTGCGGGAGGGATGGGAAACAGAGGGCGACTGAAAGACCGGAGGAAGCTCAATCTCCTGATATTTGCGGGGAATAACAATCCTGCCGTCCATACGGCCGGGTTTCTGTCTGACCGCCGCACAGCCGCCGGTACGGTTCTTTTCATGCGTCAGCACCACCGGAAATGAAAAGGTCCATATGTTTCTCTGCGTGCTCACATACTGCCTGCCGATCCGGATCTGCCATAACTGGAAACAATTCCGGTTCCGATGTCAATCGGCGCCTTATGCGGCAGAAGTTCTACCGTCCTTCAACCCCGCGGGCCTTGAAATCCCGCGGGGATTGTTATATCATAAAGCTGCAGGGAGGTGCGGGCGTGAACGATTACGATTTCGGCAACCGCGTGTATGAACTGCGCAGCGAAGCGAAGCTGTCCCAGAAGGAGCTGGCGGAGCTGCTGGGCGTGACGGACAAGGCGGTATCGAAGTGGGAGAACGGAAGGGCCAAGCCCACGACCGACGCGCTGAGAAAGCTGTCGGGGATATTCGGCGTATCGGTTGAGGAGCTTCTGCAGCTGCGCAAGGCGGAACCGGAACCGCGCGTGGTAAAGATCGCGATAACCGGCGGCTCGCGCGATGACAGATCCGCGGCGATCAGCCGGATTCGCGGTGCCTTTGAGGACCGGGGCTGGCAGGTGCTTTTCGTGCCAGAAACCGCGGAAGAACTGGCCGCGGCCGGGATCAGCCCGCAGAACTGCGGCGGCTTTCTGCGCTGTCATTTGCTCCTGCAGCTTCAGCGGGAGGCGCTGTTCACGGAAGCGGCGAAGCAGATGAACGCGGACAGGGTTCTGATCGTATGCAATGGCGGGGCTCCGGACGTCGGGGCGTTTGCGGCGCCGGCGGAATTCGCACAGCTGCTCAGGGATCTCGGGAAAAGCGGCGTGGAGCTTCGCGACAGCTACGACGCGGTGTTCTGCCTGATGCCCTGCGCCGGATATGAGGATTCAGCGCACGGCTGTGCGGGCGGCCCGAAAGCCTCTGAAGGCGGAAAAATCATAGCCGCGTGGACCGGGCACGGTCACCTTCGGATGATCGGCGCGCCGGATCGGGAGGACGGAATGAAACGCCTTATGCGGGAAACAGCAGCCTTCCTGGGCGAGCCCGAACCGCTGGAAATCGAGAAGAAATACCTGATCGAATACCCGGATCTGCGCAGGCTGGAGCAGATGTCCAACTGCCGGCGCTCGGAGATCATTCAGACGTATCTGAAGGCGCTCGAGGGCTGGGAACGCCGGGTGCGGCAGCGCGGCGAGGACGGGAATTACACCTTCTTCGAAACGACGAAGCGGCCGGTGTCTGATCTGAAGCGCATGGAGATCGAGCGCAGGATCAGCCGCGACGAGTACCTGCAGCTGCTGATGGAGGCCGATCCCGGCAGACGGGCAATCCGGAAAACGCGCTACTGCCTGACAGAAAACGGCCGCTGCTTTGAAATCGATCTCTATCCGTTCTGGAACGACCGGGCAATTGTGGAGGTGGAGCTGGCGGACGAGGAGGAAACGGTGCGCCTTCCCGGAATGCTCAGGGTGATCCGTGAGGTTACGTCGGACGAGAACTACAGGAACGCCGCTTTGGCGGCAATCGGGCAAGGAGGATTGTCATGTCTGTGAAGACGAAGTGGATTTGCGTGACGGCGGTCGGCATCGCGATGTTCGTTGCTTTCAGTCTGTGCCTGCAGGTTCCGGTGTTTGAAAACTACTACCTGTGCCTGGGGTACGTGGTGACGGCAGTGTACTGCTATTCCTTCGGCGCGGTATCGGGCACGCTGGTCAGCTGCCTGGGCGTCGTGCTCTATTGCCTGCTGATCAGCGGACTGCGGGGCATGCCCGGGTGGACGCTGGGGAACCTGGTCATCGGGATTCTGCTGGGACTCACATTTCGCGTGACAAAACCGATGAAGCAGGTCCCGCTGAAGGCGGCGATCAACGCGGCGGCGATTGTCGCGGCCACCACGCTGGGCATCCTGGCGATGAAATCCATGACGGAATGCCTGCTGTATGCCCAGCCGTTCGCACTGCGCGCTGCGAAAAACGTCTATGCCTTCGTGGCGGACATCGTCGTGCTGCTGGTGAGCCTTCCGATATGCATGACGCTGGACAAGCTGGCGGGGAAGATGTTCCCGGATCTGGTGAAGTAAAGCGCGCGCAGCGGAGAAGCGGACGGTGCCCTGTGCGCCTGTAACGCGGTTGAACGCCGGCTCCCGTTCGGTTTGGCGGATGCGGATAAAACGATAGGGGAGCTGCCCGCGCGCCCGAAGCCGCGGGGCAGGGAAACCGGCCGATACAGCGTTTCGAAGACCGCCGTTCCAGAAAAAAAGGCGTGCCCGGCTGCTGGCCGGACACGCCTTTGGACTGCCTGTGTGTCAGAGGGTCTTGAAGTATTCCGCCAGGAATTTGAAGCAGGTTTCTCCGCTGGTGAGCATCGGTACGTGAATATCACCGGCGCGCTCTTCCATGATGGCCATGGAAACCTGGGCAAGAACCACGCAGTCGATGCCCTGCTTCTCCATGTCGAGAATGTCCTGAACCAGCATGTCGTTGTGGGTTTTGGGATCGCCGGAGCGGAGGATCGCAAAGGCGTCCTTGTTCAGTTTGGTCACGACCTCGATTTCCTTGCCCGCGTCCGCGGCCGCCTTGCGGAGCAGCCGCTCCGAAGAAGGCATCGTGGTGGGAACGGTTCCCAGCAGGCCGATCTTCCTGCCGTTGGCCACCGCGATATCCATCATCGGCCGGTCGATCTGAAAGATCGGGATGTCGATCATCGGCTGGGCCAGTTCCGCGGCCTGGTTGAAGGTGGAGCATCCCAGCAGAATGGCGTCGCAGCCCGCGCGCTGCATTCCGTCCGCCAGGTTGGCGAATTTCAGAAAGTTGCGCTTGGGAATCTGTCCAATAGGCGCGTTGAAGTTGTCGCGCTGAATGGTGTCGTCGCCGCAGTGCATGATTTCAACGCCCGGCAGATATTTGTCGGCAAACGGCTGAATGGCGTTGGCGGTGAAAATCGCGGCGTGGATAATGCCCAGGGATTTCTTTGTGGAGCTCATCCTGAAAACCTCCTTTTCATTGGAAACGGATTCAATCGCGGCAGCGGAGCCGGGATCCGCGGGCATCAGGCTGCACGGGGCGGCGATGCCGCAGCGGGAAACGTCCCGGCGCAAAGGGGCCGCCTGAAGGATCAGGCGGCTCGCATTGCCGTCTGGAAAGAAATGGGAGATCAGCCGAGATACTCTACGGCGTTCTGCGCGGCGATGGTGCCGAATACGATATTGACCGCGGCGGGATTGGCGCCCCAGGTGCCGTCGTTCGCGCATTCGCCCGCGGCATACAGGCCGGGGATGCTCTCACCGGTTTCGGTGAGGACCTCTGCCTTCTCGTTGGTCGTGATGCCGCCGAAGGTTCCCTGCACACGGCAGGTCATGCGGCAGGCGTAGAAGGGCGCTTCGTCGAAGGTCATATTCAGCATGCCGCGGCCGAATTCCTCGTCCTTTCCGGCGGCGACATAGCCCTTGTAGGCCTCGACGGTTTCGCTGAGCGCCTGGGCGTCCACGCCGATCTGCTCCGCCAGCTCCTCAATGGTCGGAGCGCAGACGTACAGCCCCAGATCGCCGTAGTGTCTTACGTCCGCGACGCCCGTCGCGATGGAGTTGTCGAAGATGGCCCAGCCGGAGCCGCCCTGCTCGACGACCTTGTGCCCGACGCCGTACGCGCCCTGGTCGTTCACGAAGCGCTTGCCTTCGTCGTTGACGAAGATCGCGCCGGTATTGAACAGGCATCCCATGTAGTAATAGTAGCCGTCCTCGCGGGTCGTGTAGGTGAAGTTGACGCGAATGTAGTCCATGTTGCCGAGCTGGGCGCCGACGGCCTCCGCCATCTTCTGGCCGTCGCCGGTCGCGCCGACAGTGCAGGAATTCTTATATCCCTCAAGGTAGGGCACATAGGACGCCACCATTTCGTTGTTCGCGCCGAAACCGCCCGTTGCCAGCACCACGGTGCCGGCCTTGATGGTGTATTCGCCCTGCGGCACGGAAACCTTCACGCCTGCGACCGCGCCGTCTTCCATCACCAGCCCGGTAGCGGGGCTCGCGGTGCGGATGTCCACGCCGGCCTTTTTGCACTCGGCGATCAATGCGGTCACGATGGTCACGCCGAGTTCGCCCACTTCACGGGACGATGCGGCGCTCGTCTGCCCGCCGGCGACCGTCAGCTCCGCGCCGATGCTGCGCAGCCAGTCGGCCGCGGCGCCGTTGTTGTGCGCGAGCACGTCAAACGCGGCAGCCGTGCCGTTGGGATTGCCCGCGGTCAGATTCTCTGCGAGCATATCGCCCGTGGTGTCGCTGCCGAGGCCCAGGTGCGTTTTGTCCTCCACGGCGCCGAAGCCTTCGATGGAGTAGTTGGACGTGCCGCCCAGAATATCCAGCTTTTCGAGCAGGATGACGCTCTTGCCGGCCTGCGCGGCCTTGCACGCCGCGGTCATGCCCGCGCCGCCCGCGCCGATGACGACGACATCCGCTTCGCAGTCTCCGAAGGGAATCTCCGGCTCGACCCGGGTGTTGAACTGCGCCGGGTCTCCGCCCGCCTGGGAGATGCAGTCGCGCACCGCGTTGAGCATGGCGACGCTGGAGATCGTGGCGCCGGAAACGATGTCCACATTCAGGGACTGATTCTCCACGATCAGGGCCGGGTATTCCTTCACCGGCACGGATCCGGTGTTCCAGGTTTCCTGGGATGCGACCACTTGGACGTTCTCGATCGCGTTTTCGCTCACCGTGACCGCAACGACGATTGCGCCGTTGCGCCCGTTGCCGACGCCGTAGTAGGTGCCGGGGTTCATGGCGTTCCCTTCCGCTCCCGCGAAGGAAAGCGAAAGCGCCAGCAGGCAGAGAACGATGAACAGAGACAGGGTTCTCTTCATGAAAAAACCTCCTTTGAACGGTTCTCTTTCGCCCGCATTATAGCATGCGGTGTATGCCTGTTTTCGTCAAAAATCTTACAATTTTATGAAGAGTGTATCAAATGGCAGACCGACTGTGCGCGGAAACTTCGGGAATGCTTCCTGTTGTTGAGGGGTGTCGGCGGTTTCTCGGCGACAGCCTGCTGCCGCGCCTGACGGGTTTGCGCGCGGTGCCCGGCAGTTTTGCCTGTGCAGCGGCACCCTGCCCTGGATTCGGGGTTTCCCGTGTGCGCTGCGGCGAAGGCGGCGGGGAACAGGAACGGTCAGGACCGGAAACACATCCGTATCTATTCGGCAGAAAACCCCCTCCGGCGTTTGCCGTGAGGGGGTCAGAGAGAAACCGGTTATCCGATCATGTCAGCATACGCGTTTTCCGCAGCCAGACGTCCGGAGGTCATCGCCCAGCCCAGCGCGGTGCCGCCGATCGCGTTGTAGGCAACGCCGTCGTACAGCACGCCTGTGGAATCCAGACCCACCGCATACAGGCCCTTGATGGGGGTATGGTCCTCGCGCAGCACCTGAATTTTGTCGTTCACATCCACGCCGCCCAGCGTGCCGTAGATGACCGCCACGCCGGTGATCGCGTAGTAGGGGCCTTCGCCGATTTTCGCCATGTAGTTGGGGTTTTTGTAGAACTGCGTGTCTTCGCCCTTTTCGCACATCGCGTCATACTTCGCGACGGTGCGGCTGAGCTGCTCGCCGTAAATGCCCATGCTGTCGGCCAGCTCTTCCAGGGTGTTGCCCTTGTACGCGAGGCCCTGCTCCACGCAGGCGTCCAGGATGGTGTTGATATTGGGCATCGTCAGATCGGGCTTGACGGGATTGGCCACGTATTCCACGACGTGTGCGCGGACGTCCTGGCCGAGGGCCGCCAGGCCGCCCTCCTTGATCTTGTCCAGCTGTTCCTGGGATACCAGCGTATAGAAGCATTCGCCCTGACCGGACAGGTAGTTGCCCGCAGCGGCGAGGTCGATGGTCGTCGCGTCCTCGGGCATGAAGCGTTCGCCGCGGTCGTTGAAGCGCATCAGCACATAGGAGCTGAGGAGACCGAAGGGCATATTGGCTTCCACCCTGTCAAAGCCGGTGGGCTCGCCCCAGACGTCCACGACGTGGGTGGAAACGGCGTCCAGGTTGCAGGTGGCAGCGCCGACGTCCAGCATCATGTTGATTCCGTCGCCGACGTTCTGGTACAGGCCGAACAGGCGATGCTTGTGGCCGATGTACTTGTACATCATTTCTTCGTTCGCGGCGTATCCGCCGGTGCCGATGATGACGGCCTTGCAGTTGACCTTCACGGCAGTGCCGTCGTCCTTGACGGCCTCGACGCCTGTCACGGCCCCGGTGTCGTCGGTGATGAGCCTGGTGGCGCGGGTCTCGTACAGGATGCTTCCGCCGTTGTCCAGCACCTGTTCCACACAGGCGACGTACATGTTGTTCACGTCGAGCGTGGGCTTGGAATCCACGATGTAGCCGGAGGAGATTACGCCGTAATCCTTGCCGGTGAAGGGATCCACGTTGCCGCGGCCGACGCGCATCTGGAATCCGTGCTCGTTCATCCAGTCGATGGTCTTGCCGCTCTCCTCGAGGAACATGTTCATGATGGAGCCGCGGGAGTACCAGTGCGTGATGTGCATCCATTCCTTCATCAGTTCTTCCTGGTTGCTGAAGTTGCCCGCTTCCAGCGACGCCTGCGTGTTCAGAGCCATCGGACCGGAGGAGCAGGAACCGCAGCCGCCCACGCGGGCGGATTTCTCGATCAGCACGACCTTGGCGCCCAGATCAGCCGCCCGGCCGGAAGCGATCGAACCGGAGGTGCCGCCGCCGATGACGCAGATATCGCAATCGTACTCTTCGGTGGCGTCAAGCTTGGGAACGGGGGCCGAGAAAGCGGCGACGCTTCCGCCCGCCTGCACGATGCAGTCCTTCACGCCTGCGAGGACCGCGAGGCTGGAAGCGGTCGCGCCGGTGATGGTATCCACTGCCACAGACTGGTTTTCGATGATGCGCGCCGGCAGCCGCTCTTCCACGCCGCGGAAGAACTGGGGCGTCTCGAACGTCATGGCGAGGGGATAGGACTTCATCGGGTCATCCTCGTCGATGTTGGGGTTCTCGCACTGGGTGTTCTCCAGAGCGATGGACACGATGGCGTCCTCACTCACTTCCACCGTTGTCACGACGTAGCCGCCGAAACCTTTGTTGGAAGAGGTATAGGTGCCGGGCACCATGGCGGCTGCCTGCACGTCCTCGCCCTTGGCCTGCAGAAGGGCAGCGTCAAAGGCCGCCAGTATCGCGCCGCTGGTGACGGTCGCGCCGGACAGCCCGTCCACTTTGCCCTGGGCATCCATCAGCATTCCGGACATTTGCGCGACAGCGCGCCCGCCGATCTGTTCGGTCTCGCCGTCGCCGGCGATTTCCACGGAAAGAATGCTGGTTTCGTCGGTTTCGATGGTGACGGTGACATCGCCGCCGAAGCCCGGCTGGGTGGCGGTGTACAAGCCGGGCTGATAGACGGCCTCGGCCAGTACAGGAAGCGCGCTGATGAGCATCAGCGCAACCAGTGTCAGGGACAGAAACCTTTTCACATGGACTCCTCCTTTAACATAATAATAACCGTCTGCATTATAGCATGGGTGATGGGAAAAGTAAACGGTTCTTTTACAATTTGGTCCGCTTCCGAAACGCTCCGCTACGTTTCGCCCTCCTCTATACAGGTGAGCGCATGACCCCGGGCGTAATGCGCGGCATAAGAGCCCGCCGGCGCGTGGAGGACGAGCCGGGGGCAGCTGTGGAAGGCCTTCATTTCGATGTACGTGACGCTTGCCGGGATTCGGACGTGCCC
>JAFWEY010000104.1 GCA_017512675.1 Clostridia bacterium | reverse complement strand
TGTCCCTTACATAAATTCCGCAGGTGTGGCTCCGCCACACCGAGGAGCCATTTTTGCGAAGGCAGCTTGCCGCCGAGAGCAAAAATGGTTTCCCTGCAGATTTTCCGGCCGCATCCGAAGGATGCAGGAAAATCTGAAAACCCGGAATGGAAACGCCACGCAGCGGCGTTTCCATTCCAAGCTCGCGCAGCGAGCGAAAAGGCCTGGAATATCCGCAGCGCGGAGATTCCAGGCCAAGCGAACGCAGTGAGCATTTTCTTGACAATCCCCCGCATCGGCGTTATCATCATAGAACAGCGGCGGGAGGTGATCAAATGGCCGGCATGGATTCCGACATGACCGAGGGCAATATCGGCCTGCACCTGATTCGCTTTTCGGTGCCGATGGCGATCTGCCTGCTGTTCCAGCAATTGTACAACACGGTGGATACCCTGGTCGTAGGGCGCTTTGTCGGGCATCAGGCGCAGGCGGCCGTAGGATCGACGGGCCCGATCATCAATACCGTAGTGGGTTTTTGCGCGGGGCTGGCCGTAGGCGCGTCGGTGATCATTTCCCAGCGCTACGGAGCGCACGACGACAAGGGCCTCAGCAAGGCGGTTCACACGACCATCGCGCTGACGTTTCTGCTGAGCCTGATCGCAACCGCGGCCGGGCAGGCGGTCATCATGCCGATGCTCAGATTCATGCAGACCCCGCAGGACGTCATGGAGGAATCCAGGTGCTACCTGACCATTTACTTTGCGGGCGTCTCGGGCATCCTGTTCTACAACATCGCGGGCGGCATCCTGCGGGCGGTGGGGGATTCGCGAAGGCCGCTCTTCTTCCTGATCCTGTCCGCGCTGCTGAACACGGCGCTGGATCTGCTGTTCGTGCTGGCGTTCGGCATGGGCGTGGACGGGGTAGCGTACGCCACCGTTCTGGCGCAGATATTTTCCGGGGCGCTGATTCTGTTCACCCTTACCCGGGAACAGGGCGGTTACGGCATCCGCTGGCGGCGCGTGCGAATCGATCGGGAATCCCTTCGGATGATCCTGAAAGTGGGTCTGCCCAGCAGCGTGCAGACTGCCGTCACCTCCTTTTCCAACGTGTTCGTTCAGTCGTACATCAACGTGTTCGGTTCCGCCTGCATGGCCGGCTACGGCGTATACAGCAAAATCGACGCCTTCGCGCTGATTCCCGTGCAGAGCATCAGCATGGCTTCCACCACCTTTGTCGGGCAGAACTGGGGAGCCGGGCAGCCGCACCGCGCGCGAAAGGGCGTGCGCACCGCGGTCCTGATCAGCATCTCCGCCACCGCGGCGCTGGGAATCCTGGTTTTCGTACTGGCCGAGCCGTTGATGGCCTTCTTCTCCCCGGAAGCTGCGGTCATCGGCTACGGCGTGCGCTTTATCCGCATCGTAACGCCGTTCTATATCCTGATCTGCTTCAACCAGATCTACGCCGGGGCCCTGCGGGGCGTGGGGGACGCCACCATGCCCACGGTGATCATGCTGGCTTCCTTCGTGGTGTTCCGCCAGATTTACCTGGCGGTCACCTCGGCGCTCGGCGCGGGGTTCGTATCCGTCGCGCTGGCGTATCCGGTAGGCTGGGTGCTGTCCTCGCTTCTGCTGGCCGTTCGCTATTCGGGAAGCGTGCTGACGGCCGGAACCGGCGGAAAAACAGGCGCGAAAAAGGATGGCGGAGCGAACTGACGCCGCCATCCCATGAGGCCGGTTTCGGGCTGTTTCAGACGGCGCATCGCCGCTCTTGTTTCGCTGCGGGGCCGCGTTCTCCGGGCTCAGGGCTTTCCGGCCCGAACGGCCTTTCTCTGAACCGCGGCCAGCGCGATCGCCGCGACGGCCAGAAGCGCGATCAGAACCATCGAAGGAATCAGCATCGCGTAATCGCCCAGATCCACGCACATAAACACCAACACGAACGCGGCTGCCAGGAAATTCACGACGGCGGCGATCAGCCCTGTGCCGCCGGGGCGGTTCTGCAGCGACCGGACAGCCCACACCAGCAGGAACAGCGCCGCCGCGGCAAGCACCAGAACGGAGACCGAATAGAGGGGATCGTCCCGAGTGAATCCGCTGGTCGCGTGGGAGACGGCGAACTGCATCTCCCCGGGATACAGAATTTCCCCGTACTGACTGCCGTGCCCGCGCTCCTGTCCCACGGGGACGAACATCACCGCGATGCAGGCCAAGGCGACGATCGCGCAAACCCGGTGAATCGCGCTGCGGGGCTTCGCCCTGCCTTTGCTTTCGCTCATCCGACAAATCCTCCTTCTGTCTTCATGGGGCTCAGGCCCCGAACGGGTTTCCGCCGGGGCGGACCGGAAGTCACGGAAGCCTGAGCACGATGACGGGCCGCACAACGCCGGTTTCATAGGAAACGTTCATCCCGGAATCCTGCACGGACCCGACGGCGTGCACATTTGCGGCGAGATTGGATTCTCCCCATTCGACATTGCCGCCCAGCCACGCGGCGAGGTTCGCGGCATAGCTTCCCGGAGACCGCAGCCACCACCAGCTGTTGCCGGTTTCCTCGTTTACGGCCGCCCCGTTCTGCGCCGCGTACGGCGTCGCCTGCAATGTCCGCGCGCCGATCGATTCAAAATACCGGTACGCTTCCAGAATGCTGAGCAGGAATACCCGATCCTGGGTGTCGCTGCCGGGAATGCTTCCGAAATAGGGGTTCGGGTCCGCCGTGACGGTTGCCGTCACCAGCCGTTCCTGCTCGTCAGCGCTGAAGGCCGCGTTCAGGAAATCCTCGTTCAGCCAGGTCCTCAGCGTGCATTTCTCCCAGGTGACCTCCGACTGGGTATAATGGTAAGCCTTTGCGTCCAGCCCGTATTTGCTGATCAGCGTCGCCGTATCCCCGTCGCTCTTCAATACGGTCCATTCGATCTCTTCGGGGCCGTTTTCCGGATTTCCGTCCTGCTCGTAACGTCCGAATGCCACGGTGCTGTCCGCCGCGGCGCCCTGTGCGCCGGAAAGAGGTTCGGGATCCGATTTCACCAGGCCTGCCGTTTTCGCCCATACCACCGGCCGAACTGCCCCGGGAGCGTAAAGGACATTGTTGCCGATGATGTAAACGGAGCCGTCCGAAAGCACGCCGGAGTTGCAGTGCCTGCCGGTGCCGGTCGTTCGAAGCCACCACCAGCAGAAGGGATGCACTGAGCCGGTCGCGCCGTGCGCCTGCGCGCAGGCGGTGGGGACGCACACGCGATCGGCATCGGCGGCGAAATACCGGTTCGCCTCTTCGATGGACAGCAGGTAAACCCGGTCAAGGGTATCGCTGCCCGGGTCCGTATCGCTTTCGGGGTTCGCCTCCGCCGGAACGATTACGGCCCGCAGCAGCGCCTGCTCGTCCGCAGAGAAGGCCGCGTTCAGGAAATCTCCGTTCAGCCAGCTTCGCACCGCGCTGTTTTCCCAGGGCACGTTTTCGAGGACGTCGCCGTACCCCATCGCCTCCAGGCCGTCCCTGCTGATCAGGAGAGCTTCGTCCTGCTCGAGATCGAGCACAATCCACGCGATGGCTTCGGGGCCGTTGTCCGGGTCGTTGTCCTGCTCGAAGCAGCCGAAGGTCACGACGTCTCCCGGGCTCAGTTCTCCCGCGCCCTGCGCCGCTTCCGAATCGGCGCTCTCGCCTGCGGGTCCGGCCACTTCGGGTTCGGAAGCCTCCTGCGGCGCCGGTTCCGTCCCGGCCTCCGGCGCTTCCTCCGCGGCGGGTTCCGTTTCCGCCGGTTCCGTCCCGGCCTCCGGCGCTTCCTCCGCGGCGGGTTCCGTTTCCGCCGGCTCCGGCCCGGGCTCCTCCGCAAGCCCCAGCGCCGCGAGCAGCGCCCCGTCGATCGCTCCGGTCACCTCGAGCGCTTTGTCGCTCTGGTACTGTTTGATGGCTGCCGCGGTCTTCTTGCCCGCGATGCCGTCGGGAGTGCCGCAGCTGTAACCCGCGTCGTTCAACGCCTGCTGCACCTGCTTCACCGTATCCCTGTCGGCAGGAGCCGCGGCAAACGCGGCGAACGCCGACAGCGCGAGAAATGCCGCCAGAATCAGTGCTATGCTTCTCCTCATGAAAAGACCTCCTCCAACCCGTATCGGAGCGTCGTTCCCGCTCCGGCACTTCTAATTATAGGAACAGTGTATACAAAAAAACAGTGCCGATAGTCATTCCGTTCGGCACTGCCGCCGCCGTCCGGTTCCCGCTCCCCGTATTATCAGGATGCAATCACTGTGCGTTCGCCCTTGCGGGGGACGGGGGCGCCCTGAATACGATATTTTCCGGCGGACCCTGTGGATAATCCGGCCGGCATATGGTATAATGAAAACGAGAATACCGGCAGAAAGGCGGAACCGAACATGAGCGGGCAGGAAAGTAAAAACGGCGGCGAGGTTTTCACTTACACGCCGGAAAAGGAACGCGAGCTGATCAGCAGAACCGAACAGCTGATTCTCGACATGAAGGAAGAGCGCAAGCACAATCTTGTCCGGGGAATCGGCACTTGGGCCGGCGTGATTTTTCTCTTCGCACTGGTAAAAGCCATCGGGGTCAGAGGGGAAGATCTGAACAATGCCGCGAACGCCGCGATGGCAATCGCCGGAGCCGTCGGCATGTTCCTGATCGTAAAGCCCTGGTGGCTGGCCAATACCGCCATCCGGACAACGAAAAATGGCCTTGAGGAATTCAAAGCGCACAGGTATAAAGGCGACTATGAAAACAACTTTGTGGGTCAGGCGGAGGCCTTCATGAATTCCGACCGCCCCTTTTTGCGCTGAGCGAAAGCCGGTGCCGGCTTGGCAGCGGTTTACGGCGGCGTGCGGAAAGGGAATCACTGCAGTGTCGGTTTTCCGGCCCGGGGAGTGAATAGCAGGGTTCTGCGCGGCCCATAACGATTGCTGAATACAACCTTGTGGAGGTTCGAAGATGAAGCGACGTACAGGTGCGCTTCTCCTGATTCCGGTGTTGGCATTCGCCCTTTCGCCATACGCCGATACATCGTGGATATGCTTGAAATGCGGCCGCGGCTCCGCGTTCCGGATGAAGCCGGATCCGTGACGCGCAGTTCGGGGCTGCGGGGGCTCCGGCGCTGAATAAACGCTTGCGGCCGGGCCTGCCGGCGCTCTGCAGAACCGTTCATACCATCGTAAATTCCCAAAGTAACGTCCACAGTGTAAAGGGAGTGGAAATAAGCTTTGGAAATGGGTGGAAATAAGTGAGGGAAACGGAGGAAACAACACAGGAAACGGGCAGACGAAGACGCC
>JAFWEY010000103.1 GCA_017512675.1 Clostridia bacterium | reverse complement strand
GCGAGGGCGTTCCGGACATGATCCTGAACACTAAGGTGTACATGTCCAACTATATGCCCACCGTGGAAGCAGGCGCGAAGGTCATCCTGTACGGCGATTACACCTACTACTGGCTGGCGGACCGTGCCGGCCGCACGATGCAGCGTCTGAACGAACTTTGGGCCATGACCGACCAGATCGGTTTCAAGCTCACGGAGCGCCTGGACGGCCGCCTGATCCTTCCGGAAGCCGTGAAGGTCCTGCAGATGAAGGCGTCCTGACGTACGAACAACTGACGACGGGGCTGCTCTATAGCGGAGCAGCCCCAGTAAAGGAGCGATTCATATGCCTGATACGCATATCACCAAGAATTACTTTGCCCACGGCGGGAATGACCTCGTGATTGGCGGAAAGATCACATTCCTCGATGGAGCCGAAGTCGTGAACTTCCCCGGCAGCACCGGCGGAAGCAGTGGCACTGTCCTGACGCCTGCCGCCGCACAGGCCGACAGTGAGGCTACAACCATTGCCGCGCTGAAAGAGGATTTCAACACCCTTCTCGCAGCGCTGCGCACGGCCGGCCTGATGGAAACTGCCGCTGGTGGCGGCCCTGACGCGGGCGGCAGCGATACTGGCGGTGGCGGCTGATGGTCGTTTCGGTTGATGAAGTCAAAGCCCATCTCCGGATAGAGCAGGACGAAGAGGATGAATACATCACCCGCCTGATCGCCGCCGCGCAGGCCGCCGCCGAGGATTACTGCCGCGTATCGTTCGAACCTGAAACGGTCGTTGATGAGGGAGGCAATGAAAGCACCGCGCCGGTTCCCGAGCCCGTGCGGCTTGCGATCCTGCTGATGGTTTCCTTTCATTACGAAAACCGCGATATCCCGGACGTCGCCACGTACAATGCCACGAAACGCGCATTCTATACGCTGCTGTATCCTTACCGGGATCCGATGCAGATGTTCTGAAGGAGGTGAGATGATCCATGCGCGGTTATAAGAACTTCGAAGGTAACCCCCATCCAGGGGACCTGAAGCACCGGATTGTTATCGGTTATACGGTCAATGAAATCAACGCGAACGGTTATCCGGAGCCAGCCGAGCACCCGATCTGCCGCGTCTGGGCGCAGGTGACGGACGCGGGCAACCAGCATTACCGTTCCGCGGACGTGATGAACACCGAAGCCGTAATCAACTTCACCATCCGCTATCGCAGCGATGTGAAGCCCGGAATGTGGGTGCGGTTCAACGGCGAGAAGTGGGATATTTCCACGCTCGGCGAATACGGCTTTGCACATGATTACCTCGGCCTGAAGGCGAGCCTGGCGAAGGGAGTGAGCGGATGAGGCAGGTGCAGGAAGCGCTGCGCGATATCGGAATCCCAGTTATCGCCGGCATCTGGCGCGCGACGTCAGAAAACCAGAATCCGCCGCTGCAGTACGTCGTGTATTCTTCCACCACCACGGAAGCGTCGCACCATGACGACCACGTCACGTCCTTTCGAACGTTCGTTTACCTGAACCTGTGGAGCGATATTGATCCTACTGAGATGGCCAATACCATACGATCGGCAATGTACGCATACGGCTTCGCGATGCTGGAAGAGAGCGATAAAGGCTATAACCATCCCGCATACGATCCAGCGACGCGAACATATACCGTGCAATGGACGTGGGTATGGAGGGAGGAATGCGGCGATGGCGGTGACGATTGACGGGCTGGACTCCCTGCAGAAGGACTTGCAGAAGCTGCAGGACCAGCTTGGGAGCGGAGCCGGGCCTGTTGTTTCTGAGGCGCTGAACGCCGGTGCGGACATCATGCTCGCGGAGATCCAGTCCAACGCAAGAAGTGAGCTGAACCTCGGCTCGAAGCGGAACGCGCTGTATCCGTCGCTGCAGAAGGGCCGGGTGAAAACCCGCGCTTCCGGCGGTTCCACGATCGAAATCGGTTCGTTCATGTCCGCTCTCAGGGCCGAGATCTTCTATGCCGGCTTCGTGGAATTCGGCCACGGCGGCCCTTCACCCGCTCCGCCGCACCCGTTTGTCCGGCCGGCGTTTGACACCAAAGCAGAGGAAGCTTACCGGGCCATGAAACAGGTCCTGGAAACCGGAATTACTATCTGACACAACACG
>JAFWEY010000102.1 GCA_017512675.1 Clostridia bacterium | reverse complement strand
CCTGTGGGCGACGTCAACCTCATCCGTCTTGCACCTACGGTGCAATCCACCTTCCCCACAGGGGAAGGCAAGAGCGGGGACGGGATGCTGTTCCGATTGATGAATGGATCTTCGATGCCGCGAGAAATTGCGGGCGCAGCAAGCGGCGCCATACATGGCGCCGAGCGAGAGTGAAGAGTGGAGAGTGAAGAGTGAAGATATAGTTGGTACCCAGGCGACGAAGATACACAGAACATGGCGAATGTACCTAAGCGCCAAAACCTCATCCGTCACGGCCTGCGGCCGTGCCACCGTCTTGCGCCTTCGGCGCGGAGGTTTCTTCGCAATAGTCGCGCGCTTCAGCTCCGCCCGCTCGTGTCTTGCGCTTCGCGCTTCGGGCAGCTTCCGGTTCGCTTCATCCCGCACTGCGGGCGCTCACCTCCGAGCTCAGCCGGCTTCCGGCTCGCTTTATCGCCCTCTGGGCGACGTCAACCTCATCCGTCTTGCACCTACGCTGCAATCCACCTTCCCCAAAGGGGAAGGCAAGGGCGGGGTCGGCGGTTTTGCGTTCGATGGACGGGGAATCGATGCCGGGAGAGGGCAAAGGCGAGAGCGCCCTGTGGGCGACGTCAACCTCATCCGTCTTGCACCTACGGTGCAATCCACCTTCCCCTGGAGGGGAAGGCATGAGCGGGGTCGGCGGTTTTGCGTTCGATGCGCGGTTCGTGCCGACCGAGCTACGGTGAATTCCGCTGTATCTTCGTTGTCTGGGTATCAAGGTACAGCATCCGAATTCTAACAACTCTCAATTCACAATAGTCGTCCCTTCGCTTTCGCGCATGGACTCCTTTGTTCATTGAGCTGCAGGCTCGCTTTATCCCGCATACCCTGCTGCGCGGGCACAGGCTGCGGGCGCTCGCCTTCGCCCTCTGCGGGCGCCGCATATGCGGCCCGAGGACTCCTATCCGAGCGAGCCAAGCGAGTCCACCAGATCGGATACCCTGAGAAACCAACAGTTCTCCGGATCGATTTCGCCGCCGCCGGAGTCCGTAAGGATATCCACATACACCTCTTTCGGGCCGGTGCTCTCCTGATCTTCGGATGAGGGGATATCACAGCGGACGCTTTTGGGAAAGCCCACCGCGAGGCCGTCGTAATCCGCGGGGACGCGGAAGGTGTAGATGGTTTCGACGCAGGAGGGAAACGTCACAGTGATCACGCCGTCCGCTTCCTCCCGCGTCACCCCGGAAAAGCTGGCGTTCCGTTCGTCCGCCCGGGCCAGAAGCCGGAACGTCCTTCCGTTCCGCGTGACGCGGGATTCCACAAAGCCCGAATCCGTCGCTTCGCCAACACTGATGTGCTGGTCCTCGTCCGCAGAAACGGTATTCAGCAGCGACACCCCGGTATACAGATCAAACGGATACAGATCCACATCGGCAAAAATGATGCCGCGAATCCTGTCGACCAGAAAGCCGAGCAAATACTGCTCCGTCTCTTCGGACCGCCTGTAGGAATACCGGAACTCCGCGGTGGTTCTGGTTACGATCCTGACATCCACATATCCGCCGCTGCGCAGCTTCATTTCCCCGCCGACGGGTTCTTCTTCGGCGCTGACGATTTCAAACACCGAAGACGGCATGTCTTCAATCCGCTGATAGCCGCGCTCCTCCAGTTCGGCATCGGTAAAGGGGGCTTTGTCGGCTCCGCCGTACGGATACCACCCCAGCTTCACATCGAATTTCGTTTCCCCGGAATATCGGATCCCTTTCCACTGATCGTAGGCCATGCCGTCAGGCGGCACCTGCGGCCCATGGATGATCCATTTGCGGGCATTGTCGGGGGCGCCGTCGAATTGCCCCTTCCCGGATTTCCCGTTTTGCCGGGGAGAATTCCCCTCCGCGCCGCAGCCGGCCGCCAGGATCAGCAGGACCGCGATCGCGGCGCAGGCGAGCTTTTTCCCCGTGCTGCATTTGCTTACCATGGCGCACCTTCCCCGTATCCGATCTGTTCGGAAATATCGATGTAGGTAAAATCCCTGTCTCCGCTTTGATAGGTTCCCGTTTCCAGGCTCTGCTTCTGCTGCTCCAGCTGCTCCTGCAGCGCTTGCTGCTTCTGTTTCTGGGTCTGTTCCTCCTCCCCGGTCCCCTCCGGCCCGCTCTGCTGCGAATCGTCATCTCCGGAGCCCTGGGCAGGATCGTCGCTTTCCCCCCCGCCGTCCGGCCTGTCGCCGCTGTTTTGCTTTGGAGGAGGCGGCGGCGGCGCCGTCAGCTTTGCGAGCATGCCGTCGATATCGCGCTTCAGGTTTTCCGCTTCCTCGCTGTGCCCGCTTGACGCGCCGGATTCTTCGCAGGCGCAGCCGTGTTCCGTGAGCACGGAGCGGGCGGACAGGAGCACCTTCACCGCTTCGTCCACTTGCCCGCTGTCCTGCCGGTCCACGGTTTCAAACGGATAGGTGTGCAGGATGGACAGGGCCAGGTTGACCCGCAGCGCGCATTCCGTTCGTTCCGCCGGCGGATTGCGCTTCAGCGCGGCGCGGAAGTATTCCGCCGCCAGTTCGTACTCCCCCCGCTGATACGCGGCGTTTCCCAGGTTGCCGGGAACCACATGGTTCTCACCAAGCGCCAGCGGCAGCAGGATTTTCTCGGGGTATTCGGAATAATCCGCGCTTTCGTAGCGGAACAGAAAATACCGGTTCACGGCGCTGCGGAAAACGAACAGCGCGCCGGCGAGAATCATCAGCGCCGCCAGAAGATACAGCGCCGTTTTCCGGGTTTCCCTGCGCTTCACGCGCCCTGTCTGATTGCCGTTCATAGAAGACTTCCCCTGCGCAGCAGGCGGTACAGGCATCCCATCAGGATCAGCGCCAGCATTCCCGCCCAGTAATAATAGGTTTCCTGCCACCCGGTTCTGTCGCCGTCCTGAAGCGCGGTATCCCGGCTCAGGCGGCGGATGCGGGCCAGCAGCTGGGACAGCGCATAGGATCCCTTCTGCTGCCGGGATACGTAATTGATTCCCAGATCTCCCGCCACGGTTTTCAGGCTGCTTTCGTCGATTGCGGAACGGGCCTCCGCGCCCGTTCCGGTATCCTGCAGATATCCCTTCCCGGGATAGTTCATTCTTCCCCCCGCGGCCGTGCCGTATCCCAGCACTGCGCCGTCGTCCACACCGCTTTCCAGATCGCTGAAGCGGATCAGCTCGGATCCGTCGGTGATTTCCCCGTCGCTCATCAGGAACAGAATGCTCTTGCGGGTGCCGGATTTCTGTTCGGACGCCCGGAGCATCGCGCCCACGGCGTCGTGGGCGGTATTGAGGGACGAGCCCTCGGCCGTCGAATAGGCGGGAATGCCGATTTGACCGACGCAATCCTCAAGCGCCGCGGTGTTGCTGATGTACGGCGCCAGCGTCTGCGCACCGTTGTCGAAACGGATCAGCGAAAAGCTGCTGCCCGGCAGGGCTTCCATGATTTCGGCGATATCCTCCTTCACGCCGGCCATTCTCGGCTGCTCCCCGTCGTAGTCCTCCGCCCACATGCTGATGGTGGTATCCACCGCGAAGCAGACATCCAGATTCGTCGTGCGGATTTCCGCGTCGGCATCGAGCCGAAGCGGCCTGACGGCGATCATCGCGGCGCAGGCCGCCGCCAGAAGCAGAACGGCCGCCGAGGCCAGCTTTCTCCGCAGCGGAACGGCCGCGAAAGCCCGCCTTCCGGCCCTGGCAAGCGGGTATACCGCCGCCGCCGCGCACAGCACGAGCGCCGCGAGCAGAATAGCGGTCCATACCTCCGGCACATCCGTATCCCGGACGGCAGTTACGGTTTTCGACGCCGTCCGCGCCCGGTTCAGAATCTCCGGAAAGATTTGCTCCGCCTCCGCGGCGTTCCCCAGTTCGAAGAATGCCCCGCCCGTCGATTCCACCGCCGCTTTCATCTGCGCTTTGGCACTGCTGGTTTCCTCGCCCTCCGGGACCGCCGGATAAACGCCGTACACCGTCACGCGGTCGTAGGCGCACATGTCCGCCACTTCCTCCAGCGTCACCAGCGGATCGCCGATGTACTCGGGAAGATTGTCCGTCACAAACAGAATGATTCGCGGGCGCTCTTCCGTATGCAGCTCGGGAAAGCTGAACAGGCACGACGCCAGGCCCTCGCCGATCGCCGAAGTGCCCTTGATTTCGTATCCGGCCGTGGTTCCCCTGTCGAACGCGGACAAAACGGCGTTCAGTTCTTCGTACCGCGCTCTCTTGCCCGGCGGAATCTGCTGGACGCGGTCGTACCGGTCCGCATAATCCCTGCGGAATTCCTCCGCCGCCCGAAAGTACGCCGCGAGATCGTCCATTTTCTGGGCGACGAACGCGTAATCCTCCGTCACCGGCACGTACTGCATGCCGGAGGTGTTGAACAGGTAAATCCCGATCTGGTCCCCGTCCAGCGCCGGCACCTGATCGCGAAGCCCTTCCACGAAGCCGTCCAGGCCCGCACACCCCGAAGAGGAGATGTCCACGCACAGGAAAACATCCTTCCTGGTGATTTCCTCCTTCACCGGCTCCCTTTCGTACGGACGCGCCGCGAGAAGGAGCGAACAGATCAGGCCGGCTGCCAGCGCGGCGGTCAGAACCGCCCGCACCGCAATGCTTTCCAACCGCTTCCTTCTGTAGGCGGGAAGCGCGCGGAACCTTTCCGTATTGGCCGCGCGGATTTTGGCGCGCCTGCGTTCCCTTCTGCGCAGCGCGAGCGCCGCGGCCGCGCAAAGCGCCGCCAGCACGGCGCCCAGAATGATCCACCCGGGATTGAAAAACCTTATTGCCATGTTTCGATCAGTTCCTTGCTGTTCTGGATCAGATCCCCGATTTCCGTATCCGGCTGACGCCCGAATTCCGGCGCGTACAGCTCTTTGATGTGCTCTGCCAGCCACGGGTAGCGCGCTTTCTGAATTTCGGAGAGCACCATGCGGGTGATCGGAACGCCGGTAACCGCCTCCGCGAACACGCGCACTTCCCGTGCGGTTCTCTGGTGCGCCTCCCGAACGTCGATGCTGCCGGATTTCAGCGCCGCCTCGATCCTGTCGATGTTTTTCGTGTGCCGCTTTTTCCGCATGCGCAGCCTGGCCGCCCTGAGCAGATCCGCACTGGGAACACGGCGGCGTTTTCTGACCGTTTGCAGCAGGCGCACCGCGAGCCAGATTGCGCCCGGCGCCAGCATCAGGCAGATTCCCAGCGGAATCCAGACCCGCGAGAAATCCATCGGAGCCTGAAGAACGACGGAATACTTCATTCCCTCACGCTCCTTTTCGCCTGCGGAACAGCTCGATCAGCGCGTCGACGATTTCCTCTTCCCGGGAAATGCTCCTGAAGAACACGCGGTACGGCGTCATCAGCTTCTCCGCCTCCTCTTCCATTGCCGCGCGCAGCTTCACTTCTTCCCCGTGCAGCTGCGGGTCCATGGTCAGAAACGGGTCCTCAAACCGGTCCGCCTGAAGATCGAAGGCGCCCGGGGACGTCAGGTACGCGTCTTCCAGCTTGAAGATGTACACGTCGTTGAAGTGAATCATTCTGCGAATCAGCTTTTCGTCCATCCCGGCGAGCCCTTCGCCGTCGGTGATGATCACCATGATCATGTGCCGCGGAAACAGCCCGGTCACGTGCTCCAGAACCCCGTTCAGGCGGTGCTTCGGCTCGCCGCCCTCCAGCGCGCCCTGGTATTCCACCAAAAGCTGTTCCAGATGAAGCATTCCCGACAGAAAGCCCGAAACGGAAACCCCGCCGGCGTCGCTGTACGCCATCGCGTAATTCACTCCCTGTTTGTCGAACAGGTACGCGTTCACGCCGAAGGTCATCATTGCCAGGTGCTTCTTGGGCTCCCCCGCCGGCGTATCGCCGTCCATTTTCCTTCCGGTGTCGCAAACGAAAACCACGTTGTGCTTCCGGTCGGCAAAATAGCGCCTGACCAGGATTTTTCCGGTTCGGGAGGAGGATTTCCAGTCGATATCGCTCACTTCATCCCCGAAGCGGTATTCGCGCAGGTCGTCAAAATCCAGGCTCCGCCCGTGCTGCAGGGAATGAAAGTTTCCTTCCAGCAAATCCGACGTTTTTCGCTTTGTCGTGAGCATGGCCAACCGCCGCACTCTGTCCAGATAATCGATGTTCATGTTCATGGCACCGGCACCGAATTCACGATGGCGTCAATGATCTGTTCCTCATCCACATGGTCCGCGACGGCCGCGTAGCTCAGGCCGATGCGGTGTCTGAGGATTCTGTAACGCATCGATTTTACGTCGTCCGGGATCACGTAGTCTCTGCCGCTGAGCAGGGCGGCCGACCTGGCGATCCGCAGGAAATTGATCGTGGCGCGGGGGCTGGCGCCGATGCGCACGTATTTCGCGAGTTCGGGCTTCATCGCCTGCTGCGGCGTTCGGGTGGCGCTGACGATATTGGTGATGTACCGCTGGATCGACCGGTCCACGTAGATTTTCTCCGCGGTGCACTGCACCCTGTCCAGCTCCGCGATAGTCAAAACCGGCGGTTCCTTGCGGGAAAGCGCGCCCTGATCCATCCGCGTAAGAATTTCCAGCTCCTCCTCCGCCGACGGATAGGTGATCCGTTCCTTGATCATGAACCGGTCGGTCTGCGCCTCCGACAGCGGATACGTTCCCTCCTGCTCGATGGGGTTCTGGGTGGCGATCACGATGAAAACATCCTGGGGCATGCGGTAGGTGATGCCGCCGATGGTGACCTGCTTTTCCTGCATCGCCTCCAGCATCGCGCTCTGGGTCTTCGCGCTGGAGCGGTTCACTTCGTCGAGCAGGACGAAATTCGCGAAAACCGGACCGAAAATGGTTTCGAACTTGCCCGTCTCCTGGTGATAGATCTGCGTTCCGATGATATCGCTGGGCAGCAGATCCGGCGTGCACTGGATGCGGGAAAACTTGCCGCCGACCGCGTCGGAGATGGCTTTGGCCGCCGTGGTTTTCGCCAGGCCCGGCACGGATTCCAGCAGGATGTGCCCGTCCGCGATGATCGCCGCGAGAAGCGCCGTTTCAAGCTCCTTCTGGCCCACTACCCTGGTTTCAAAATACCGGCGCAGCTTTGCGATCGCGTCCTGTGAAAACTGGAAATCCTCTTCGGAGATCGTGCTCTTTTCCGGCATGGTTCTTCTTCCTTCCCTTCGTTGTGATGCTCGTTGTGATGCGGATCGCGCCGCTGTCGCCCGGCGATCCCATTTCGGCAGCCGGGCCTGCCCGACCGGAAACGACGGCCCCGTGCCTTCGCCTTCCCTTCCGGCCGCTGAAAGAAAGCCTTCCCGCCCTTCCGGAACCGGACCGCTCTGCCGGTCTGCAATCCATCATACCACAAGCGCCCGAATCCCGCAACAGGCATCCCTCTTTTGTCCCGGCAAATCGCCGCGCGACAGAGGCATCTCCCGCCCGCGGCGGGGCGCCGAAGCGGCTGTTCGTCACCGAAACGCCGTTTCGTTTTACCTGAATCGCGCTTGCAATGCCGGGGAATCCGCGTATAATAATGCCATATGTCCAGAAAACGGCGCGCTGCCGTTCAAAACGGGAGAATGCACATGAACAACGTATATGCCTGGCCCTACGCGAACGAATTCGGACAGCGGGAAACGGTGCGCAGCGACGTGCTGGTGCTGGGCGGCGGGCTGGCCGGCTGCTTTGCCGCCATCGCCGCCGCGCGGAAGGGGCGTTCGGTGGCGCTGGTGGAAAAGGGCGCGACGGAGCGCAGCGGTTCGGCCGGCAGCGGCTTCGACCACTGGGAATCCGCCTGCTCCAATCCCTGTTCCCGGGTGACGCCGAAGGAGATCGCGGAAGCCTACATCGAAGAGCAGGACGAATACTCCAACGGCATCGCGCATTACATCGAATGCCGGGAGGGCTACGACCGGCTGCTGGATCTGGAGGATTTCGGCGGCAAAATACGGGATACCGAAGGCCTGTTCCGCGGCGCGGAATTCCGGGACGAGAAAACCGGCCTGCTGTTTGCCTACGATTACACGAACCGCTTCACGCTGCGCGTGTGGGGAACCACCTTCAAGCCCGCGCTTTACCGCGAGCTGAAGCGGCTTGGCGTGCGGGTCTTCGACCGCGTGGAAGCCACCTGCCTGGCCACCGCCGGCAGCGGCGGCGAAAAGCGCTGCACCGGCGCGATCGGCATGAATACGCGGACCGGAAAGCTGATGGTTTTCGAGGCCGCCGCGACGGTCCTCGCGATGTCCAGGCCGGCGCGGATCTGGCTGTTCAATCCGGATCTGGTGGGCCTGTGCGAATTCCGGCCGACCCAGTCGATCGGCTCGGGCCACGCGATGGGCTGGCGCGCCGGGGTGGAATTTACGATGATGGAGAAATCCGTGCGCGGCGAATTCTCCGCCGCCGGGCGGAGCTTTCCGCCCTACGGCACCGGCAACAACCACAATACCTGGTACGCCGCCACGATGGTGGACGCGCGCGGCGTGGAGATTCCCTATGTCGACCGCGACGGGCGGGAGCTGAAAACGGTATCCGAGCGCTACCGCCCCGCGCCGGGCCAGAAGTTCTTTCTGAAGGGCGGGGTCATCGACGAAGCCAAATACCCGTACCGCGGACCGGAAACCCTGGATTACGACGAACTGATGCGCCGCGGATACAAGCTGCCGTTTTACGCCGACCTGTCCCGGATGCCGGAAATGGAGCGCAGGGCCATCTGGGGGCTGATGGTGGGCGAAGAGGGAAAAACCCGGATTCCGATTCTGGAGAACTACACCAGGCGCGGCTTTGATCCGGAAAAGCACATGCTTCAGAGCTACGGGACCGGCTGGCAGAGCGCCTCCTTCCTGGGGCAGGAGCGCCAGCTGTTCGGCGCGCCCGGCGGCATCATGCACGACTGGGATCTGAAGACCAATCTGGACGGGCTGTACGCCGCCGGCGATCAGCTGTTCGCCAGCGACTGCTGCGGCTTCGCCTGCGCCACCGGGTACTATGCCGGGCGCAAGGCCGCCGATTCCGTCGGCGGCGCGGAACGCGAAAAGGTCGACCCGGCGCTGATCGACCGGGAAGAGGCGCGGCTGTACGCGCCGATGCTGGTTCGGGACGGAATGAACTGGCGGGAACTCAACATGGCGATCAGCAAAGCGATGCAGAATTACTGCGGGGAATTCAAGTGCGACGAGCTGCTGAACGAAGGGCTGGATCTTCTGAACAGCTACGAGCGGGACAGCGTGCCGCTGCTCTGCTGCGACAATCCCCACGAACTGATGCGGACCCACGAGGTGCTGGACATCCTCGAGGTCGCCAGGCTGATTCTGAACGCCTGCCTGCTGCGGAAAACCTCCAGCGCACCGCTGAATTTCCGGCGCACGGACAGCGATCTGACGGATCCCCCGCAGGACCGCGCGTTCCTGACCATCCGCCAGGAGAACGGCAAAGCGGTCGGCGGCCGCAAGCCGCTGCGTTACTTCGGCGATATCGAAACGGAATACATCAAACGCAACGAAGCCTACATCGCGGAAAGAGACGCGCGATACGGGAGCAGGTGAGAATATGACAGTGGACAAGGAACTGTGGGCGGTCAGAACGCCGGCCAGCGCGCGCCCGATCACCTTTGACAGCGATCGGTGCATCGGCTGCAACCGGTGCGCGAACATCTGCCAGGTGGACGTGTTCATTCCCAATCCGGAAAAAGGCAAGCCGCCGGTGCTTATGTGGCCGGGCGAATGCTATTACTGCGGCAGCTGCGTAATGGTCTGCCCCCGCCAGGGCGCGATCACGCTGAACCACCCGCTGATGAACCGGGCAAAATTCGTGCCGTCCCGCAGGCCGGAGGACGATCCGGTATGCTGAGCTACATTCTCCGGCGCATCGGCATCGGGCTGATTACGCTGCTGGCGCTGGTCGTTCTGACCTTCCTGCTGG
Source organism: Clostridia bacterium (assembly GCA_017512675.1). GTDB lineage: Bacteria > Bacillota > Clostridia > Christensenellales > Aristaeellaceae > RGIG5678. The sequence continues at coordinate 51,900 of JAFWEY010000102.1, read as the reverse complement.
TGCACCTGATGCCGGGCAACCCGTTTGACATCGCCAACCTGACGCCCTCCAATCAGGAGGAAATGATGCGCTTTTACGGGCTGGACCGGCCGATGGGCGAACAGCTCGCGCAGTACATCGGCAAGCTTCTGCACGGCGATTTCGGCATCTCCTTCAAGAAGACCGGCGTCACCGTGCGGGGGCTGATCGCGTCGGAGGCGCCGGCCACGATGCTGATCGGCGGAATCGCGTTTCTCGTGGCGCTGGTGCTGGGCATCGCAATCGGCATCCGGATGGCCGTCACGCAGCGGGAATGGGTGCGCGGCGGCATCCTGACCCTGACCACCATCGGCATCAGCGTGCCCAATTACGTATTGGCGCTGCTGCTGATGCTGGTTTTCGGCGTCGGTCTCAAGTGGTTCCCGACGATGGGGCTGAGCACTCCCGCGCATTATGTGCTTCCGGTTTTCACGCTGGCGGTGTACCCGATCGCGCAGATCGCGCGGCTGGTCAAATCCAGCTACGGCGAAGCGCTGAACCAGGATTACGTCGTGATGGCCCAGGCCAAGGGCCTGAGCCGGGCGCGCATTTCGCTGCTGCACGTGCTGAAAAACGCGATGATCCCGGTGATCACCACCGCCGGGCCGATGGCCGCCTTTCTGCTGACGGGCTCCTTCGTGGTGGAGACGATTTACACGGTTCCGGGCATCGGGCGCGAATTCGTCACGGCGGTATCCAACCGCGATTACACGGTGGTGATGGGGCTGACCATATTCATCGGTGCCCTGATCATTCTGTGCAATCTGGCGGCGGATATCCTGTGTGCGGCGGTCGATCCGCGCATCCGGCTGGGCAAACGCTGAAATACAACGACAGGAATGGAACGTATGCTGATAAGCGAGGAATACTTCGAGCCTCTGGAGCGGGGCGCTCTTGCCGATGAGATCCCTTCCCCCGCGCGGTCCTTCGCGCGGGACGCCTGGGCGCGCTTCAGCCGCAACCGGCTGGCGCTGGCGGGGCTTGTGCTTCTGGTGTTGGTGATCCTGTTCGCGGTCTTCGGGCCGCTTCTGTCGCCGTACCCGTACGACGGCATGGATTCCTTCAGCCGCAATCTCCCGTCGAGCCCGCAGCACTGGTTCGGAACCGACCAGATGGGCCGCGATATTTTCACCCGCGTGCTGTACGGGGCGCGCATCAGCCTGCTGATCGGATTCGCGTCCACCGCGATCAATCTGGCGATCGGCGTCGTCTACGGCGGCATCTCGGGCTATGCCGGCGGAAGGGCTGACATGATCATGATGCGCGTCGTCGACGTGATTTACGCGGTTCCGGCGATGATCTACATGATCCTGCTGATGCTGATCTTCGGTTCGAACATTTACAGCGTGATGCTCGGCATTTGCGTGAACGGATGGGTCAGCATGGCCCGCATCGTGCGTTCGCAGATTCTGACGCTGAAGGAGCAGGAATTCGCGACTGCGGCCTGGGTGATCGGCGCCAGCCGGAGCCGGATCCTCTTTCGGCATCTGCTGCTCAACTGCCTGGGGCCGGTTACCGTGACCGTGACGCTGATGATCCCGCAGGCGATCTTTACCGAAGCGTTCCTGAGCTTCATCGGCATCGGCATTTCCGCGCCCCAGGCCTCTCTGGGAACGCTGGCGCAGGACGCAAAGATGCAGCTGACCTTCTTCCCGATGCAGATGGTCTGGCCGGTGCTGGTCATCTGCCTCGTCATCTTTTCGCTGAATTTCATCAGCGAGGGGCTGGAGGACGCGCTGAACCCGAAAGGAAACGGACAATGAGCGAACGATTGCTGGAGGTCAGGGACCTGCGCGTCTCCTTCGCCACCAGGCAGGGGACGGTGCGGGCCGTGCGCGGCGTTTCCTTTCACGTCGGCGCCGGAGAAATTCTGGGCTTTGTCGGGGAAAGCGGCTCCGGCAAGAGCGTCAGCGTGCTTTCCTGCATGGGGCTTCTGGCCCGAAACGGCAGGATTGACGGCGGTTCGATCCTGTTCGAGGGGAAAGAGCTGTCCCCGGTGTTCCTGACGACCCGCGAACAGCAGCAGCAGCGCGAGAACGAGCTGCGCCGGCTGCGGGGCGGCCGTATCGGCATGATCTTTCAGGACCCGATGACCTACATCAATCCGGTGCTGACCATCGGCACGCAGCTGACCGAGGGCATGCGCGCGCACAAACCCCTGTCCCGGAAGGAAGCCCGCGCCAGGGCCGTCGAACTGATGCGCCTGGTGGAGATCCCGGATCCGGAACGGCGCATGCGGCAGTATCCGTACGAATTCTCCGGCGGCATGCGCCAGCGCATATTGATCGCCGCCGCGCTCTCCTGCGATCCGAAGCTTCTGATCGCGGACGAGCCGACCACCGCGCTGGACGTGACGGTGCAGGCGCAGATCCTGGACCTGATCCGCAGGCGCGCCCGGGAAGCCGGCACCGCGGTGATTCTGATCACCCACGATCTGGGTGTGGTCGCCTCGCTGTGCGACCGGATTGCGATTCTGTACGGCGGGAAAATCGCGGAAACCGGAACCACCGACGATATCTTCTACCGCGCAAAGCATCCGTACACCCGGGGCCTGCTGCTGAGCGTGGCGGCGCGCAGGGCCGATTCCGCCGGCGCCGGCGGGTACCTGCCGTCGATTTCCGGCTCGCCGCCGGATCTTCTGAGGATCAACTCCGGCTGCCCGTTCGCGGCGCGCTGCGACAGCGCGATGAAAATCTGCCGGGATTATATGCCGGTGCGCAGGACCTTCGGCAAAGGGCACAGCGCCAGCTGCTGGCTCTATTGCCGGGACTCCGCCGCGGAGATCGCGGCCGTTCAGGACCGAAAGCGGGGTGACGCGCGTGTCTGAGCCGCTTTTGCGGGTGGAAAACCTGAGCAAAAGCTTTCCGGTGGACAACGGATGGCTGCGAAAGAAATCCGTGCTTCAGGCGGTCAGCGGCGTGTCCCTGACCATCGGCCGCGGCGAAACCTTCGGGCTGGTCGGCGAATCCGGCTGCGGAAAAAGCACCCTGGGCCGAACGATTCTCAAGGTGTACGAGCCGGACGGCGGCAGGATCGTTTTCGACGGAACGGATATTACCGGCCTGAAGCCGCAGGCGATGCGCCCGTACCGCGCGAAAATGCAGATGGTGTTTCAGGATCCCTACGCGTCGCTGAACCCGCGCTTTACGGTGGGCGAGCTGATCACCGAGCCGATGCGGGTGCATCACCTGTGCCCGCCGGGCGAACAGAACGAGCGCGCGCTGGCGCTGCTCGATACCGTCGGATTGAAAAGGGATCATCTGAACCGCTATCCGCACGAATTCTCCGGCGGCCAGCGGCAGCGGATCGGCATCGCCCGGGCGCTGGCGCTGAATCCCGAATTCATCGTGTGCGACGAGCCGATTTCCGCGCTGGACGTATCGATTCAGGCCCAGATCGTCAATCTGCTGATGCGGATCCAGCGCGAAGGAAATCTGTCCTATCTGTTCATCGCCCACGACCTGAACATGGTGCGGTTTCTGTCGCACCGCATCGGCGTGATGTATATGGGCTCCATCATGGAAACCGGCGAAGCGGACGCGGTCTGCGATCAGCCGATGCACCCGTACACGCAGGCGCTGATCTCCGCCGTTCCGCAGATGGACCCGGAAACCGCGCGAAAACAGCGGCGGATTCCGCTTAAGGGCGAGGCCCCCAGCCCGATGCACCTGCCGGCAGGCTGCCCGTTCGCGCCGCGGTGTCCCCGGGCAGACGGAATCTGCCGCGAAGAAAAGCCCTGCCTCAAGCCGGTATCCGGCAGGCTGGTCGCCTGCCATCACCCGTAAGTGCGTCAACAGGCGCTGCCTGTTCGCATAGAAACTCCGCCGCCTGAGCGGCGGAAAAACTGGAGGAACACAGAATGGATAAACGGAAATTCCTGGCCCTGCTTCTGTCGCTGGTGCTTGCCGCCGCCCCGATGTGCGCGGCAGGCGCGGAAGGCACCGGCAAGGTGCTCAGGCTCGCGACCTTTTCCGGCGCCGGCGATCTGGATCCCGCGGGAATCGCCATTGACATGTGGACCGAATACTGCAAGCTCTGCGTTGACCCGCTGATCCGCTTCGACGAGAACGGGGAAGTGGTATACGAAGCGGCCGAGAGCTATGAGGTCAGCGACGACCAGCTTGTGTGGACCTTCCACCTGCGGGAAAACGGCAAGTGGTCCGACGGCTCCCCGGTCGTGGCCGGCGATTTCATCAACACGATTCAGCGCGCGCTGAATCCGGACAACGGCATGTCGATCTACGCCAGCGTCCTGTACCCGATCGCCGGCGCGCAGGAAGCCCGCTCCGGCGAAGGCTCGCTGGACGATGTGGCGGCGGTGGCGCTGGACGATTACACGCTTCAGATCACCCTGAAGGCCCCCTGCACGTATTTTACCAGCCTGCTGACCGTCGGCCCGTTCTACCCGTCCAAGACGGGTCTGGCGACGCTGGAAGACCCGGCCTGGTGGAAGAACCCGGAAACCAGCCTGGGCAACGGCGCCTTCTTCATGACCGACTACGCGGACGGCGATCACTACACCGTCAGGAAGAACCCGTACTACTGGAACGCGGACGCTGTCAGGCTGGAGGAAATCGACGTGCAGCTGATTTACGATCAGCAGGCGCTTCTGGCCGCGTATCAGACCGGCGCGGTCCATGTGGCGACCGGCCTTCCGGATTACATCGGCATGTCCTACCAGGGCAGCGACGAACTGTTCATCTGGAACATGCTGACCAGCAAATTCATCCTGCCCAACCTGAACGTGGCGCCGCTGGATGATTTGCGCGTGCGCGAAGCGATCGCGCTGGGCATCGACCGCGCTCAGGTATGCGCGGTGATCGGCACCGATTACATCCCGTCGACCTCCTATGTGGCGGAATACATGATGTCCAACGCCTCTTCCGAATACTTCAGCAAAGAGCGGGATCCCCTGTTCACCGAGGATATCGAAAAGGCGCAGGCGCTGCTGGCGGAAGCCGGATACCCGAACGGCGAGGGCTTCCCGACCCTGACCTATACCTATCCCAACAGCGATAAGGATTCCCTGCTCGCGCAGGCGATTCAGGCGCAGCTGAAAATGAACCTGGGCATCCAGATCGAGCTGAACGGCGTTGAAGACCAGGTGTATTCCACGACCCGCGCCGACGGATCCTACGACCTGATCCGCCACAGCTGGACCGCGGACTTCAACGATCCGATCAACTATCTGGATCTGTACACCTCCTATTCCGGCGGCAACTACAACGGCGTCAACAGCCCGGAATACGACGCGCTGATCGAAGCCTCCAACGCGACCAGCGACCAGGTCGAGCGCAACGATCTTCTGCACAGGGCGGAGCAGCTGCTGGTGGGCGAAAACTTCTACGTGATTCCCGTCGCCACCCAGGTTTACATTTGCCTGCACAGCCCGAACCTGACCGGCGTTACCGTCAACGAAAAGGGCGAACCGATGTACCGCTACGCGGACCTCGAAGCCTGATCGCGGCACGAAGCAACGCGGGAGGGGGCACAGCGCCCTCTCCCGTTGATTGTCTTTGCCGCCAATCCGGCACATCGTTTCCCGGCGAACGGGCCTGACCGCTCACGGATGGCGGTACTGTCCGTGCTTTTCCGTCCGGTCGTCGTACTGAATCGCGAATTTCGGGCAGTTGTGCAGACAGGTCAGGCACATCGCGCACTGTTCCGGCTGCCAACGGGGATGACCGGCGGAAAAGTCTATGGCCTTCATCGGGCAGTCCCGCGCACAGCGCCCGCAGCCGATGCAGCGGTTCAAAACGTGCAAATGGCGCGTCTCGCGCGCCTGTTCATATCTGCGATGATACCAGCGCACCGCAAACATCGGAAGCTTGCGGCGCATATAATCGCCGGTTTCCTTTTTGAGAATGCGGGACGTGATCTCCCGGATCTGCCCTTCTTCCGCCCGGTTGATTTTCGCGACCTTCCTGCCGTTGCTCAGGTCGAAGACAGGGGTCCAGCTGTCCGGCATCTTCACGCTGAACCGGGCTGACAGGTGAAGGCCCTTTTTCGCCAGAATGCTCTCGATCAGCGCGCCCGTCTGGCCCGGCGTCGTTCCGAAGGTCGCGACGCTGTACAGATACGCGCCTTCCCCGCCGACGATTTCCATGCCGTTCAGCTGGGCCTCCACCACGTGCGGAAGGCCCAGGAAATACACCGGCGTCACGATGCCGAGGTTCTCGCCCGGCGCCAGATGCACCTTTCCCGCCGCGTCCAGAATGGAAATCGTGCGTTCACCGGTCGCTTCCGCCAGCCGCCAGGCCACATATTTGCTGTTGCCCGTCGCGGAAAAATACAGAATCATCAATCATTCCTCCCGTTCCGAACCCGTTTCGATCGCCCGCCGGCAATGGACTTCGCCCGGCATCTCTCCCGGCATGATTATACCATATCGCGCCGGGTTTTCCAATGCGTTTTTGCTTGCGCGGCCCGCGCTTTTGTGGTAATCTTTTCTCTGCGACCGAAAGCGGCGTCATCAAAAGAACCCGAGGAAAGCGCCGCAGGAAAGGAAGGAAAGGCAATGCACACCATCCGAAAGGCGCAGGAAAAGGATATCCCCAGGATTCTGGAGCTTCTGGTTCAGGTGAATATGGTGCACCACAACGGAAGGCCGGATCTTTTCAGGGGACCGGCGACCAAGTATTCCGAAGAACAGCTCCGGAAAATCCTGGCCGATCCCGCCACGCCGGTATTTGTCGCCGTCAACGAGGCCGATACCGCGGACGGATACGTGTTCGGCATCCACCGGCAGGTTCTGAACGACAGCATCCTGACGGACATCAAAACCCTCTACATCGACGATCTGTGCGTGGATGAAAAGTGCCGGGGCAGCCATATCGGAAGCGCGCTGTTCGACTACGCGGTACATTACGCGCGGGAACAGGGCTGCTACAACGTCACGCTGAACGCATGGTGCCTCAATCCGGCGGCGATACGGTTTTACGAGAAGCTGGGCATGAAGCCGCAGAAAATCGGCATGGAAACGATTCTTTAGCGGTTTGCATCCCCCGGGAAAGCGAGGATCGAAGCAATGGCGAAAAACAGATGGATCGCGATCGTCACAGCGCTTCTGCTGCCGTGCAGCGGATCGTTCGCGGCGACGCCCGCCGAACAGGCTTCGCCGGCAGCGGCCGGAGCTGATTCATGCGTCACTGCGCGGACCGGTTCGGGCGGCATAGCGGAGTCTGCCTTAACGTGCTGCGCGAAGCACGCCCTCGTGATTGACGCAATCGATAGCTGTACCTGCAGTCGGAGGAAGAGGAAAACGAAGACGTTCTGATTCGGCGCGAAACCGAACTCTGGACGCAGGCTCTGAACGCCGAATACGACGGGCTTCGCGCAGCGGCTTCCGGCGCTGAAAGGGAAATCGTCGAACGGGACCGCGACGCTTATTTCGCCCAGCTGAACGATCTTCGCATCGCCGTCAGCGCCGGGCATCCGGAATGCTCCGCGCTGGCGGACGAAATCGTCATCCGCCAGCTGATGCGGCAGACGGCAGCGCTCTGCGAAATGATCCATACCGCACCGGAACGGCCGGCCTTCTGCCCTGAACAGCATTCGGATCCGGTGCCTGACGCCGAACCCGCTCCTTTCCTTTGCCTGATTCACAGCGATGAAACAGAACACGGCATTCTCCGGCGCATAACAATGTGCGACCGCCACCGCGCCGTCGCATCGGCCGTCAGCCCGATGGCGCCCGGAAACGCCTCCCTGCAGCCCTGGGCAGACGCCCGCCGGCTGTGGCTGAGCGTGCTTGATACGGCTGCGAATGATCAAACTGCCGATGACCTGCCCATTGCCGCCGTTGCGCAGGCATGCCTGTCGTTTGAACGGTGGATCGGCAGGCGCGAGGCTTTACTGCATCTGCTGTACCCCGGCAGCCAGGAGCTTGCCGATGAGATCATCGCGCAAACCGTATGCGATCGCACAGTGCTTTTCTGCGCGGAAGGGATGATTCCGCACGCCGGCGCGCCTGACGGAACAGCCGGCGCATCGTCGCTTCGCAGGGGCGACAGCGGCGAGACAGTGCGAATCCTGCAGCGCCGTCTGAAGGCTCTGGGATGGTACAGCGGCCAGGCACCCGGGTTTTATGACCCAATGACGGCAACGGCAGTCAAACGCTTTCAGCAGGCTGCCGGGCTTGAGATCACCGGGATTGCCGACGAAGCGACGCAGCGGGCTCTGTTCCGGGAAAGCGCGCCCGGGGCATGAAGGCCGGAATCCGGAAACGGGGGCTGTCTCAAAATGAGACGGCCCCCGCACATTCTATGCGTATTACCGTTCTTCCCGGAAGAACGCCAGCCCCAGGCTTTGGGGCGGCTGGTTCTCGCGCTTGTTGCGCATCGAAGTAATCACCAGCACGATGATCGTGACCACATACGGAATCATTTTGTAAAGCTCCTTGACCGCGAGGTTCATGCCGGACGGGATGTACATATGCAGAATATACAGCCCGCCGAACAGGAACGACGAGAGCACCCCGACGTCAGGCCGCCAGATCGTGAAGATGACCAGCGCGATGGCCAGCCAGCCGCGGTCTCCGAACGCGTTGTTCGACCAGACGCCGCTGGCGTAATCCATCACGTAATACAGTCCGCCGAGCCCGGCGATCATCGAACCGATGCAGGTGGCGGCGTACTTGTAGCGCACGACGTTGATGCCGGCCGCGTCGGCGGTGTTCGGGCTTTCCCCGACCGCCCGCAGGTGCAGTCCCACACGGGTCCGCCTGAGAATGCGCGCGCTGATCAGCGCAACGGCGACCGCGAGATACGCCAGGAACCCGTAGGACAGAAAGATCTTTCCAAACCATCCCAGCTTACCGGCAAAGGGCAGGCTCCGGTGGAAAAACCCGCTGGTGGCCGACAGCGCGATGGACGGCACGTCGCTGCCGGACAGCTTGATCAGCGAGCCGCCGAAGAAATTGCCGATGCCGGTGCCGAACGTCGTCAGCGCGAGACCCGTCACGTTCTGGTTCGCCCGCAGCGTTACCGTCAGAAAGCAGTAGATCAGCCCCATCAGAAGCGAGCCCAACAGGCAGCACAGCAGCGGAATCGCAACGGCCAGCACCGGCGAGATCAGCGCCTTGTCCGGAAGGGACTGTTCGTACAGAAACGCGCCGATCACCCCGCAGATGCCTCCGACGTACATGACGCCCGGGATTCCCAGGTTCAGGTTTCCGCTTTTCTCGGTCAGGGTTTCGCCGGTGGAGCCGAACAGCAGCGGCACACCCTGCACCACCGCGCGGGGAATGAACGAAATAAAATCAAACATGGATCTTCGCCTCCGAATCGCCGCGGCGGAAATGAATCCGGTAGGTCACGAAAAACTCACAGCCGATGATGAAGAACAGAATGATGCCGGTCAGAATGTCGGAAAAGGATTCGTTCAGCCGGAAATTGGTCGCGATTTCCCCGGCGCCCCGTTCCAGGAACACCAGCAGGAAGCTGGTCAGGATCATCACGATCGGGTTGAACTTGGCGAGCCAGGAAACCATGACGGCGGTAAAGCCGCGCCCGCTGACCAGCGTCGTGGTCAGCGTGTGGTTGGTGCCTGCCGTCAGAAGAAAGCCCGCCAGGCCGCACAGCGCGCCGGAGAGGAACATCGTGCGCACGATCACCTTCTCCACCTTGATTCCCACATAATGCGCCGTTTTTATGCTTTGGCCGACGACCGTTATTTCGTACCCGTGCTTCGAGTACCGCAGATACACGTGCATCGCCACGCACAGAAGCGCGACGATCACCACATTGAGCAGGTATTTCTGCCCGCCCACCGTCGGAAGCCATCCCAGTTCGGTGTTCAGGTTGATCACGCCGATCTGCCCGGAGCCCCTCGGAGACTCCCACACCACACAGAAAAACGCGACCAGCTGTGTGGCGACGTAGTTCATCATCAGCGTAAACAGCGTTTCATTGGTGTTCCACTTCGCCTTGAAATACGCGGGAATCACGCCCCAGATCGCGCCTGCCAATACGCTTGCGATCAGCATCACCGGGATCAGCAGCCCGTTGGGCAGGATTCCTCTCAGCAGAATCATGCACGCCGCGCAGGCAAGGCATCCCGCCAGCGACTGGCCCTCGCCGCCCACATTCCAGAACCGCATGCGGAACGCCGGCGTCACGGCCAGCGAAATGCACAGCAGCATCGCGATTTCCTGCAGCATCACCCAGATTTTCCGTTTGGACCCGAAGGACCCCTGCCAGATGGTGCCGTAAATGCTCAGCGGATTCTCCCCGGTCATGATGACGCAGACCGCCGCGCATACGACCAGCGCCAGCACAATCGCCAGCGCACGGATCGCAAAAGCGCGCTGCCAGGAGATTTCGCCCCGGCGGGAGATGTGGATCAACGGTTCACGCTTTTCATTTTGCATGTGCCGCACCCCCCACTTGCGTCATTAGATATCCCAGCTGTTCCTTGTTCGCGCCGCGCCCGTCAACGATCCCGCTGACGCGGCCGGCGCAAAGCACCAGAATGCGATCGCACAGTTCGATCAGCACATCCAGGTCTTCGCCCACGTAGATGATCGCGACGCCCTTCTGCTTCTGGCGGTTGATCAGATCATAGATGGTATAGGAGGAATTGATATCCAGGCCGCGCACCGCGTAAGCCGTCAGAAGAACCGTCGGCGCCGTCGTGATTTCACGCCCGACCAGCACCTTCTGCACATTGCCGCCGGACAGGCGCCGCACCGGTGTATCCAGACTGGGCGTGGAAACGCTGAGCTCTTCCACCACGCTCTGCGCGACATCGTGCGGGCCCTTGCGGTCGGTGAAAACCGAATGGCCTTCCCGGAACGAGCGGAGCATCATGTTGTCCGTCAGGCCCATATCGGCGACCAGGCCCATGCCCAGACGATCCTCAGGCACAAAGGACAGCGCCACGCCCTTTTCGGCGATTTTCAGAGGATCCTGCCCGATCAGCTCTTCCCTCGATCCGTCGTCCTCGATGTAGCAGATGCTCCCCTTTTCCGCTGCCTGCAGCCCCGCGATGGATTCGAGGAGCTCCTTCTGGCCGGAGCCGGAAATGCCGGCAATCCCAAGAATTTCCCCGGAATTGGCGATAAAGGATACGTCGTCCAGCTTCAGAAGGCCTTCCTCGCTGCGCACGGTCAGCCCTTTTACCTCGATGCGCGGGCGGGGCGAAACCGGATCGGGGCGGTCGATGTTCAGCGACACCGCGTGCCCGACCATCATGTTCGTCATTTCCTGGGCGTTGGTGTCCCGGGTCGCCACATCGCCCACATAATGGCCGTGCCGCAGCGTTACCACGCGGTCGGAGATTTCCTCCACCTCGTGCAGCTTGTGGGTGATGATTACGATGGCCTTCCCGTCCCTGCGCATGTTGCGCAGCACAGCGAACAGCTTTTCTGTTTCCTGCGGCGTCAGCACCGCCGTCGGTTCGTCCAGAATCAGAATGCTCGCGCCGCGGTAGAGCACCTTGACGATCTCCACCGTCTGCTTCTGGGATACGGACATATCGTAAATCTTCTGATCCGGATTCACCTCGAAGCCGTACGCGTCGCAGATTTCCCGGATCCGCTTCGACGCGCCTTTGATATCCAGCCTGCCCTTCAGGCCCAGCACGATGTTCTCGGCTGCCGTCAGTACATCCACCAGCTTGAAATGCTGATGAATCATGCCGATGCCCAGATCGAACGCGTCCCTGGGGGACCGGATTACGACGTCCCTTCCGTCGACGCTGATCGATCCTTCATCGGGAAAGTAAATGCCGGAAAGCATGTTCATCAGCGTCGTCTTGCCGCTGCCGTTTTCGCCCAGCAGTGCCAGGATCTCTCCCCGGTTGATTTCGAGGTTCACCCGGTCGTTGGCGATCACCGAGCCGAAGCGCTTGGTGATATTGTGCATGCTTACTGCCGAAACGACGTTATCCAATGGCTTTTCCCCCCGATCCAAACAGCCCTTTGCGTGAACTGCCAAAACGACAAATCCTTCTCCCGCGTCAGCGCGGGAGAAGGGTTTCTGGTGTGCGGATTATGCGCCCAGCAGGTTGATGCCGTCGATGTCGATATCGAAGTACGGAGCGGAACGGTATTCGAATTCGTGGAAGTAGCCGTCCGAGATGACTTCGGTTTCCGGCGCGAAGTCGCCCATATCGTCCACATCGGCCAGGTAGCTGGTCAGGTTCTCCCCGCCCACGGTGAAGGTGGAAGCGTCGAACACCTTGATGGAACCGTCCAGCAGGCCCGCCTTGACCTCTTCGATCTTCTCGGCAGTGCCGGCGGCGGCAGCCTTTTCGTTGATTTCGGAGAGCATTACGGCGTTGTTCTCAATGTCGCCGGTCCAGTCCGCCGGGATCGCTTCGCCGTTCTGAACGCACTCGATGATGTACTGCATGTACGGCGCCCAGTTGATGCGGGAGGACACGATGAACGTGTTCGGGCAGGCCGCGACGGTGGATCCGTTGTAGGAGACGTTCGGCACGCCGGCGTCTTCACAGGCGGTCGGAGCGCCCATGGAATCCGCGTGCTGGGAAATCAGCATGCAGCCGTTGTTGATCAGCTTGGTCGCGCCTTCCTTTTCAAGGGCCTCGTCATACCAGGAATTGGTGAAGGTGACTTCCATCGTCGCGCTGGGGCAGATGTAGCGGACGCCCAGGAAGAACGAAGTGTATCCGCTCTTCACTTCCGCATAGGGATACGCGCCCACATAGCCGACCTTGGCTTCTTCCGCGGTGAATTCGCCGTTTTCGATCATCTCGTTCAGTTTGAGTCCCGCGGCGACGCCCGCCATGAAACGGCCTTCGTAGATGGACGCAAACGCGTTGTGGTAGTTGGCCAGCCCCACGGTGTGCGCCTGGGTGCCGGTCGCGTGGCAGAACTCCACTTCCGGGAATTCCTTGGCCGCCTGAATCATATAGGACTCATGGCCGAAGCTGTCGGCAAAAACCAGATTGCAGCCCGCGTCCACCAGATCCGCGGCGGCATCGTAGCAGGCTTCACCCTCGTCGATGTTGGTCTTGATGATGTATTCCACGCCCTTCGCCTCGCAGGCTTCCTTCGCAGCGTTCAGGAAGTTCAGGTCGTAGGTGGAGTTCTCATCATGCAGGAAGATGAAACCAACCTTCACGTCTTTCGTCTCGGCACTGACCACGGCAGCGCAGCCGATCAGCACGGCCAGCGCAAGCAGCACGGCGGCAAACTTCTTCATTGCGCATTTCCTCCATAATGTCATTGGGATTTCAAAGGCTTATCGGCCCTTCCCGAAAAGCCCTGCTTATTGTAAATCCGCCGCGGGTTTCGATTCAAGCAGATTCCGGCAAATTTCGGATATTTCACCTGCAATTATCACGGGCATAACCGACCCGGAAAGCTGGCCGCCATCCCCTGAAATGCGGGCGAAAACTGCCAAAAAGCGCTGCCGCGCAGGCGTTGGCCCGCGCGGCAGCGCAGCCGGTTCGAATCAGCCGAGCAGCATCCTGTCGTTTGCCAGGTTCCTGCCCGACGCCTCCCGGAACCGTTCCAGCAGGTCGTTCACCGTCAGGGTTTCCCGTTCCGTGCCCTGCGCGTCGTACAGAATCCGGCCCCGGTCCATCATGATCGTTCGGTTGCCCAGTTCCAGGGCCTGGCGCATATCGTGGGTGATCATCAGGCAGGTGATGCTGTTTTCCTCCACGATGCGCTTCGTCAGGTCCAGGACCTTCTCCGCCGTCGCCGGGTCCAGGGCCGCCGTGTGTTCGTCCAGCAAAAGCAGCTTGGGCGTCTGCATCGTAGCCATCATCAGCGTCAGCGCCTGCCGCTGCCCGCCGGAAAGCAGGCCGACCGGCTGCTTGACCCGGTCCTCGAGCCCCATGCCCAGAAGCGCGAGCCTCTCGCGGAAGACCCTCTTCTCTTCCCGTGTCACCGCGGAAAGCCATCCTCCGTGTCCTGCGGCCAGCGCCAGGTTTTCCTCGATGCTCATGCCCGGCGCGCTGCCGCGCATCGGATCCTGGAACAGGCGCCCGATATGCCGCGCTCTTCTGTACTCCGGAAGCATCGTCACGTCTTTTCCGTCCAGCTCGATGGTCCCCTCATCGGTAAAGAAGCTTCCGCAGATCGCGCCGAGCATTGTGGATTTTCCCGCGCCGTTGGCGCCGATAACCGTGATGAAATCGCCTTTGCGAACGTGCAGCGAAAGACCGTCCAGCGCCCGCCTGGCGTCAGCGGTTCCGGGATTGAAGGTTTTCGATACGTTGATCAGGTTCAGCATGTCAGCCGCCCGCCTTTCCGCGCTTCGCTTCCATGCGCCGCTTGAACAGCGGCCACTGGCGCTTCATGTAGGGACCCGAAATCGCGATGATGACGATCACCGAAGACACCGCCTTCAGCATCGACGCGGGCATATCGAAGCGCAGCGCGATCGTGTACACCAGCCGGAACACAAAGGCCCCCAGCACCGCGCCGACCGCCCGCAGCGGAATGCTTCTCTTTCCGACGAACACGCCGCCGATCAGCAGCGACGCCAGAGCGACGGTCAGCATGCCGGACCCGATGGTGACGTTGACCGATTTTTGCTGCTGCGCCAGCAGGCAGCCGCTCAGCGCGGTAAACGAGTTGGAAATGACCAGGCCCACCGTGGTGGTGAACACCGGATTGATCGAGGAGGAGCGCACCATATCCGGATTGTTTCCGGTCGCCCGGATCGCCAGCCCCAGCCGGGTCTTCAGAAACAGCGAAAGAAACGCGATCACCGCCGCAACCGCGATCAGCGCGACGATCAGCCGGTACTGATCCGCGAACGGCGTCCCCTTCAGCGCGCCCTTCAGAAGCGAGAACACGGTCGGGGATTTGTTCAGATTCAGCAGCGAACTGTTGCCCATGATCGCGATGTTCACCGAATACAGCCCGGTGTTGACGATGATGCCGGCCAGCAGGCTTTCAACGCCCATTCTGGTTTGCAAAACCGCGGTCAGCAGCCCGCTCAGCATGCCGGCGCCCATCGCCGCCGGAATCGAGAGAAACGGATGACCGGCCAGCGCGACCACGCCGCCCACCGCGGCGCCCAGCGTGAAACAGCCGTCCGTGGACAGATCGCACACGTTCAGCATGGAATAACTCAAAAACAGCGCCAGGACAGTCAGGGAACTGATGAGCCCCAGCTCCAGCGCGGTCTGTCCCAGCGAGAGAATCGCGGATGCGTTCATACCGTTTCCCCTTTCATTCGATCCGCCGGCGGGAGACAGGAAAACCCGCCGCCCGCCGAACCGTCAAAGGGATTACGCGAGTTCATCGAAGCTCTCCGCGGTGGTGATCGGCTGCACCAGCGTGCAGTACGGCGCGAACGCTTCCGCGATGGCGTCGTAATCAAACCCGATCGCTTCGCAGGTTTCGGTATTGACCGTCGCGGTGCCGTTGTCAAAGGTCTTCACCGGCGTTTGCGCGGGGCTGGCGCCGTCGACCAGGATTTCGCTGACCAGATCCGCCGTTTCGACGCCCAGGTTCGCGTAATCGACCCCGTAGCCCAGGAACGCGCCGTTCAGCGCGAAGGAGTCCGCGCCGGTATAGTGGGGGATGCCCGCCTCGGCCACTGTCTCGTAAATGGACAGCTCCGCCGTCATGACCGTGTTGTCCTGCGGCGTAAAGATCGCGTCCACTCCGTCCGCCACCGCAGCCTGCGCCGCCAGGATCACTTCGTCCACGGTCGTTCCGGTGTATTCCTTGTAGGCAATGCCCTTGCTGTCCAGCAGCGCTTTTGCGTCCGCGATCGGCGTGGCGGAGGCATCCTGTCCCACGTCGTACAGAAGCCCGATCAGTTTGGCGTCCGGATTGGCCGCGAAGATCAGGTTGAACACCGCAGCCGTATCCAGATAGTCGGAGGTTCCGGTGATGTTGGCGCCCGGCGCTTCCAGGCTCTCCACCAGCCCCGCGGAAACCGGATCGGTGACTGCCGCGAATACCACCGGTATGCCGGTGTCTTCGGTCAGAGTCTGCATGGTCATGGCCACCGGCGTCGCCACGCCGACCATCAGATCCACCTGATCGGCAACGAAATTCGACACGATCTGGTTGAGCACGTTGGCGTCCGCATTGCAGTTCTGGTAGGAGATTTCAAACGCCACGCCCTTCTCCTCTCCCAGCACCTGCAGCCGGTTTTCGATGTTGTCAACGATCTGATTCAGCGACGCGTCATCCACGTAATTGCAGATGCCGACTTTGAACGTCTGCCCCTCGGCCTCGACTGCCAATGCAAAGCCCAGTGCCATTACGGCGGCAAGTACGAACGCTGCAACTTTCTTCATCATCGGATTCCTCTCTTTCTTCTGTATCCCTCACGGGCGCTGCCCGGGAGAATTGAATTCAGCGGTGCGGCCGCACAAAAAAACCTGCCCCGCACTCGGGACAGGAGATGCATGCTCCTGCGGTACCACCCGCATTGCCGGAAACCCGGCCGCTCTGCCGCGCACTGACATGCGCGCTCCGCTTTAACGGGCGAACCCCGTCGGCTGCTACTGAGGAAAAACCCCGTTCGAACCGCCCTCAAAAGCCCATCGGCGCACCATACCCTGCCGCGTTTCCACCAACCGCGGCTCTCTCTGAGGAACCCTGCGCGCTTCTTTCTCTCTCACAGGTTTTAGTGTGGTAAAGTATAGTCAAAAACCCTTGCGCTGTCAAGGTGCATTTCATTTCTTAACATTCCCGGCCCGGTTGCGCGGATGCTGACCCGGGTGCTGCAGCCGGATTCCCTGAAAAACGCCTTCCCGGCGCTTGCGGGAAGGCGTTTTGACACTTTCTGACGATCAGACCAGTTCCAGCACGACCATTTCCGCGCCGTCACCGCGCCTGGGGCCCTTCTTGACGATGCGGGTGTATCCGCCGCCCTGGCCCTTTTCCGCCGCGCGTGCCTTGTATTTGGGGCCGATCTCGCGCATCATCTTCTCGATGAGCGGATGCTTGTTGACGCGGGTGCGGGCCTTGTACTCCTTACGGGTCTCGTCCTCTTCCCTCGCCAGCGGCATCTCGTAGAGATAGCGCATCATGCGGCGGCGGGCAGCCAGCTTGGACGGCGCGTCGTTGACGACGTTCAGCACCACGGTCTGGCCCTTGTCGTTGTTGGTGTTCTTGGTCAGTTCAATGTTATTGTCGCATTCGCGGGCCGCCAGCGTAATCAGACGCTCCGCGATGGACTGCACTTCCTTCGCCCGGGGAAGTGTGGTCTCTATTTTGCCGTACCAAAGCAGGTTGGTGACCTGGTTGCGCAGAAGCGCCTTCCGCTGGTCGGTCGGCCTGCCCAGCTTGTGATTGGCCATGGTAGCTCCTCCTTGTCATAGGCGCCGATGGAAACTCCTCCGGCGATGTTTATTCTTCGCTGGTCTTGAGCGCAAGGCCCAGAGCCACCAGCTTCTGCTCGACTTCCTCCAGGGACTTTTTGCCCAGATTGCGCACCCGCATCATGTCCTCCTGATTGCACTGGACCAGCTCCGCGACGGTGTTGATCCCCGCGCGCTTCAGGCAGTTGAACGCGCGCACCGAAAGATCCAGCTCCTCGATGGTCATCTCGAGTACCTTCTCTTTCGAATTGTCCTCCGGCTCTGCGAAGTCCACCTGCGCCACGTTGACCGTAAGGTCGATAAACAGGCGCATGTTGTTTGTGATGATCTGCGCCGCCGAAGCGAGCGCTTCCTTCGGCTGGATGCTGCCGTTCGTCCAGACTTCGATCGTCAGCTTATCAAAGTCCGTGACCTGACCGCGGCGCGAGGCCTCCACCGCATAGCTGACCTTGCGGATCGGAGTGTAGATGGAATCGATCGGAATGACGCCGATCGGCACTCCAGCCTTGTTGTGCTCTGCCATCAGCTGCTTGTTTCTTTCAGCCGATACATAACCGCGGCCCTTGTCCAGCGTGATCTGCATCTGCAGGTGGGCTCCATCCGTCAAAGACGCGATGTGCAGCTCCGGATTGATAATCTCGACTTCTTCGTCGTGAGTGATATCGCCGGCTTTAAAATCGCACGGACCGTGCGCATCCACAATCAACAGCTTCGGCTGATCGGTATACATCTTGGCCGCCAGGTTTTTCAGATTCAGAATGATTTCGGCAACGTCTTCCCGAACTCCGGGAACGGTCGAAAACTCATGCTGTACGCCTTCGATGCGAACGCTGGTAACCGCGAAACCGGGCAGCGAATTCAGCAGAACACGGCGCAGGGAATTGCCCAGTGTCTGGCCAAATCCGCGCTCCAACGGCTCGACGACGAACTTTCCGTAACGGTTGTTCTCGCCAATCTCCACTCGTTCGATTCTGGGTTTCTCGATTTCGATCATGCTGCTATCCCTCCTCTTTCGCGCGGAGTCCCGTCAACGAATTCAACAAACCGTGAATCCACATCAACGGGAGTACAGCTCGACGATCAGGTTCTCGGACACTTCGAAATCGATGTCCGCACGAACCGGAAGTGCGATGATCTTGCCTTCAAAGGCGTCCGGCGCTTTTTCGATCCACTGGGGCATCGCTTTTTTGCCGAACTCTTCAACAAGCGTCTTGAATTTCGGGGAGGCCTGAGATTTCTGGCACACAGCGATCACGTCGCCCTCTTTGACCTGGGCGGACGGGATGTCGCACCGCTTGCCGTTCACGGTGAAATGGCCGTGATTGACCAGCTGACGCGCTTCGCGGCGGGTCGAGGCAAAACCCATCCGGAAGACGACGTTGTCCAGACGGCGCTCCAGCATCTGCAGCATAATTTCGCCGGTGATGCCTTTCGTGCGTTCGGCCTTTTTAAAATATCTGTAAAACTGTTTCTCCAGTACGCCGTAGACGAATTTCACTTTCTGCTTCTCGTTGAGCTGCCTGCCGTATTCAGACTGCTTGCGGCGTACCTGTGCCTTCGGGTTGCGGGTGGTCTCTTTGGAGTAACCCAGCACCGCCGGAGACAGACCCAGTGCCTTGCACTTTTTCAGAACGGGCTGCGTATTTTTAGCCATGTCCGGTTTCTCCTTCCATTACACTCTTCTGCGCTTGGGCGGACGGCATCCGTTGTGCGGGATCGGCGTCACGTCCTTGATCATGCTCACTTCCAGGCCCGCTGCCTGCAGCGAACGAATCGCCGCTTCGCGTCCGGAACCCGGGCCCTTGACGTACACTTCAACCGTCTTCAGACCGTATTCCATCGCGGCCTTCGCAGCGGTTTCGGCGGCGGTCTGCGCGGCAAACGGAGTGGACTTCTTGCTGCCGCGGAACCCAAGTCCGCCGGCGGACGCCCAGCTCAGCGCGTTGCCGTTGGTGTCCGTGATCGTGACGATCGTGTTGTTGAATGAAGAGCGGATATGCGCTGCACCGCGCTCCACGAGTTTCTTCTCGCGGCGCTTACGCGTCACCCTTTTCAGCTTCGCCTTAGCCATGATGTTTCCTCCTAATCTGTCAGTCCGGGACTCTGATCCGGGACTCAATCCGTCTTTGCCCACCCTCCGGCGAAAACGCCATCCTGCAGGGCACGACTTCAATCAATGATTTTATCAAATCATTGTTAAAACCGTTCGGGAATCATTCCCCTTTTGCGCGGAACTGCGCGGCTTTCGAAGCGCGTCGCGGTTCACACGGATCGCCAGGATTACTTCGTCGCCTTCTTCTTTCCGGCAACCTGCTTCTTCGGGCCCTTGCGGGTGCGCGCGTTCTGCTTGGTGTTCTGCCCGCGCACCGGCAGGCCGCGGCGATGGCGGAGTCCGCGGTAGCAGCCGATCTCCATCAGACGCTTGATGTTCATCGAGACTTCGCGGCGCAGATCGCCTTCGACCTTCAGATGATGGTCGATGTAGTCGCGCAGCAGCTGCACATCCTGCTCGGTCAGATCCTTGACGCGCGTGTCCGGATTGACGCCGGTGGCCTTGATGATATCGTCCGCGACGTTGCGTCCGATGCCATAAATATAGGTCAGACCGATCTCAATGCGCTTCTCCCTGGGAAGGTCAACGCCAGCTATACGTGCCATATATCCTCAGCACCTCCAAAATTCATTGCCTGCCCTTTCGGGCGTTTCATCGATGCTCAGCCTTGCTTCTGCTTGTGCTTGGGGTTCTCACAGATCACCATCACGCGGCCTTTGCGCTTGATGATCTTGCACTTCTCGCAGATCGGCTTTACGGAAGGTCTAACTTTCATTTTGTATGCCTCCTTGCTTATTTAGCCCTTGCTGCGCCAGGTAATGCGGCCTCGGGTCAGGTCGTAGGGCGACAGCTCAATGGTGACCTTGTCCCCGGGATAGATGCGGATGTAGTTCATGCGCATCTTGCCGGAAATGTTGGCCAGCACCTTGTGCCCATTCGGCAGTTCCACCTGAAACATGGCGTTCGGATAGGAATCCGTGACAACGCCTTCAACCTCAATCATGTCGGATTTGGACACTTCCTGTTTCCCTCCTCTTGCTGATCGATTGCCGCGAGCGCCTGACGCAATTCCGCGTCGGTGATCCCGGCCCGCACATCCACCGTAAAGGGCAGCGCCTTCAGGTGTTTGCGGCGCTTCTTTTTGGGCCGTTCCAATGTTCTCAGGCCGCCATTCACTGCCAGAACAAAATCGTCGTCGATCTCTTCACTGACCGCGAACAGCCTTCCCCGATCCCGTCCGGCCATCGAGCGCGCCACGCGCCCGCAGGTCAATGGAATCCTGTTCATTGAACGTCCTCCGACACGCGGGGTCCGTGATAGGTGAGGATCTCGGGCTTGTCGCCGGTGATCGCCAGCGTGTGCTCGTAATGCGAGCACCAGCTGTGATCGCGGGTCACTACGCCCCATCCGTCGTCCTTGACGTACACCTTCCAGTCGCCCTTCGCAATCATCGGCTCGATGGCGATGGTCATGCCGGCTCGCAGGCGCAGCCCGCGTCCCGCTTTCCCAAAGTTTGGTACGCTTGGATCCTCGTGCATTTCGGTACCGATACCGTGGCCCGTCAGATCCCGCACCACGCCAAAGCCGTGCTTCTCCGCGTGCTCCTGAACCGCGTAACCGATATCTCCCAGCCGATTGCCCTCGCGCGCCTGCGCGGCGCCCAGCCAGAAGCATTCCTCGGTCACCCTGATCAGTTCCTGAATCTCTTTGGGGATCTCGCCGACCGGCGCTGTGAACGCAGAATCCGCCTGCCATCCGTGCAGCACCAGCCCGCAGTCCACCGACAGGATGTGCCCGCTTTCGATCGGCTTGTCGTCCGGAAACCCGTGGACAACCATATCGTCCGGCGAGGCGCATATTGTCGCAGGGAACCCTTCAAAACCCTTGAACGACGGGATCGCGCCGGCATCGCGGATCATCCGTTCCGCCATGCGATCCAGCTCGTTCGTGGTAATGCCCGGGTGAATGGCCTCGCGCAGGGCCGTTTCCACTTCATAGAGCAGCTTTCCGGCCTCGCGCATTCTGTCGACCTGTTGAGGACTCTTGAGCGTGATCATGCATCGCCTCTCAGAACCGACAGGATCTCCTTCGTCACCGCTTCGGGCGCCTGCACGCCGCTGACGGGACGAAGCTTGCCATTGTTTCTGTAGTAGCCGACCAGCGGACTTGTCTGGGCGTGATACACGTTCAGACGGGTCTGAATCGCTTCCGGCTTGTCGTCATCGCGGTGAATCAGCTCCGCTCCGCAGACAGGGCAGACCGTTTCGTCTGCCAGTTTGCTGATGTGGAAGATTCCCTGGCACTTGACGCAAACCCTGCGCCCGGTCAGCCGCGCGAGCAGCGCTTCGTCCGGTACTTCCAGGTCGACCACCGCATCGGGCGGACAGAATCCGTCCAGCGCTTCGGCCTGTTCGACCGTGCGGGGGAATCCGTCGAGCAGGTACCCGTTTTTGCAGTCATCCTGCGCCAGGCGCTCTTTCACCATTTCGATGACAACCGCGTCCGGCACCAGCTCTCCCGCGTCCATAAACGCCTTTGCCCGAAGGCCGGTCGGCGTCTGATTCCTGATCGCCGCGCGGAACATGTCGCCCGTGGAAATGTGGACGATGTCGAACGCCTTCGCCACACCGGCCGCCTGTGTTCCTTTGCCGGCACCGGGAGGGCCGAGAAATACAAGTTTCATAAGCATCCTCCGTTATTTCAGGAACCCTTTGTAATGGCGCATCGTCATCTGGGCTTCCAGCTGACGCATGGTTTCAAGCGCCACGGAAACCGCGATCAGCAGCGAAGACGCACCGAACGGCACCGACACGTGCACCAGCACGGTAATCAGCGTCGGAATGGTGGCCAGAACCGCCAGGAACAGGGCGCCGAACAGCGTGATGCGGCTGGTAACCTTCTGCAGATAATCGCTGGTGGGCTTGCCCTGGCGAATGCCCGGAATCAGGCCGCCGTTCTGCTGGATGTTCTTGCTGATTTCCACCGGATTGAAGGTGATGGAAGAATAGAAGAACGTGAATCCGAAGATCAGCAGCGCGAAAATCAGCTGATAGCCCCAGCTGGAAAAGCTGACGTGCTCACTCCACCATCTGTTGGCGGGGCTCCCCGGCATGAACGCCAGAATCGTCGACGGGAACTGCATGATCGCCGATGCGAAGATCAGCGGCAGCACGCCGGAAGCGTTCAGGCGCAGCGGGATGTGCGTGGACTGCCCGCCGTACATCTTGCGGCCCACCATGCGCTTTGCGTACTGCACAGGCACACGGCGCTCGGCGCGCTCCACAAACGTGACGGCCACGATCAGCAGGATCGCCAGAACGAGTACCGCGAGGTACGCCAGCGGGTTCACCGTACCGGTCGAAAGCGCATCGGGGATGAACAGGCTGTAAATCGACGAAGCGACGCCCTTAGCCAGGTTCGCAACGATACCGGCGAAAATGAGCATCGAGATGCCGTTGCCGATGCCGTTCTCGTTGATGCGCTCGCCGATCCACATGGCAAGCGCGGTGCCGGCCGCCAGGCACAGACCGATGGTCAGGTTGCTGGTGAAGCCGCCCGCCGCGGAAGCGCGCAGGCCCATGGACAGCGCGACCGCCTGCAGGAAGCCCAGGCCGACAGTGACATAACGGGTGATCTGCGCGATTTTCTTGCGGCCTTCCTCGCCTTCCTTCTGGAGCTCTTCCAGCTTCGGAATGGCGACGGTCAGCAGCTGCATGATGATCGACGCGTTAATGTAGGGGGTGATACCCATCGCCATGACGGTGAAGTTCTCCAGATTGGAGCCTGTCATCATGTTGATGAAGTTGAGCAGATCGAGCTTGGAAACCGCTTCCTTGACCGTCGCCAGGTCGACGCCCGGGGTGGGCACGTAGCACAGCAGACGGTATATCAGCAACATGAATAGGGTGTAAAGAATCTTCTTGCGAAGCTCCTTGATCCGCCATGCGTTTTTAAGCGTTTCCCACATCTCAGATCACCTCGGCCTTCCCGCCTGCCGCTTCGATCTTCTCCTTTGCTGACGCGGTGAACTTGTTCGCCTGCACCGTGAGCTTTTTGGTCAGTTCGCCGTTGCCCATGACCTTCAGTCCGCCGTCTTCCACTTTGCTGATGATGCCCTCTTTGACCAGCTCCACCAGGTTCACGGTGGCGCCGTCTTCAAAGGCTTCCAGGCGGCTGACGTTGACACAGGAATACACCGTGCGGAAGGGATTGTAGAACCCCCTCTTCGGCAGGCGGCGAACCAGCGGCATCTGACCGCCTTCAAATCCGGGGCGCTTGCCGCCGCCGGAACGCGCTTTCGCGCCCTTGTGGCCCTTGCCGGAGGTCTTGCCCAGACCTGAACCGATGCCGCGGCCCAAACGCTTGGGCGCTGTGGTCGATCCGAACGCAGGCTTGAGTTCGTGAAGTTTCATCTCATGGACCTCCTTAGTCGTCAATTTCCTCGACCTTCACCATGTGCTTCACCTTGAAGATCATGCCGCGCACTGCCGGCGTATCCTCCCGGACGACGCTCTGGCCGATTTTGTGCAGGCCAAGCGCCTTCAGGTTGGCGATATGGTTCTCAAGGCTCGCAATGGTGGATTTCGTCTGCGTGATTTTCAGCTTCATTGTTTTCGCCCTCCTCAGCCCAACAGCTCTTCGGGCGTCTTCCCGCGCAGCTTCGCGACCTCTTCCGCGGTGCGCAGCTGCGAAAGGCCCTGGAGCGTCGCGCGAACCATGTTGATCGGATTGCTGGAACCGATTGACTTGGTGCGGATATCCTTGATCCCGACCGCTTCGATAACGGCGCGGACCGGACCGCCGGCGATCACGCCGGTACCGGTGGGAGCCGGCATCAGAAGAACCTGACCGGTTCCGAACCTACCGACCATCTCATGCGGGATGGTGGTCTCCCTGACCGACACATTGATCATGTGCTTCTTGGCATCTTCGACGCCCTTGCGGATGGCTTCGGGAATTTCCGTCGCCTTTCCCATGCCGCAGCCAACGCGGCCGGCGCCGTCGCCAACGACCATCAGCGCGGTGAACCGGAAGTTCTTACCGCCTTTGACAACCTTGGCAACGCGATTGACGTACACGAGCTTTTCAATGAATTCGCTCTCCTGCTCTCTTTCTCTGCGCTGCATGCGATGAAGTCCCTCCTTAGAAATTCAGTCCACCCTCGCGGGCGCCGGCAGCCAGTGCGGCTACGCGGCCGGTGTAGATGTAACCGCCGCGGTCGAAGACCACTTCGGTGATTCCCTTTTCCCTGGCGCGCTCGGCGATCGCTTTTCCGACGACCTGAGCGGCACCCTTTTTGTCCATTTCGGCGATCTGCTCGGCAATGGCCTTCTCGACAGTGGATGCTGCGACCAGCGTGTTGCCGACGGTATCGTCGATGATCTGCGCGTAGATGTGCGCGTTGCTGCGGTAGACAGCCAGGCGCGGACGAGCGGAAGTTCCGCTGATCTTCTTACGGACGCGCTCATGACGGATAACACGAACTTCGTTGCGATCCCGTTTCTTGAACATGTACGGTTCCCCCTCTCTTTATTTCTTGCCTGCCTTGCCTTCCTTGCGGCGGATATGCTCGTTCTCATAGCGAATGCCCTTGCCCAGATAGGGCTCCGGCTTGCGGACTTCGCGGATGTCGGCCGCAATCGCGCCGACCGCCTGCTTGTCGATTCCCTTGACGATGATGCGCGTGGGCGCCGGCGTCTCAAAGGAAATGCCGTCCTTCGCTTCGAACACCACCGGATGGGAATAACCGACGTTCAGCGTCAGCTTCTTTCCCTCTGCGGCGGCACGGTAACCGACGCCTTCCATCACCAGGACCTTTTCAAAGCCCTTGGTAACGCCGGTGACCATATTGTTGATCAGCGCGCGGTACAGCCCGTGCAGCGAGCGGAATTCCTTGCTGTCCGCCGGACGGGTCACGACCACTTCGCCGTTCTCCAGCTTCACGCCGATCTGCGTGTTTACCTTCTGTGCCAGCTCACCCTTCGGCCCTTTGACCGTTACGGTGTTGTCATCCCCGATGTTCACGGTGACGCCTGCCGGCACCGGAATCGGAAGCTTACCGATTCGAGACATGTTAAAAGCACCTCCATAAATTGGTGACGGCCATCCCGCCCTGAAGGGCGCTCAGCCCCTCCCGCGAGATTACCCTGGCGCCGCTTTGCGGCGCGGCTTTCCTTACCAGATGTAGGCCAGCACTTCGCCGCCGATACCGTCGGCGCGGGCCTGACGATCTGTCATAACGCCTTTGGATGTGGAAACGACCGCGATTCCGAGGCCGCCCAGCACCCTGGGCAGTTCATCGCTCTTGGCATACACGCGCAGGCCCGGTTTGGAAATGCGCTTGAGCCCTTTGATGACGCACTGCTTGTCCTGGGTATATTTGAGATTGACCTGGATTTTGCCCTGTACGCCGTCTTCGATAACATCGAAGGATTTGACGTATCCCTCTTCCACAAGAATCTTCGCGATTGCCTTCTTCATGTTGGAAGCGGGCATGGTCACGGTTTCGTGCCTGGCGATAATGGCGTTGCGGATCCGAGTCAGCATATCCGCGATGGGATCATTCATGATCATTGCTCTTCCTCCTTCCGTTCAGCCTTACCAACTGGCCTTCCTGACGCCCGGGATCTGGCCTTTGTACGCCAGTTCACGGAAGCAAATGCGGCACACGCCGTATTTGCGAAGCACCGAGTGCGGACGACCGCAGATGCGGCAGCGGGTATAGGCGCGGGTGGAGAACTTCGGCTCTCTCGCCTGCTTAACCTTCATGCTTGTCTTAGCCACGCTGTGTTTCCTCCTTCAATCACGCCTGGGCAAAGGGCATGCCCATAAGACGCAGCAGTTCCTTCGCCTCTTCATCGGTCTTGGCCGTTGTGACGAAGATCATTTCCATGCCGCGGATCTTCTCCACCTTATCGTAATCGATTTCCGGGAAGATCAGCTGTTCACGGACGCCCAGGGCGTAGTTTCCGCGGCCGTCGAACGCCTTGCCGGATACGCCGCGGAAGTCGCGGACGCGGGGCAAAACGATGCTAACCAGCTTGTCGGTGAATTCATACATGCGCTCGCCGCGCAGCGTCACCTTGGCGCCGACATTCATTCCCTCGCGCACTTTGAAGTTCGCGATGGACTTCTTGGCCTTGGTCACCAGCGGATGCTGACCGGCGATGGTTTCCAGCTCCTTGACTGCGACCTCCATGGCTTTGGCGTTGTCCTTGCAATCGCCCAAGCCCATGTTGATCACGATCTTTTCAAGGCGCGGAATCTGCATCACATTCTTGTAGCCGAACTTCTGCATCAGGGCAGGAGCGACTTCATTTGCGTATTTTTCCTTCAAACGTGCCACTTGCGTTACCTCCTGGTCGATCAGTTGTCGAAGGTTGCGCCGCACTTTTTGCAGACGCGCACCTTGCGGGCCTTTGTGCCGTCATCGAGGAACTTGTGGGCAACGCGGGTGGCCTTCTTGCAGCTGGGGCACACCAGCATGACCTTGGACACCGGAATCGCGGCTTCCTTCTCGACGATGCCGCCGGGCATTCCCTGTCCGCGGGGCTTCTGATGGCGCTTCACCATCGCCACGTTCTCGACAATTACCTTGCCCGTCTTCGGGAAAGCCTTCTGGATCTTGCCCTGCTTGCCTTTGTCGGTGCCGGAGATGACGACGACGGTATCGCCGGTTTTTACATTCAGATTGGACATTTCAGGCACCTCCTTACAGTACTTCGGGCGCCAGCGAGATGATCTTCATGAAATCCTTCTCGCGCAGTTCCCTTGCAACAGGCCCGAAGATGCGGGTTCCGCGGGGCTGCTTCTGATCGTTGATGATCACGGCGGCGTTGTCGTCAAAGCGGATGTAGCTGCCGTCCGCGCGGCGGTACTGCTTGACCGTACGAACGATCACTGCCTTGACTACTTCGCCCTTCTTTACGGTGCCGCCTGGCGTTGCTGTCTTGACGGAAGCGACGATGATATCGCCGATCCCGCCTTCACGGCGGAACGAACCGCCCAGCACGCGGAAGCACATGATTTCTTTCGCGCCGGAATTATCGGCAACCTTTAACCGGGTTTGCGGTTGAATCATGGTTCTATTTCCTCCTTGTCAGCGGCCGGATTACTTCGCCTTTTCGATGATTTCCACCAGGCGCCAGCGCTTGTCCTTCGAAAGCGGACGGGTCTCCATCACGCGAACGGTATCGCCGATGCCGCACTCGTTGTTCTCGTCATGCGCCTTGAACTTCTGTGTGCGATTCATGATCTTGCCATACAGCGGATGTTTTACACGGGTACGAATTTCCACGACGATCGTCTTGTCCATCTTATCAGAGACGACGACGCCGACACGGGTTTTACGAATCCCTCTCTGCTCGGCCATTTTACGGGCAGCCTCCTTTCGCGTGATTGTCACGCCTGCGCTTCGCGCTGGCGGATAACGGTTTTGACACGGGCGATATCGCGTTTGCAGGCGGCGATCGCCGAGGTGTTCTGGAGCTGACCGGTGGCCAGCTGGAAGCGGAGGTTGAACAGTTCCGCCTTTTTATCCTTCAACACGGTGTCGAGCTCAGAGGTGGATTTCTCCATCAGTTCCCTGAATTCCTTTGACTTCACTGCTCTTCACCTGCCTTCTCCGTTTCTCTCTTGATGTATTTGGTCTTCACCGGCAGCTTGTTGGAAGCGAGGCGCAGCGCTTCGCGCGCGACTTCTTCGGTTACGCCCTTCATTTCGAACAGGACGCGGCCCGGCTTCACAACGGCTACCCAGTATTCCGGCGCGCCTTTGCCGGAGCCCATGCGGGTCTCGGCGGGCTTTGCGGTCACGGGCTTGTCGGGGAAGATCTTGATCCAGACCTGGCCGCCGCGCTTCGTATAGCGGGTCATGGCCTGACGGGCTGCTTCAATCTGGTTGGAGGTGATCCACGCCGGATCGGTCGCAACCAGACCATAATCGCCATAAGCGAGGAAATTGCCGCGCTGCGCTTTGCCGGTCATACGGCCGCGCTGCACCTTGCGGCGCTTGACTCTCTTGGGCATCAGCATTAGGATCTCACTCCTTCCGTCTTGCGGGCGGGAGCGCCGCCCTGCGCCTTCTTGGCGTTCGGCAGCACCTGGCCCTTGTAGATCCACACCTTCACGCCGATGCGGCCGTATGCCGTTTTGGCTTCGGTGAATCCGTAGTCGATGTTCGCGCGCAGCGTCTGCAGCGGGATCGAACCTTCGTGATAGCCTTCGGAGCGGGCGATGTCCGCGCCGCCCAGACGTCCGGATACCATGGTCTTGATGCCCTTTGCGCCGCCCTTCATCGCGCGGCCGAGGCACTGCTTCATCGCCCGGCGGAACGATACGCGCTTTTCGAGCTGCTGCGCGATGTTCTCCGCGACCAGCTGCGCGTTCACTTCGGGGTTCTTGATCTCCATGATATTCAGGTTGACCTGCTTGCCGGTGAACGCTTCGATTTCCTTCTTCAGCGCTTCGACGCCGGTGCCGCCCTTGCCGATTACGATGCCCGGCTTGGCGGTGAACACGGAAACCGTTACGCGGCCCGCGGTCCGCTCGATATCGATGTGCGAGATGCCCGCCATGTTCAGCTTTTCCTTGAGCATTTCGCGCAGTTTATAATCCTCGATCAGGTTGTTGGAAAAATCCTTTTTCCCGGCGTACCATTTGGTGCTCCAATCCAGGATCACACCGACGCGCGCGCCGTGGGGATTTACCTTCTGGCCCATTGAATTCCCTCCATTTACTCGTCGGTTCGTGCGTTACTTTTTCTCATCGAGCACGATGGTGATGTTGCTGGTACGTTTCAGGATCTGATCGGCCCGGCCGTGAGAACGGGGCCAGTAGCGCTTCAGGGTCGGACCCTGGTTGGCGTACACTTCAGCCACATACAGATCTTCGCGCGCCATGCCGAGATTATTCTCCGCGTTCGCGATCGCGGAATTGAGAAGCTTCAATACCACCGGCGCGGCGCTCTTGGGCGTATACATCAGAATGGCCTGCGCCTCATCCACGCTCTTTCCGCGGATCAGGTCGATGACGATCTTGACCTTGCGGGATGAGATGCGGATAAACCTGGCAACAGCGCGCGGCCGCTTGTCGGCGTTTTCATGGCGCGCCTTTGCCTTTTCTCTCACTCGAGTTGCCATACTTTTCTCTCCTTCCGCTTACTTACGGGCCGAAGCCTTTTCGCCGGCGTGACCCCTGAACGTGCGGGTGGGGGCAAACTCGCCGAACTTATGGCCAACCATGTCTTCTGTCACATATACCGGAACGTGCTTGCGGCCGTCATGCACCGCGACAGTGTGGCCGATGAAGTCCGGGAAAATGGTTGAAGCGCGGGACCAGGTCTTGATGACCTTCTTTTCTCCGCTGGCATTCATTTCCTGCACGCGCTTGAGCAGCACAGGCTGAATGAACGGACCTTTTTTAACCGATCTGCTCATGAAGCAGCCTCCTTCCCTGGCGAATTACTTGCCAGCCTTCTTGACGATCAACTTGTCGGAATACTTGCGATGCTTGCGGGTCTTGACGCCCTGGGTCTTCTTGCCCCACGGAGACATCGGAGCCGGCATGCCGACCGGGGAGCGGCCTTCGCCGCCGCCGTGCGGGTGATCCACCGGGTTCATGACGACGCCGCGGACGTGGGGGCGAATGCCCAGATGACGCTGCCTGCCGGCTTTGCCGATGCGCACGTTCATGTGATCGGTGTTGCCAACCTGGCCGATCGTCGCGCGGGCGGTCATCGCGACCTTGCGCACTTCACCGGAGGGCAGGCGGATCTGCGCCATAGAGCCTTCCTTGGCGATCAGCTGCGCCGCGGTGCCCGCGGAGCGAACCATCTTGCCGCCCTGGCCGGGTTTGAGCTCGATGTTGTGAATCAGCGTGCCCAGCGGGATGTCCTGGATCTTCAGGCAGTTGCCTGCCTTGATGTCCGCGCCTTCGCCGCTCATCACGGTGTCGCCGACCTTCAGGTCCAGCGGCGCCAGGATGTAGCGCTTCTCGCCGTCGGCGTAGTGCAGCAGGGCGATAAAGCAGGTCCGATTCGGATCGTATTCAATCGCGGCAACCTTCGCCGGGATGGAATCCTTGTTGCGTTTGAAATCGATGATGCGGTACTTTCTGCGCGCGCCGCCGCCCTGGTGACGGACGGTGATCTTGCCGGTGTTGTTGCGGCCGGCCCTGTGGCGCAGATCGGTGGTCAGAGAGCGCTCCGGAGCTTTCCGGGTCAGCTCTGCGAACGAGAGAACCGACATGAAACGCCGCGCAGGCGAGGTCGGCTTGTACACTCGAATAGCCATACTTGCTTTCCCCTCCTTAATTCTCAGCAGCCATGCCTTCGAAGAACTCGATGCCCTTGGAGTCCTTCTTCAGGGTGACAATCGCTTTCTTGCGCTCGGGGCGGCGGCCCATGGTGCGGCCCTGGCGCTTCATCTTGCCCTCGACGCGCATGGTATTGACCGCTTCGACCTTCACGTCGAAAATCTTTTCCACGGCGTCCTTGATTTCCGTTTTGCCGGCTTTGACAGCGACTTCGAAAGTGTACTTCCTGTCGTTCATCGCCTCATAGCTTTTCTCTGTCAGCACCGGGCGCAGGATGATGTCATAGGGGCTTTTCATCAGTCGTACACCTCCTCGCACTTCCTGGCGGCGTCCTGAGTGATCACGAATTTGTCGTATTTGAGGATGTCCAGCACGTTCAGCACGCCCACGTGGGAAGCCTGAACGCCTTCGATGTTGCGGGACGCGCGGATCAGGGCTTCGTCCTTCTCCGGCACCACGATCAGGGCTTTCTTCGCGACGCCCAGATCCTTGAGCATCTTCGCGACGGTGCGGGTCTTCGCTTCGGCGAGCTCCAGCTTGTCAAGCACGATGATGTCGCCCTCCGCGACCTTGCTGGACAGCGCGCTCTTCATCGCCAGGCGCTTGACCTTCTTCGGAACCGTAAAGCTGTAATCGCGCGGCTTGACGGCAAACACCATTCCGCCGTGGGTGAACTGCGGCGCTCTGCGGCTGTGATGACGCGCGTTGCCGGTGCCCTTCTGGCGATAAATCTTTTTGCCGCTGCCCTCTACTTCCGTACGGGTCCTTGCGGACTGCGTGCCCTGCCGCTTCGCGTTCAGCTGGGCGCGTACAACCAGGTGCATTGCCGATTCGTGGATCTCGGCGCCGAACGTATTGTCGCTCAGCTCGATCTCTCCCACCGGCTTGCCCTGCATATTGACCATTGCTACTTTAGGCATTGTTCGTTGTCCTCCTTCCGGAAAGCGTCAGGCTTCCACCTTTTTGCACGAGGAACGCACCGTGACCAGTGCGCCGTTCGCGCCGGGAATGGCGCCCTTGATCATCAGCAGGTTCCTTTCGGCATCCACCCTGATGATCTCAAGGTTCTGGATCGTCACGCGCTCGCAGCCGTACTGGCCGGCCATGTGCTTGTTCTTGAAAACGCGGGAGGGATCCGAGTTGGCGCTCAGAGAGCCGACGCCCCTGTGGTACTTGGAGCCGTGTTTCATCGGGCCGGTGTGCTGGTTCCAGCGCTGAATGGCACCGGTGTATCCGTGGCCCTTGCTCGTGCCCGTCACATCCACGCGATCGCCTTCGGCGAACACATCGCACTTGATCGCGTCCCCGACCTTCAGGGCTGAGATGTCGTCCAGGCGAAGCTCGCGCAGGAACCGGGTGGCGCCCACGCCCGCTTTCTTGAAGTGGCCGAGCTCGGGTTTGTTCTTCAGCTTCTCCGCCCGCTTCTCCGCGAGCTCGCCGAAGCCGACCTGAACAGCTTCGTAGCCGTCGGTTGCCCTGGTTTTCACCTGCACCACCGGGCAGGGACCGGCTTCGACGACCGTGACCGGCATCAGACGACCGTCCGCGAGGAAGATCTGAGTCATGCCAATCTTCTTACCGAGAATTGCCTTTTCCATCTATTTTTACACCTCCATGTTGGGTTCCGTTTATTACACCTTGATCTCGATCTCGACGCCGGCCGGCAGGTCGAGCTTCGTCAGCGCGTCCACCGTTTTGGGCGTGGGGCTGAGAATGTCGATCAGGCGCTTATGGGTGCGCATTTCGAACTGCTCGCGGGAATCCTTGTGCTTGTGGGGCGAGCGCAGGATCGTGACGATCTCTTTCTCGGTGGGCAGCGGGATCGGGCCGGAAACCCTGGATCCTGTGCACTTGGCGGTCTCCACGATGCGGGCTGCGCTCTGATCGATCACGCCGTGCTCGTACGCTTTCAGTTTGATGCGAATCTTCTGACTGGCCATGAAACTTCCTCCTTGTTAAGACTCATGCACACGCTGCCGGGCGTGTTCTTAAAAAGCTGCATCCTCTGCCCTTGGCAGAGGTCTTCCACGACGCGGCATGAGCCAACGTCGCCCGATTGTCGGACTGGTCCACGGAAATTCCCGGCCTTGCCGCAACCTTCCGCTTCATCCCTCGCGCCGAAGCGCCGCGAACCGGCATTCGCTCCTGCATTACGCAGCCTTGAAATTATATCAGCCCGGGCGCCGAACCGCAAGGGGATGCCGCGGGGATTTTCTGTTAAATTTCAGGCAAAGGCGGTATTTGCGCCCCGAAAGGCCTCCGGACCCCGAACAGAACCGCGATCCCCGCACCGTCCTCAATTCCTTCGCGTTCCCGCACGGCCGCTGTTCCGGTATGCTTTCGGTTTTTCTCCGCCGATGCGGCGCAGGCGCTTTCAGCGCAGGACAAAATGTTCGCAATCACTTGACATATTTAATCATATCGCTTATAATAGTTTAGAAAACCAGATGTGAAACGAGGTGCCGCCGATGCGCTGTCGCAGTGTTCAAATATGGGGAGATTCGATTGCAAAGGGGGTTGTGTACGACACGGCCCGGGGCCGGTATACGATCCTGAAGGAAAGCGCCGTCAGCCTGCTGTCTCAGGAGCACGGCATCGCGATCACGAATCAGTCGAGGATGGGGCGGACCGCGCCTGAGGCGCTGGAGCTGCTGTCGGCACAGCCGTTCGACGCGCTGCGCGGCTGTGCTGTCGTCATAGAATTCGGCGGGAACGACTGCAATCACAATTGGAGAGAAGTATCCGACCGGCCGGATCTGCCGCATTTCCCGCGGGTGAGTCCGGAAGAGTTTGAAGCGACCCTGGAGCGGATGATTCGCCTGATTTCCGCGCGCGGCGGATTCCCCGTCCTGTGCACGCTGCCGCCGCTGGACAGCGGGCGCTTCTTCCATTGGGTCTGCCAGAACGGCGTTTCGGAAGAAAACGTGCTGAAGTTCCTCGGAGACCCCGGCCGCATCTACCGCTGGCAGGAATACTATTCCTCAATCGCCGCGCGCGCAGCGGCCCACGAAGGCTGCCCGTGCATCCCCGTACGGGAGGGATTTCTGAAGATTCCGAACCCGGACAGGCTGCTGTGCGCCGACGGCATGCATCCCAACCAGGCCGGACATCGGCTGATTGCCGACGTTTGTGCGGCATGGGCCGACGGGTTCGAAAAACCGCTCCTCTTTAATAATAAGGAAGGCAGCGCCTCCTTCGGCAGCCGCCCCTCGCGGGTTTCGCTTGCCATGTGACCGCCTTTCGGACGCGCAAACGGCAGGTTTCCGAGCGGTTCCGCCCGCCGGGCGGATCGGCCCGGTGAATCCGCCGGCGCGGAACCGTTTATCCGTTCGCCCGATGTCCGAAGGCGGACCGCCAGGCGGGATCCCCGCGTTCGCGAGAAAAACGCGTTTCAGGAGAAACCCCTCTGATCCGGGCGGCGGCACCGCTCCCGCCATGCTCTCCCATGGCGTTTCCTTTCGTCCCATGGTTTCCTATAGGTAATAAGTAACAATTCACCGCTTGCATTTCCCGCAGCGATGTGATATATTATTCTGCGTCCACACGGGTGATGACGATTGGGTCCCGTGCGGCGTCATGCCGTGAATCTTGTCAGGGCCGGAAGGCAGCAGCAATCAGCGGAATTTGGCGCGCGCCGCGGGGTCACCTGGTCCGAATTCGTGTGGATTTTTATAAAGCGGCACCGCCCGGTTCGGCCGCGGTGCTCTGTGCGGACGTTTTCCGGTTTGCGTGGAGGGATCCGATGGAATTGCTGAAGCTGTTTCATCCGGGCGAGAAACTGCTTCTGGCCCTGAGCGGCGGCGCGGATTCGACCGCGCTCCTTCTGCTGATGCTCGAAGAAAGCAAATCGACACCGCTTCAGCTGTTCGCCGCCCATTTCCACCACGGCCTGCGGGGGAAAAGCGCCGATGATGACCTGGCGTTCGTAACGGACCTGTGCGCCCGCCATCGCGTGCCGCTGACAACCGGGTTCGGCGACATGCGCAGTCAGGGCCTGACAGGGGAAACCGCCGCGCGGGAAGCCCGGTACTCCTTTCTGCGGGAGACCATGCATCGGCTGCGCGCCGACGTCATCGTCACGGCACACAACGCGGACGACCAGGCGGAGACCATCCTGATGCACATTCTGCGCGGTGCGGGCGTGAGCGGCGCCGCGGGCATGCGTCCCCGTACAGAGGACATCGCGCGGCCGCTTCTGCGCGCGGCCCGCAGTGAAATCGAAGCGTACCTTGCCGCCTGCGGCCAGCCTTTCAGAACGGATGAGACCAACCTGTGCGCAGATAACCCGCGGAACATTCTTCGCCTTGAAGCGCTGCCCGCCATCGAGCGCGCCTATCCCGGCGCGCGCCGGGCGCTTGTTCGTTTCGGCGAAGCCAGCGAGGTCCTGTCCGGGCACCTGCAGCGCGAAGCGGAGGAATTCCTGGGGCGGCACCTTGAAAGCATGCCGTTCGGGTGGCGTCTTCGCGGCGCGCCGGCGGACGACGCGGTTCTGCATCAGGCGCTGTACCGGCTCCTGCCGGGCTTCTGCCGGGAAGACATTTTGCGCGCCGCCGCCCTTTGCCGTGCCGGCGGCAGGGGCAGACTGTCGATGCGCGGCATCGACCTTGAAAAAAACGCGGGCTGTTTGTACGGCATCCTGCGGGACCGCAAGCCGTCGGATGCGGAAACGCCGTTCGCCGACGGCGCCCGGCTCGACGGCGCCGGCACACTGCGCGCCCTGCCCTGCGACGCGGTTCCCGTCTTCAGCAACGGCCCCGTACAGGCGGTCGACGCTTCCGCGCTGGACGGCTGCGTGCTGCGCTTTCTCCGCGCCGGCGACCGGATCCGGCCTCTGGGCTGCGGCGAAAAGGCGGTCAGCGATCTGTTGACCGACCGCAAGGTGCCCCGTCCGCTGCGCGCCTGGCTTCCCGTTCTGGCGAGAGGGCGAACGGTCCTGTGGATTCCCGGCGTCGCGCTTCACGACGACTGCGCGATCCGCGGAACCTGCCGCGCGGTGCGCGTCATATGGCAGCCGGACCCCGGCGCGGTGCGTCCGGAATGCTTTCAGCCCGGCATCACAAGCGAATCCTGGAATGAAAGGGGAATCACCATGCACCATGATCTCGACAAGATACTCATTACCGAAGAGCAGATTCAACAACGTGTAACCGAACTGGGAGAAGCGATCAGCAGGGATTTTGCGGGCGAGGAAGTCGTGCTGGTCGGAATTCTGAAGGGCGCGGTGATCTTTTTTGCCGATCTGGCCCGGCGCATCCGGGTTCCGGTAAGAATGGATTTCATGGCGATTTCCAGCTACGGCAACGCCACCAAGACCACCGGCGTCGTTCGCATTCTGAAGGATC
This sequence comes from Clostridia bacterium, assembly GCA_017512675.1. Taxonomy (GTDB): domain Bacteria; phylum Bacillota; class Clostridia; order Christensenellales; family Aristaeellaceae; genus RGIG5678. Next base: position 15,913 of record JAFWEY010000102.1, on the reverse strand, counting down.
TTGACAAAGACATCACCGGCAAAAACGTGATCATCGTCGAGGACATCATCGACAGCGGAATGTCCCTTTCGTTCCTGAAGGAGAACCTGATTTCCCGCGGCGCGAAGCAGCTGAAAATCTGTGTGCTGCTGGACAAGCCCGACCGCCGCCGCACGCACGTGGATGTCGATTACCGCGGTTTTGTGGTTCCCGACGAATTCGTCGTGGGATACGGGCTGGATTACGCGGAACACTACCGCGAATTGCCGATGATCGGCGTTTTGAAAGAGGAAATTTACACAAATGTCTGATCTACCGTTTGAATTCCGCGCCTTCGGATGATATAATAGGCTGGAATTTTTCACATGAAAGGCGTTTCGCCGCTGCCGGCGGGAAAGGAAGAACGGATTGAATCGGAACAAAATGCGGCCCATACAAAGCATCCTCATATATGTCGGCCTGCTGATCGTCGTACTGGTGATGGTCAACCTGCTCGGCACCCAGCCGCAGGATAAGATCGACACGCTCACCTACAAGCAAGCGCTGCAGCTGATTCGGGACGACGGCGTCTCGGACCTTATGACGACCAACACGGCGCTGTTTGCCCGCAAAAAGAGCAGTGAAATCCCGCAGGCGGAATTTCCGACCCGCTACGATATCACCGCTACCATCCCTTCTGAAACCCAGTTCTATTCCGATGTCAACGCAATCTACGCGGAAAAGCTGGAGATGGACAAGAACAACATCAGCGCCGCGGATTACGCGTTCAACATCTCGGTCAAGGAGCCCGAAGCCACTCCCTGGTGGCTGGAATGGCTTCCGATTCTCGTCACTTTCGCGCTGTTCGGCCTGCTGTGGTACTTCATGATGCGCCAGCAGACCGGCGGCAAGGGCGTCATGAACTTCGGCCGCAGCCGGGCGCGCCTGACGGATCCCAGAAGCAACAAGGTCACCTTCCAGGACGTGGCCGGCGCGGAGGAGGAAAAGGACGAGCTGAAGGAAATCGTCGAATTCCTGAAGGATCCGAAGCGCTTCACGGAACTGGGCGCCCGCATTCCCAAGGGCGTTCTGCTGGTCGGCCCTCCCGGCACCGGCAAGACCCTGCTGGCGCGCGCCGTTTCCGGAGAAGCCGGCGTGCCGTTCTTCACGATCTCGGGCTCCGATATCGTCGAAATGTTCGTCGGCGTCGGCGCGTCCCGCGTGCGGGATCTGTTCGATCAGGCAAAGAAAGCCGCCCCGTCCATCGTCTTCATCGACGAAATCGACGCGGTCGGCCGCCAGCGCGGCGCGGGCCTCGGCGGCGGGCACGACGAGCGCGAACAGACGCACAACCAGCTGCTGGTGGAAATGGACGGTTTCTCCCACAATCAGGGGGTCATCGTCATGGCGGCAACGAACCGCGCGGACATTCTCGACCCGGCGCTTTTGCGGCCCGGCCGATTTGACCGGCAGATTTCCGTCAATTACCCGGATGTAAAAGGGCGCGAGGAAATCCTGAAGGTGCACTCCCGGAAAAAGCCGCTGGCGAAGGATGTCGATCTTTCGGTTCTCGCCAAGCGCACGCCGTATTTTACCGGCGCGGATCTGGAAAACGTGATGAACGAAGGCGCGATCCTCACCGCGCGCAACGGCGAAACGGAAATTCACATGGCGACGCTGGAAGAAGCGATCACCAAGGTCAGCGCAGGCCCGGAAAAACGCAGCCACAAAATCACCGAAAAGGACCGGCGGCTGGTCGCCTATCACGAAGCCGGCCACGCGATCATTTCCCACTTCGTGCCGGAGTGCGACAACGTCCACGAAATCTCGATCGTTCCGCGCGGCAAGGGCGCCGGCGGATACACGATGATGCTGCCGGATGAAGAAACCAATTACATCACCAGCAGCTATTTCCTGGCGGAAATCACCTCCTTCATGGGCGGGCATTGCGCGGAATCCCTGGTCATGGGCGATGTGTCCACCGGCGCTTCCAGCGACATTCAGCGAGCCACCCAGATCGCACGCGCGATGGTGACCAAATACGGCATGAGCAAAAAGCTCGGGCCCATCTTCCTGGGGGGCGAGCACGAGGTTTTCCTGGGCAGGGATTTCTCCCAGTCCCCGCTGTCCGAACGGGTAAACGCCGAAGTCGATCAGGAAGTGCAGAGCATCCTGAACAGCTGCAAGCAGCGTGCCGTTCAGGTTCTGACCGAGCACCGTGCCGAGCTCGACCGGCTGGCGGAAGCGCTGCTCAAATATGAGAAGCTGGATCAGCAGCAGTTCGAGAAGATCATCAGCGGAGGCTCCCTGGAAGAGGATAAGCCTGCGGGCATCCGCTTGGAAAAGGAAAGCGCGGCGCCGGAGGCCGAAATCCCGCCGAACGAAGCGCAGTCTCCTTCTTCCGCGGACAGCGAAGCGGACGAATTCTCCAAACCGGACCCGGAAGCAGCGGAATCCGTCGAAGAACCCTGATCCGATCCCCGTACGGTTTCGGATGCGGGCGGCAGTGCCGCCCGCGTTTTGTTTCAGAGGCTCCGGGCAGCGCCGCCGGATCTGCGGCGATTTCCGCCGCCCTGGCTGCACGGCTTCCGCATTCTGTTAAATTCCATGGCGAGGCTGAATTTCCCGGACAAATTCGTTATAATATCAGTCGACATGAAACCTCACAGAGGTTTCCCCAATGTAAAGGAGGATATCACCATGAAAAAGGTACTGTCCGTTGCGCTGGCACTGATGCTCCTGGCGGCATGCGGTGCGGCTCTGGCCGAGAAGTCCGAAGGCGTTATGACCTACGCCGAATACGCGGAAGCCGAACTGGAAACCGAAGTGACCGTGGAAACCTATGTCCAGGCCAAACAGTCCTGGTGGGACGGAAAGGCAACCGTCTACACCCAGGATGAGGACGGCGCGTACTTCATTTACAATATGGCCTGCTCCGAGGAAGATTACGCGAAGCTGGTGGAAGGCGCGAAAATCAAGGTCACCGGCTACAAGGCCGAGTGGTCCGGCGAAGTCGAAATCGTCGACGCGACCTTTGAACTGGAAGAGGGCAGCTATGTGGCGCCCGTGACGGACGTGACCGATCTGCTGGGCACCGACGAACTCGCGGCGTATCAGAACCAGAAGGTCGCATTCAAGGGCATGACCGTCGAAGCCAAGAACGACGAAAACGCGGCCTTCCTGTACAACTGGGACGGCTCCGGCGAGGACGGCAACGACCTCTATTTCGACGTCTCCAAAGACGGCGCCACCTATACCTTTACCGTGGAATCCTACCTGTGCGGCGCCGGCACCGAGGTTTACGAAGCGGTCAAAGCGCTGAACGTCGGCGACGTGATCGACCTGGAAGGCTTCCTGTACTGGTACGAGGGCGTCAACCCCCACATCACGATGGTCACCCCCGCCGCATAATCCGCTTGCGCGCAAATGCCGGACCGCCCGATGCCGGGCGGTCCGTTTCTGTCTGCGCGGCGTCCCACGTCCGCCGCCGGAAGATCAGAATGCTCCCCCGGGCAGCAGCGTTTCGCGCCGAATGCGCATTCTTCAATTTCCTTCTTCCCTGCCGACCTGAAGCGCCGCCCTGTAAAGCCGCCTGAACCTGCGGTATTTTTCGTCCATGGAGGCGCCGGGACGGTACGTGCGTTCGATGCGGATACAGGCCGCCGCCGCGTCCTCAAAGGAACGGAATCTGCCGTCCGCCACCGCGGCGATGACGGCAGCGCCCAGACAGGCCGCGTCTTTTTCCGCTGGCACGGATACCGGAACCCCGGTTGCGTCCGCGTGCATCTGGCACCAGATCGGGCTCTTCGCGCCGCCGCCGGTGGCGATGATCCGCTCTACAGGCGCGCCGCCGGCGGAAAGCGCCTCACAGTTCTCCCGGAGGACAAAGGACACCCCTTCCATCACGGCCCGCGCCATGTCGACCGCGTCGTGCCGCTGGCGCAGGCCCCAGAATACGCCTGTGGCGTCCGCGTCGAAGGCAGGCGCGTTGGTCCCGACGATGTTCGGCAGGAACAGAATGCCGCTGGGCGCGCGCCGGGCGAGCGCTTCGTTGAGTTCCGCGTAATCCATTCCGCACAGGCAGCTGTTTCTGAACCATTCCAGGCTTACCCCGCCGGATTCGACCACCGGCAGCATCACGTGGGTATCCGGCCTGAAACCGTAGTGCATCGCGATGCCGCTCTTGCGCGGCGCCGGCTCCGCAGACACAGCCGCCAGCGCCATCACCGTGCCGGTGGAAAGCGTCAGGCTCCCGGGGCGCGTCGCGCCGGTTCCGATCATGCCCGCGAAATGATCCAGAGTCCCGATGCTGACCGGCGCGCCCGGCCGGATCCCGATGCGCTCCGCCGCGTCTTCCAAAAGGCCCCCCGCCACCGAACAGGGCTCCGTCATTTCCGCCAGCCGGTTTTCGTCGATGCCCAGATAAGCGAGCATTTCCGGCCAGTAGCGCTTCCGATAGATATCGAACCAGAGAGAAAAGGTGGCAATCGACATGTCGGCCAGCAGCCTGCCCGTCAGGCGGTACACCACGTAATCCTTCAAAAGCACGAACCGGTGCGCGCGGTCAAAATCCGCCGGCCGGTTCTTCTTCAGCCAGAGCAGCTTTGTGGCCGGCCACGTGGGCAGCATCGAAAGCTGGCCCGTCACTTCCTCGACCGCTTCCGCCGGGAATTCCCGGGAAAGCTCCGCGCACTCCGCCTGTGACCGTTCGTCCATCCAGGAAATCGCGCGGCCGACAGGGCGGAGGCTCCGGTCCAGCAGAATCAGCGTTTCAGCCTGTCCCGTCAGCGCCATCGCGCTGATTTCCCGGATTTCCAGGCGGGCCAGCAGGGTCCGTAAAACATCGTACAGGCCTTCGACGTACGCGTCAGCGTCAAATTCCACAAAGCCGTTCTCCCGAACGTAATCCACAGGACGGCTCTCGCTTCCAAGGGGCCGAAGCTCCCCGTCGTACAGCGCCGCTTTGAGATTGGTGGTGCCAAGATCGATGCCGAGATAGGCTTTCACGCACTTCACGTCCTTTCGCGATATCACGTCTTATCCCCCGGCAGCAGCGCGCAAAGCACCCCGCCGAGTATGGCCACACCGCCCATCATCCCGAACGCCGATCCCAGGCTGAAGTGCTGCGCGATCATCCCGGAAACCGCGGGAAACAAAATGCCTCCCGCACCGCAGCCGGCGCTCATCAGGCCGGACGCAGTGCCGGCGTGGGAAGGATACAGTGCGGTGGCCCGGGCAACCAGCGTGGACCAGATCGGGCCGAAGGCAAAGCCGGTCAGAAAGCACAGTGCCAGAGAGAACGCGGCGCGGTTCTGAACCGTCAGCAGCAGAAAGAGCGCGGCACTCAGGAAAAAGCTGCCGGTCAGCACCGGTTTTGACCGGTAGCGGATCGATGAAAAGACGAACCGGGAAACCATCATGCCCAGCCAGTACAGCGATACGCCGGACAGCGCGGTCTGACCGAACCGGTGGAAAATCAGGCTTTCGATGAAATAGCCAAAGCCTGTTTCGAGCCCGACATACAGGAAAATCGCCGCAAACAGGCAGAGGAACGCCGTCGATTTCAGCAGGGTTCCCACGGCGCCCCGGTCCTGGGATTCCGCGGCGGACGGAGGCGGAAACGGCACCAGCAGAATCATCGGCAGCAGCGCTCCGTAACAGGCGGCGCAGAGCCTCAGCGCCGTGCGCCAGTCCACGCCGGATTTTCGGACCAGCATCGGCGTGATCACCGCGCCCAGGCACAAAAGCGCCTGGGACAGGTTGATGCCCCGCGTTCCCCAGTCCGGGCCGAGATCGGACATCGCGGCGCAGCAGCCGCTCTCGCATACGCTGTAGCCGGCCCCGACCATCAGGATGCCCAGCGCGTAGACCCAGGGCGATTTCGCCGCGCTGCAGATCAGAAGCCCGATTCCGAACAGCGCGCAGAACGCCGCGATCACTCGTTTGCGCCCAATCCGGTCCGCCACGGACCCCATCAGCACCGGCACAAACGCCACGGGAACAAACTGAAGCGAAACCAAGGCGCCCATGCCGGCGGTATCCATCGACATGCTGCCGGCGACGGATTCGATCACGGTTTGTATCGCGCCGAGGAAACAGCCGTACGCGAACATCAGCGCGCACAGTACGGCAACCAGCAGGTATCTATGCGATGTGGACTTCAACGCCATTGCCCTCCAGTGCGCGTATCGCCTTCTGATCCGCCGCCGCGTCCGTGACCAGAACCAGCGGATTCTGCGCGGGACATACGCGCACGAATCCCGCGCGGCCGACCTTTGTATGATCCGCGGCGATGATGCCGCGCACCGAACGCCGAAGCATTTCCCTGCTGATGGACGTCTCCTCCGAATGGCACAGCGTGACGCCCTCCGCAGCGGATATGCTGTCCACCGAGAGAATCGCCCAGTCCGCCTGGTACCGGGACAGCTGCATCAGCGCGTCTTCTCCGTAGGTGAAGCCGTCCCGGGCGTTGAGTTCGCCGCCCAGCAGAAGGACGTGAAACGCCCCGCCCAGCTTTTCCGCCACGGCCAGCGCGTTGGTCACGATATGCAGTTCCGAAAAACCGCGAAGCGCGCCGGCGACCGCCTGCGCGGTCGTTCCGGAATTGATGAGCAGGCGATCGCCGTCCCGAATGAGCCGGGCGACCGTTCTGGCGATTGCCTGCTTTTCAACGGTGTTCCCGCCCGGCAGCGGGCTTCCCGCCACGGACATCGCACCGCCCTGCACGCGGCTGCAGCGGCCCTCCGCTTCGAGCGCCGACAGGTCATTGCGGATGGTGGCGTGCGTGGCGCCCAGTTCCCCGCTCAGCGCCGCCACGCGGACGCTCCCGTCCCGCGCCAGCAATTCCAGGATGCGCCTTCGCCGGATGTCAATCTTCAGCATGGATACCTCATCAAACCATCAAACCGCACGTCTCTTCAGATTCCGCAGGGGCGCCCTGGAGGCACAGGGAAAGCCCGGGCGCCCGAAACGGTGAACCGGAATCGATGAGGTGCGATCAGGAAGCCGGCATTGCTCCTGCGGCAAGCCGCAGACGCAAACCGAAGGGAACTCAATCGCGCTTGAGCTGCAGCGTGAAATGCACGTCCTCGGCCTTCTCCTCATCGGTGTAGCGGCGCAGCGTGTTAATCGTTTCGCCGTTGTGGAATTTGCGGTCGCCGACGTCTTCCGTCGTGCCCATGACGGTCACGTTGACCTGGCGATGGCGGGCGCGGACATGATCCCAGTCGATGAAATAGATGTGCGCGAACTCGCCGGCATCCAGCACGCCGTCCTTGATGGTGATTACCTCGCTGCGGCCGAAGAACACGCTGCGCAGGTGGCCGTCGGTGTTCATGGAGGTGAAATCGCCAGGCTCGTTCACATACCGGCCGTACTGGGTGTGGATCGGGCCGGGATGACGGTACTGATGCTCCTCGGCGAAATCCGGAATCATTTTGCGCATGATGTCCAGCAGGTCATGCTGCAGGAACTCGATATCGAAGGAGTCGATATCGTGGGAGCATTCCTGAACCATCACGGAACAGGTGGTGTGATGCGACACCACGGCACAGGTGCCGTTTTTGATGCCGGATTCTGCGACGATTTCCATGACCTCTTTGGAGATATCGTGGAAGGTGGGAATCCAGCCTCTGGACTGCAGTTCGATTTCCTTCTGAACCATTTTGAATTCCATGGGTACGCCTCCTTGTATTTCCCGTGGCTCAGCCACGGCGGGATCCGGTTTGAAAATCGCAGCCAACGGCTTCGGCGCTGAAATCCGCGCCGAAAACCGCGCATGCGATCTCTCCTCATCGATCATTATATCAGAAACCACGATTTCGGTCAATGGGAGTATCGCAAGGTTTTTTGCCAAAACGAAAATAACATTTTCGTTTTGGCTTGCGGTCTGCCGGAAGCGCTGATATACTGAAAACACCGCGAAGGATTGCCGGAAAGACCGGCGAATGACGGAATTGCGTTACGGGACCCGACAGGAGGTACATTTATGATCAGCCGGCAGGCATTGGACGCTGCTCTGAACGCTTATGAAATCGAGAGGACCTGCATCGGGGAAATGGTGGAATACTTTGACCCCGAACAGTTCTCCAAAGCCGTCACGCTGCTGGCAGGCGCTGAACGGATCGGCACTACCGGATGCGGGCATTCCGGAATCATCTGCCAGCACATCGCGCATCTTCTATGCTGCATCGAACGCCCGGCCCGCTTCATCTCCCCGGCAGAGGCCGTTCACGGCGCGTCGGGATTCCTGAAAAAGGGGGATGTGATGATCTTCGCCTCCCGCGGCGGCAAAACGAAGGAACTGCTGCCGATTCTGGACATCTGCAAGGCCAAGGGCGTTTCGGTGATCACGATCACCGAGAACCTCGCCTCCCCGCTGGCCGTCTCGGCAGACGCGGTGCTCAAACAGCATGTGAACCGGGAAACCGATAAATACAACGCCCAGGGTACGACCAGCACCACCGCGCTTTGCATGATCGCGCACGCGCTGCAGGCGGCGCTGATCGAAGAAACCGGCTATCAGAGCGAGCAGTTCGCGCTGATTCATCCGGGCGGGGCCGTGGGCGAACGCCTGAACGGAAACAAAGCGCCGTGATGCAGGGGCTATCTCAAAGCCGCGCCCCGGTGCTGTGATCCGGCCCTTTGGGTTCTTCCGGCAGATCCGCGAGATTCAGGTCCGTCCCATCCTGCCCTCACGCGAATCCTCCGCCTGAAGCCTCCGTAGATCCGCACCCCGATAAGACAGAACCGCACAAACAAGACGATCGGCTGCCGAATCTGTATTTCGGCAGCCGTTTCTGCAGACCCCGGAGGTTTGCCGGTTGTCAGTCGATCAGCATGGATATGTTCGGGGGCGCGAACGGAATCCCGGGCAAGGGTTCCCATTCCGTCTGAAACGATCCGCCCGGCTCGAAATTGCCCGTCTTTAACGGTCTCCTGTTTCGGGGCCGTCATGCTACAGGAACAGATTCATCAGGAACACCGTCGCGCAGCACAGAATCGCGACCGGCAGAAGCCCTCCGCCGAGCCAGGCGAGCAGCGCGCCGGCGGCCAGCGCGGCCAGACCGGACCAGACGTTTCCCGTGGCGTCCATAATGGCCGGGAACGTCATCACAGCGAGCGTCACATACGGAACATAATACAGAAAGGACCGCAGGGTCCGGTTCCTGATCGGCCTGCGAATCAGTGTCAGCGGCAGCGCGCGTATCACATAGCTGACCAGCGCCATAATCAGAAGGTAGATCCAGGTGTTATGCCGCATCGCTGTCCACCTCCTGAATCGGCCGGAGCACGCTGGCCGCGCCGGCAATCGCGACGGTCAGCAGAATCATGCGCATGCCTTCCGAGATCCGGCTGAGATACGGCGTCCGGGAAAACAGAAAGCTGCACGCCATGGAAAGCAGCACCAGCGTGGCGATAAAGCGGTCCTTGCGGGCAGGCGGGATGATGACCGCCAGGAACATGCCGTAAAGCCCGACGCTGAGCGCGACGACAACGGCGGCCGGCAGAATGTTGCCCATCATGACGCCCAGACCGGTTCCCAGCGACCATCCGGGTATGGCCACGGCCATCGCGCCGTAGGCGTAGAACGGATTCAGATACCCGTCGACCGATACGCAGATGCCAAAGATCTCGTCCGTGACGTCGTATGCGACCAGGCATCGGTGGCCGAACGGTATATCCTGCCGAAACTTCTGGCTCAGGGCGGCGGACATCAGAAGATAGCGCGCGTTGGCGACGAGCGTCATCAGCGCCATTTCCAGGTAGCTTCCGCCGGTGCGTATGACGGTAAAGCCGGCATACTCTCCGGCAGAAGCGTTGTTCGTAAAGCTTGCGATTGCAGCCTGAAGCGCCGTCAGTCCCGCGCCTTTCGCGGCGATTCCCAGCGTAAAGCCGACAGCAAAATAGCCCAGAGCGATGGGTATGCCGTCGCGAATGCCGCGCACGAAGCAGCGCCGGTTGTCCCCTTTCAAATCCGTTTCCTCCCGTGTACAGTTCATTGGCTGATTTATTGTATCGGATCATTGTAAAGGATGCTCTGCTGTTTTCAAATAATCTGTCACCAATTGTTTTCGGCTTGAATCCCCTGGAAAAATGATGTATAATACGCGCATGGAATGGAAGATTGTGTTTTCGCCCCTGATGGGCGCGGTGATCGGTTACATCACCAACGATCTGGCTGTGCGCATGCTGTTCAGGCCCAGCCGTCCGTTGTACATCGGAAAGCTCCGCGTTCCGATGACGCCCGGGCTGATTCCGAAAGAAAAGCATCGCCTGGCAGAGTCGATCGGCAAAACGGTCGAGACGCATCTTCTGGATGAAACGACGGTTTTGAACGCGCTGACGAGCGACGAAATGAAAGAAAAAACCCGGCAGCTGGTTCACGGCGCAATCGTCCGCGCACAGGAGGATCCGCGGGGGCTGGGCGAGGCCGCAAAGCAGATGACGGGCGGCAAATCGGCAGAATGGATCGATACAGGCCGCGAGAAGGTCGTCGGCTTTCTCGCGGAGCGGCTGATCGCCGCCGACCTCGGCTCGACAGCGGCCCGCACCATTGAGGCGAGTTTTCAGCGCAAGTCTCCCGAACCCTTCAAGCTGCTCTTTGGCGGCGCGGTGGACGAGAAGGTCCGCGAGACGCTGCGGGTCCAGGTTCGGTCGGCGGTCAACACCTATGTCGAGCATCATGCCCACGAGATGGTGCGCAGCGCGGTGAATCAGGAGACGGAAGCGCTTTTGAACAAGCCGGTCAGCGCGCTGGCCGAAGAAAACGGTCAGCGGCTTAAGGCTCTCGAGGATCACCTGGACGAACTGTACGAGCGCGCGCTGAGAACGGCACTGCCGCGGGCTCTGAAAGCGGCAAACCTTTCCCGCATTGTGCGGGAAAAGATCGAATCCATCCCGAACGAGGATCTGGAGCACATGGTGCGCGAAGTGGCGGACAAGGAACTGAAAGCCATCGTATATCTCGGCGCGGCGCTGGGCTTTCTGATGGGCTTCGCGGCGCTGCTGTGGACATAGAACCGGAGCGGCCGGGCTTTCCGCCCGCGAAGGAAACGAAGAGAGCCGGGCCGCGCTGTTCCCGCGCCTGATTTGTTGACGGTCCCGCCGTATTCCTGTTCCCCGGCACCCGCCGCTGCGCGGCGCCGGCGGCGGGATGAAATATAATCAAAGGAGACGAAGAATATGCAGATCAAACCCATCACCGATCCCGCGGCCGCCCGCTACGGACGCATTGTAACAGAGTACGACATGACAGAGATGCAGGCGGCGCTCGAAAAGACCCCCTGTCCGGAGGGCGTGGTGTACGTCGGCAGCGAACCGTCACTGGAGGCGCTTTCCGTCTTCAAGGTGTTCGAGGAAGAGATTTACGGCGGCATGCCGGTGCAGCTTGGCTACTGCAACGGGCACAACCGCCATATGGACGCGATGGAGTACCACCGCGACAGCGAATTCAATTACGCGGCCAGCGACCTGATTCTGATTCTGGGAAGCCGCGAGGACCTGGGGGAAGACTTCACCTACGATACCGCGAAAGCGGAGGTCTTCTTTGTCCCGAAGGGAACGCTGATCGAAACGTACGCGACGACCCTGCACTATGCGCCGCTCAGCGCGAAGCCCGGCGAAGGCTTCCGGATGCTGGTGGCTCTGCCCCGCGGCACCAATGAGCCACTGACAAAGCCGGGCAGCGGAAAGGGCGAAGACAAGCTGCGCACCGCAATCAACAAATGGCTGATCGCGCATCCGGACGCGAAGATCGACGGCGCGTTCAACGGCTGCTACGGCGATAACATCATGGTCTGATCCGGATTCCATTGAAAAGGAGACGAAAACGATGCTGAACAAGATTCCGAAGATTCTGCCGCCGGATCTGGTCAAAATCATGATGCAGATGGGCCACGGCGACGAGATGGTCATTGGGGACGGGAATTATCCCGCCGATTCCATGGGCACACGCGTGGTGCGCCTCGACGGCCACAACGTGCCGGAGGTGCTGGATGCGGTGCTGGAACTGATGCCGCTGGATCCGTATGTGGAAAAGCCGACCGCGCTGATGGAAGTGGTCCCGGGCGACACTTCCGTGCCTGCCGAGCCTCCGGTATGGAATATTTATCAGGAAATCCTGGCCCGGCACGGCCACACGATTCCTTCCGAAAGGGTCGAGCGTTTTGCCTTCTATGAAAGAGCCAAAAAGGCCTTCGTGATCGTCGCCACCAGCGAACCCAGGACGTACGCCAACATCATCCTGAAGAAGGGCATCGTCAAATAATCCGCCGTCTCCCGTACGGCCGGCCCGCTCCGCCGCAGCGCATCTGCGCGGCGGAGCGGCGTTTTTTGTCTGCCGGGATCGGGGGGCAACCCGCCGAAGGACGTTCCCGGGCGGAAGAAGAAGCCCTGCCGAAAACGTCTTGTTTTGGTATTTCTTGCCCTTCTTCCGTATGCTCTTACATTGGTCAGCACTGCTTGTTATATGGGTAAATATGAAATCAGTATCGTCTGTATTCGAAGGTATATTCGAAAATGACTCTAAAAAAGCTGAAATCTCCGTTTCGTTTCTTCCGGAAAACGACTCTATACGTTTGCGAATGGATACAATATCCAGCCCAGAAAAAGATGACAATGTCTGAAAAGCAAACGGCTTTTCTCTGATATCAATAACTAACTTGCTCACGTAATCATCTCCGTTTATAAAGCAAGCCGAGGATTACAAGGGAATCCTCGGCTGCAAGATTTATTTGGAATGCTCTTATCGATCCTTGGTCAGTTCATTTGAGATTTCCGTATCACGTTTTTTCAATGCGGCAACCTCATCACGAAGATCCTTGCGGTCATTTCTGATTTCGCTGATTTGAGCGTCAATCTGCGCTTGGTGCGTTTTTCTCTCAGCTTCCGCTTTCTTTTTCAGCTCTTCGAGTCGTGGTCTCTCAATGGTGTCGAGCCTCTCTGTAAGAGCTTTTTTCTCTTTACCTTTAAAAATACCACAATTGTTGCGTTGAGTTTCGACATCTCTTACGACTTGATCCTGTTTATCTGCCTCTACCTCTGCCGGAGTCTTCTCATTGCGTTCTTTTTCAAGTTCTGCAATTCTCGGCGCATTAGCACTATCCACAGAAGCTATTTGTGCAGTCAATTCATCAATTCGCTTCTTAATATCGGCCTGTTCAGTTTCGAGTTTTGCTTTCTCATCAGAATGGGCCTCCCAATACTTGGCAATTCTCTCTTTTCTTTCTTTTTCTTTTTTCGCTTTTTGTCTCGCCTCGACCTGTGCAGGAACGGTTCTTTCCTTTTCGTTATACTTGTTCATGATAGTACGTCTTGAGGATTTTGCTGCATCCGTCAGACCATAATCCTCAGCCCAGCCAACCGATTTATATTCATCCCAGTTGCTGGTATATCCTTGTGTAATCTTCCAGCTTCCAGAAGGAATGATACATTCTTCAAAGTAAGCAATATTCGAGAAAATTGCTCCCATGACTTTTGGATCAGTATCATCATTAAACTGTTCTTCTGCGAACTGCAAAAGAGCAATAAGATTATCAGCCTCTTCCAGGAAAGTGTCCCAAATTTTCTTTGTGGGGCGGTAAAGGTCAGTGTCCTTGATAATCCATCGTCGATCAGTGCGACCAAACGGATCAACACCCCGCCCCATATAGTCGCGGTAATAATTGTATCCGACCGTCGTTTTCCACGCAGAGTTACAAATGGCATTGCACTGGCCAATGAAAAAGTTATCGAAATTAGTCAAATAACTTTCTTTCGATTCTTCAAGGCCAAGTTCCTCAAATGCCGCTTTCATTTTATTGTAGGCATCGACATACGCATTCTTTGCTCTTGTTAATGCAGCATTGGTAGGTCTGTTTGCCTCAAACTGCTTGAGCCAGAAATCTACCTCTCCCTCAAAACAGGTCTTCAAAGAAGAAATGACCTCAAACTTCTTCTCTGCTTTGCCTTCCTCATCAAGAACGCGGTACGAGGTCATGATACAGTTATATACCTCTAAGATTCTCTGATTGGTAGCACTAATCTGATAATTGATAGCTTCGCCTTTCAGTTTCCACGCTGCATAGTTCTTGTCATCCATAGCAATAACCTGATTGCAGAACTCTTCAGCTTTTGCATAGTTTTTAGAGTCAAACGAACTCTGCGCCATGTTCAGAAGGTTTTCGAGTTGTGCGGCATTCTGGACCCGAACAGCACCTTCGACCTCTACCATCATTTTCTTTGCTTCTTCAACAGAATACTTTGTTCCGCAGTCTTGGCAGACAAACATTCCGTCCTGTTTAACAAGGTTTGTGCTTCCACACATCTCGCACGTTAATCTTTTCATTTTTATAAACCTCCCTGTTTATTTCAGCGCTTTGCACTTGATATTCCGCTGTTGAATGAGTTCCTTTGCCTCTGCAATAAGATCCATTTTGTTCTGGCCTGCAATTGAAATAGCTGTGACTATTTCAACAATCTTTTTTTCAATATCTTCTAAGGTGTCACTACTCATCGGATCGCTATATCGAATGTCATCTGCAAGACTTTCCAGTTCTTTTTTTACTTCCGGATCTTCTTCCTTCGAAAGCAGAATATCCACATCCGCTTTTAACCCTTTAATGAAAGACGTTTTTGTTTGAACCTTTTCCTCTGTTTTCTCTATCGCTGTTTTAGCCACATCACCAGACAAAACCAAGGTACAGGTAATAGCCAAAATCACCACATCAACAATGATTGCAACCCAAATTGGTATGCCTGAAACCGCCATCATTATCAAAGAGATTATGAGCTGGACTGTAAGATAAGTCACTCCGATATACAGTACCGGGAAGCCTAAAAACTTGCTTTTTAGTGACTCTCCCTTTAGGGCTTTGGTCCACAATGGAATCTGGAAACATACTGCAACTAGACCAAACAGATATGAAACCCAGAAAACCGGTGTCTTGGTAAACGGTACTGCAAAAGCAATAGCAGTGAATACTGCATATACTATGCCAAGTATCAGGTACCCATTTCGTTTATTCATACTTACACCTCACGTTTCGCGCCGCATTTCGGGCAGAACTTACCGGGCTTTATAAACTTAAACCCGCATTTAGTGCAAGTATCAGGCGATCCTTGAGGCGCTCCACAGTTATCACAGAAAAGAGCGCCTGGTGTAATCTCTGCACCGCATTGGTCACAGAACTTATTTGCCGGTGGTTGTTGTGTCTGGCCGCCTATCTGGATATTATCAAGAGCATTACCAATTGCTCCTCCGACAAGCCCGCCAACCGCGCCACCGACACCAACCATAGTACCCAGACCGACACCCATATTTGTAAACTGACCGACTGCTTCGTTCGCTGCAACCTTCTCTGCCACGTCAAATCCGCGTTCCTGCTGGTAAGTGTAACCTTCAATCTGGCGCTTCTGTGCAATCCCCTGAGCTTCTATGACCATTCTTTGTGATGCGGTCTGTTGATCAATCACGCCTACTTGTTGACGCAACTTAGCATCCATGATATCCGCATACTGCCTGAAATGAAGATCCTTAAACTTTTCGTATTGCGGATCACCTTCTGGTTTTGCAATAGTTGTGACAAGGAATCGATCAAGGTTCACACCATACTCAGCAAAGTCCGGAATCAGTTTCTTGTGAATGTCTTCCGAAAACTCAGTCAACTTTGCATCCACTTCAAATATGCTGATTGATGAAGCCATCATGGTCTGAGCCATATATGTCTTGACCCTGGTCATTAAAAAGGCTCTGAAGAATTGCGTCAGCTTTGATTGCCCAAGGAAAGACTCTGTTCCTACGAGCTTTACTAACAATTTACGTGAATCACCAACACTAAGCGCCATTTCTCCGCTTGCACCAATTGAAATAGGGAATCCATAGGTTGGTTCCATATACTGAACCTTACTGTCTGTTCCCCAGCGGATTGCCATCTGCTCTGTCTTATTTATGAAATAGACTTCACAATGGAATGGT
>JAFWEY010000101.1 GCA_017512675.1 Clostridia bacterium | reverse complement strand
TTTCATACGGAAATCCTCCCGGCAGAACCGCATAAGAATCCAGGCGGCCAACAGTATCGGTTGCTTCTTTGACGCTGGAAAAAGCGGATTGTTCCCGTTCCGCAATCCGTTTCTTAAGAAAACCGGCGGAAAACGCAGCGAACAAAGCCGTATTCGCCGCTGGCGGACGGGAAGCTCCGGCCGCTGCCCGGCGGCCGCGGGGTGCTGGGCGTTTTCATCGGGGAAGCGGCAGGCGGGTGTACTGCGCCGATCCGCTCCGGTTTTTCTCTGCACAGATGCGCAGGATCCGGCAGCTGTGCCGCGAAAGGGCTTGCGCCGGAAGGGGAAAGAATGCTATACTGATAAAAACGGCGAGGGAGGCGGCGCGATGGATCCATTGGATCGCCTGTATCGGCGGCGGCCCCTGGCGCTGGCAGCGGCGATGATCCTGCTGGGTGCGTCCGTTGCCGCGCATTCCGACGCGCCTGTATGGATTTATGGGCTTCTTGCGGCGATTGCAGCGCTGGCCTGTGCGATGCGCCCGATGGGCCCTCTGGCCGTTGTCTGCGCGCTGATGACCGGCGCTCTGGTTTTTGCCCAAACCGCTGCACTGCCCGCGATGCCTGCGCAGACGGGTGCGGTCCTTGCGGGGGACGTGCTTTTGAACGAAAGATCCTCCGGCGGGCTGGAAACGCTGACCCTCGGCGAGCTGCGGGTCAACGGCCGGGCGGTTCGGGGGAAAGCCCTTCTGTACCTGTACGAGGACTCCGGGGCGCAAATCGGTCAGAGGATCGAAACGGAAGCAAACCTTTGGCAGTCAACCGGATTTCGTTCGCCGGGCGCGTTCGATACGGCGGTTTACCGGCGCGGCCGGGGCATTGTCTTTTGCGCGTCGTCCGGAGAAGTGCAGCGAATTGAGAAAGCGAAGGGGTCCGCTTCGCTGCTGCAGGCGAGAATGCGGCAGGCAATGACCGAAGCGATCGAAAAGCGGTTCGGTGAAGACGCGCCGCTGGTTCGAGCGATGCTGCTGGGCGATAAAAGCGCGCTGTCCGCGGAGGAGAAAGACGCGTTCCGCCAGGCCGGCGTAATGTACCTTTTGGCGGTTTCCGGCCTCCATCTGAATTGCCTGGCGGCGATGATCGAATGGCTGCTGCGGCGCATGGGGGCGGGCCGGCGCGGGGCATATCTGTGCGTATTGCCGGTTATGCTTGCGTACGTGGCGGCAATCGGCTTTCCGCCTTCGGCGCTGCGCGCGCTTACGATGTACGCGCTGCTGGGCGGCGCCCGCATGAGCGGCAGGCCGTATGATCCGCTGACGGCGCTCGCCGCCGCATTCCTGATTCTGTTTGCGCGGGATCCGATGACGATCCTGGATACGGGATTCGTTCTCTCTTTTTCCGCCGTGGCCGGTTTGCTGCTGCTGACCCCGCCGATTGCGCGGGCGCTGCGCCTGAAGCGGGGATCAAAACGCCTGCGGCGCGCTGCAGACACGTTTACAGGCGCGCTTGCCGCATCGGTCGGGGCAATTCTGGGAACGCTGCCGATGACGGCAAACGCCTTTGGCACTGTGATCCTGGCTTCTCCGCTGACCGCGCTTCTGGCAATTCCGCTGACGGTAGCCGCGCTGCCGATGGCGCTTCTTTCGCTTCTGCTCCCGCCCGTCGCCCTGCCGGCGGCCTGGATTCTGGCGGCGCTGCGAAGATGGACGGAACTGATGGCGGGGATACCGTTCCTGTCGGTTCGCACGGCGGCATGGCCGGCGCTTCTGTGCCTTTTGTACGCCGGGCTGGTGTTCCTGGCTTCCGATTACTGGACAAACCGTTTCAGGGTTTTCCGGGCTGCCTGTGTGCTGCTGCTGTGCCTGGCGCTGCCGGCGGCCAATGCCCTTGCCTGGCTGAGACTGCCGGATGCGCTGACGCTGACGGTGCTGGACGCGGGGGAAGCGGACGCGATGGCGGTGACGGCGCGAAAGCGCACCTGGCTGGTGGATACCGGCGATTCCTGGACGCCGGCCGATGGCTTCCTGCGCGCGACCGGAAGCCGGGTTGAGGGGGTATTTCTGACGCATCCGCACAGCGACCACGCAGCGGGGCTTTCCCGGGTGCTGGAGGTATGCGAGGTTCCGGTGGTGTATATTCCTTCCGGCTGGGACGGCGTGGAGCATGACGAGTCGGTGGACGCCGCAATGGAAAAGGCGCGCAGCGCCGGCGTGCGGGTCGCAGAGCTGGCCGCGGGCGATACCGTTCCGCTGACGGAGGACGCATACGCGAGGGTTTTATGGCCGCCGTCCGGTGAAGACCTTCAGGATGCCAACAGCATTTCGATGGTGCTGGAAATCCTTCAGGGCAGCGCGAGCGCGCTGCTGACCGGCGATCTTCCGGCCTCACGGGAGAACTTTGCCGTTCCGGGAACGACGGTTATGAAAGCGGCGCATCACGGTTCCGGATCGTCTAACAGCGCGTATCTGCTGCGTGCCGCGCACCCCGCGGCGCTGGTGATTTCCGTGGGCCACAACAGCTACGGACATCCGTCGGTCCGCGTAATCGAAGAAGCGGCGAAAATCGGAGCGCGGATTGCGCGCACCGACCGGGACGGGACGATTGTCTGCACCCTTTTTCCGGACGGCAGCATGGAAATGGAGACGTGGAACCGATGAAGATGACGTGGAAGGAACTGTTCGGGGAAATCGAGGCGGGACCATCCGGAGTATATCTTTTCTATGGTCCGGAATCCTATGTCAAGGAGGAAGCGCTGCAGAAGATGCGGCAAAGGCTCCTTCCCGCGGGCCTGGAGGCGCTCAACGAAGACGTGATGGAAGGCGAAGGAGCGCAGCGCATCACAGAGGCTGCCCAGACGCTGCCGATGATGGCGGAAAAGCGGCTGGTGGTGGTTCGGGATTTTCCGTCGCTGCTGCCCGGAAAGGCCAAAGTCTCGGAAAGCGATACCGACCGGCTGATTGAATACGTAAAGTCGCCTGCGGAGACCGCGGTGCTCGTGTTCTACGTGCGGGAAAGCATCGACGGGCGCACAAAGCTCGTGCAGGCACTGGTCCGGCACGGCAAATGCGTGGAATTCGATTATCTGCAGGAAGGCGATCTGATGCGCCGCCTCGTGCGGGAAGCCCGGAACCAGGGCGCGCGGATGGATGAAAACTGCGCGGCGTTTCTGGTCGACCGCGCCGGACAGGCGCTGGGTCCGCTCCTGGGTGAGGTGAGGAAGCTCGCTGCGCACGCCGGAACGAACGGAGAAATCCTCCGGGCGGACGTGGAGCGGCTGGTGGCCCCTTCCTCGGAAAACACCGTGTTTCAGATGATCGACGCGCTGATGAGCGGGCGCGGAGAACAGGCATTTGTCCTGCTGCACCGGCTGCTGGAAAGCGGCGAAAGCCGTGTCGGAGTGATCGCGATGCTGACCCGCCAGATGCGCATACTGACGCACGTGAAGCTGCTGAGCGACGCTCGGGTCACGCTGCCGGAAATCGCCAAACGGCTCTCTCTTCGCGATTTCGCGGTGCGCAACGCGCAGAAGCAGGCCTCTTCCCTGCCGAAGGAAACCCTGATCGGCCTCTACCGCACCTGTATCGAGATGGATTACGCGTTCAAAAGCGGACGCATGCGCGACGGGGAGGCGCTGGATCAGCTGATGTTTCGCATTGCGGGGATAAAAGGATAGGCCGGAGCCGGCGCTTTCAGGCTGTGCTTTTCTTGACAGGCTCATAAAGTTCATGTTACAATCATGTTGGCTGAATCAAATCAAGAAGGAGTGGATGCTATGAAACGGTTGATGGCTCTCGTATTGGCATTTGTCGTGCTTGCGGCTCTGCAAGCGGGGTTTGCGGAAACGGCGATCACGAAAACCGAAACCGGATTCGGCGGCGATGTGACCGTTACCGTAACCTTTGACGGAGACAGAATCGTCTCAGTCGAAGCGACAGGCGATCAGGAAACCCAGGGCGTCGGCAGCCGCGCAATCGAGCTGCTGCCGGATCAGATTGTGCAGGCGCAGTCCGCCGATCTCGATTTTGTGTCCGGCGCATCGATGACCAGCGCGGCGCTTCTCGGTGCGGTAAAGGCCGCCATCAGCGAGAACAGCGGCGCCGGGGCGGAGGAAGCCGCGCTGGCAATGGCCCCCGGCACGTATACTGCGAAAGCGGCCGGGTTCGGCGGCAACGTCGTGGCGACGGTAACCGTGACGGAAGACGCCATCCAGGAGATTGCCCTTGAGAACGAACAGGTCGACAATCCCTTTATCAATTACGAAGTCTGGACTTATGTTTACCCGCTTTCCTGCACGGTCGAGGCGCCTCAGATTTTCGAAACCGTGACGAATCTGCTGGTTCCGCGGGTGATAGAGCAGCAGAACCTGAACGTCGATGTGATCACCGGTGCGACGGCGACCAGTACGGCTGCAAAACTCGCCATTCGGGATTGCATCCGGCAGGCAGGCGGAGACGGCGTGGTCGCGGCGCTGACAAAAGAACAGCCGGTAAGCGGCGAAAAGCTGACCTATGACGCGGATGTCGTGGTTGTTGGCGGCGGCACCTCCGGCACGACTGCTGCTGCGCGGCTGGCCAGCAAAGGCGCAAAGGTGGTCGTCATCGAAAAATCCGGCCGTCTGGGCGGCGAAGGCTCGCTGTCCAGCGGATTCATGTGCTTCGGGTCTTCCCATCAGTACGAAGAGGGCATGGATACCGACGCGGCCAGGATGGCCACGTTTGAAAAGTGGATGACCGCGACGCACTACGGCAGCCGCGCGGTCATCGTGCGCGAGTTCATGGACAACAACGGCGAGACCGCGGATTTCCTGGCCGACAACGGCATACCGTTCCGGTTCAGCGAGTCCGGCGCAAACTACGCGGTGGAATCCGTGTACAATATGGACGTGGCCCAGGGCTTCAAGAACCTCGGGCAGATCGTGCTGGATGCCGGCGGGGAGATCCTCTTTGAGACGACCGGAAAAGAGCTCATCATGGAAGACGGAAAGCCTGCGGGTATCCGCGCGGAGCGCTTCGACGGAGCCGAAGTGACCGTGAACGCGAACACGGTTGTCATGGCGACGGGCGGCTTCGGCGCGAATCCTGAAATGACGCAGGAGTACATCGGCGACACCTTCAGCCAGTTCTCGGTCAGGAATACCGGCGACGGCATCCGGATGCTCCTGGGTGCCGGCGCAGTGATGTACCATCCGACGGCCGTCAACAGCCACATTCTGAACACCATCGGCAATCCTGCGGGATTTGAAATCTTTGATCAGACGATCCCCTTTGAGATCCTGATCTCGTATCCGGTGCTGAAGGTCAACGAATACGGCGAGCGGGTCGCCCGCGAGGACATCGGCGCAGTCGGCTCAATGCAGGCGCTGAACAACTACTACACCGCCCAGAGCGGAAACTTCTTCACGATTTTCAGCCAGGAGATGGCGGACATCATGAAGGAATCCGGTTTGGCGGGCCTCGGCCAGACGGCGCGGTCCTTCGTGGTCGAGTTCGAAAACGTCGCCTTCGATTCCAGCCTGCCGATGGAAAACATTCAGGCAGTGCTCGACGCCAGCGTCGAGCAGGGGCTGGCATACAAGGCGGACACAGTCGCGGAGCTGGCAGAAATGATGGGAGTTCCCGCTGCGGCGCTGGTCGAAACCGTCTCGGATTACAACGCTCTGTGCGATCTGGGCGAGGATCTGACCTTCGGCAAGGAAAGCGCCTACATGCACAGCCTGGGCGAGGAAGGCCCCTTCTACGCGATCATCGGTAAGACCGACATTTACGGCACCCTCGGCGGCGTGGATGTCAACAAGCATACGCAGGTGCTCGACGCGAATCACAACGTCATCGAAGGGCTGTACGCGGTCGGCCTGGATTCCATCGGCGTCGTCTTCGACGGCGGCGGATACAATGAGCAGGGCGGAATGACCCTTGGCTGGGGCTTTACCTCCGGCAAAATGGCGGCGGATTCCATTGCTGCCGAACTGGGTCTGGCCGAATAACGGTTCCTGTCCGTTCAGCGTTTGTGCGTCCGGGGGCTTCCCGGACGCATTTTTCAGGGAACGCGGGATGCGGCCGACGGGCTGCTTTTCCCGTTCCGCGAAAGCGCGCGCCGCCGGGTTCGAAAAAGCGCTCGGAATGTGCCGGAAATGCCCTGAACGCCCGGCCGTTTCCCGGCAAACAGGCGCTTTCCATTCATAAACAAATTGACGGCTTGCCGCCGAAGGGATATAATAACCAAATGGAATCATAATGAATCCATCCCGCGGATTCACAGGATCAAAAATACCGGAGGGACACAACCATGTTCAGAAGAATCGTTTCCCTGTTTCTTGCGGCGCTGATGCTGACCGCCGGCCTGTCCGTGCTGGCCGAAGAGTCGATGATCACGGTAACGGATATGTACGGAAGAGAGATCACCCTTACGGAGCCCGCCACCCGCATCGTGGCCATGCAGCCTTCGGATTGCGAGATTCTGTGGGCGCTCGGCTGTGAGGACGCGCTGGTCGGCGTAGGCCAGTACTGTGATTATCCCGCCTCCATCGCCGATTTGCCCGTGGTGCAGTCCGGGCAGGAGACCAACATCGAAGAGATCCTGGCGCTGAATCCGCAGGTTGTGCTGATGAACGATATGAGCCAGAGCGAAGAACAGGTTCAGCAGCTGGAGCAAAACGGCGTGAAGGTTGTAATCAGCAAAGCCACGGATCTCGACGGCGTATACTATGCCGTTCGCATGATCGGGCAGCTGATGGACAGGGAGAACAGCGCCGAAGCGCTGATTGCCGACATGCAGAAGACCTTCGGGGAAATCCGGGAGAAATCCGCCGACGAAGGCAAGACGGTCTACTTCGAGGTTTCCCCGCTGCAGTGGGGACTGTGGACGGCCGGAAAAGGAACCTTTATGGACGAGCTGGCTTCCGTCTGCGGCCTGACCAACGCCTTTGCCGACGTGGACGGCTGGGCTTCCGTCAGCGAGGAACAGGTGATCGCCCGCGATCCCGATTATATCGTGACCATCACCATGTATTATGGCGAAGGGCCCACCCCGGTCGAGGAGATCATGAGCCGGGAAGGCTGGCAGGACATGAAGGCGGTGAAGAATGCGCAGGTGTTCAACGCCTCGGATTCCAATGCGCTTTCCCGTCCGGGCCCGAGACTGAAGGATGCGGCGATTGAGCTGTACGGTTTTATTCACGGCACCGCAGAAGAAGAATCACCCGCCGCATAAACCAGGCCGGCCCTGAGAGCCGGGCATTTTCGGCGCTCGCCCGAAAGAGGCCCTTATGAAAGATGACCGCAGCATGAAAAGGGAACGGTTTACGCCGGTCACATATGCGCTGCTGGCGGCAGGACTGCTGCTGACCATGATTCTGTGCGCGTGTGTGGGCAGCGTGCGCATTTCCTTTCAGGATACCGTAATTGCGGTGTGGAACGCGCTGTGGGGGAGGTCCGTACCGCAGGGGATTGCCAAAAACATCATATTGAACGTACGTCTTCCCCGGGTGCTCTGCGTGACGCTTTCGGGAGCGTCGCTGTCGCTGTGCGGAGCGGCCATGCAGGGCCTGCTTCGCAATCCGCTGGCGGACGGCTCCACCATGGGAGTCTCCTCCGGCGCGGCACTCGGCGCGGTCATCGCGATGGTCACGGGCTTTACGCTCCCGGGTTCCGCTTACGGCGGAATGATGGTAATGGCGATGGCGTTCGCCTTCGGGTCGCTGGTGCTGATTCTGACGCTGGCCTACGCCCTTGACCGGTCTCTGGCAACGGGAAGCATTATTCTCATCGGCGTGATTTTTACCATGTTCATTTCCAGCATCATCTCGCTGATCATCACCTTTGCCAGCGATCATACCCGCTCCCTGAATTTCTGGACCCTTGGTTCCTTTTCCGGCGTCAATTACGATCAGGCCAGGCTGCTCCTTCTGGCGCTGGCGGTCTTTGGCGGCGTGATCCTTCGGTTCAGCCCGGAGCTCAACGCGTTCGCCGTCGGCGAGGATAACGCCCGGCACATCGGCGTGAACGTCAAACGCGTGAAGCTCATCATTCTGATTGCCGTATCGGCGCTCATCGGCGTGTGCGTGTCGGTGTCCGGCACGGTCAGCTTCGTCGGTCTCGTGATGCCGCACATTGCCCGGATGCTGACGGGGCCCAATCACAAACGGCTGCTGCCCGCATCGCTGTTTTCCGGGGCGATATTCCTGCTTTTGGCCGATCTGACGGCCCGAACGCTGCTCAGCCCCATCGAATTGTCCATTGGCGTCGTCACATCGCTGGTCGGCGCGGCTGCGTTCGTGGTCATTTTCTACCGTACCGGAAAGGCCAGGTGAGAGGATGCTTCAAGGGAGTCACATCACCGTTCGCTATGGCGACCGCACGGCTGTCGACGATCTTTCCTTTCATTTGCGGGAAGGCCAATGGATGATGCTGGCCGGGCCGAACGGTGCGGGGAAATCCACGCTCATTGAGGCGATCGCTCAGGGCATACCCTATACCGGCACCATTGAATGGCAGGGCCGTGATATCCGGACGCTGAAGCCGGCGCAGCTGGCGCGGTGCATCGGCGTGCTGGCGCAGAAGAATGCGGTGGGATACGCCTATACGGTTGAGGAGGTTGTCGGTCTCGGCCGGTACGCTCACAAAACAGGCTTTCTCTCCGGCGAATGCGAAGAGGGAAAAGCGCAGGTGGAGAAGGCGCTGGAAATGACCGGTCTGACGGCGCTGCGCCATGCCAGCATGCTGACCCTCTCGGGCGGCGAAACGCAGCGGGTATTTCTCGCCCAGGTATTCGCGCAGAATCCCAGGGTGCTCATTCTGGACGAGCCTGCCAACCATCTGGATCTCAAGTATCAGCAGTACGTATTCACGCTGATACAGAGCTGGCTGAAAGAACCGGGGCGCGCAGTATTGTCCGTCGTGCACGATCTGAGTCTGGCCAGGCGTTACGGCACGCATGCGGTGCTGATGGATCGCGGGAAGAGCGTTTCTCAGGGGCTTGTCGCTGACGTGCTGACCCCGGATCTGCTCAGCTGGGTCTACGAAATGGATGTCTGTCTCTGGATGCGGGATATGCTTTCGCAGTGGGAATCGCGCTGATCCGTGCGCGGGTTCCGAATCTTTCGGGAAGGACACTGAAGGAGGCTTCGCCGGGCGCGATGCGCGCGGCCGGAGCCAGGCCTTTGATCGGGACAAGGCGCTTGACGAGCAGATTGAGCTGCTGCGGCTGAAGAAAGAATACCCGGATCACCTGATCGATCCTGCGCGGGGAATCAAACTGAACAGGGGGAAGACAACCATGGACTTTTCGGCGTTTGACACGAAAAAGCTCGACGAATACGCCGCCCGGGCAAAAGCGTCCTGGGGTACAACTCCGGAGTATCGGGAATTTGAACAGAGGACCAAAGGAAGAACACAGGCGGAAACCCTGGAAGTGAACGCCCGGATGATGCGGATCTTCTCGGAATTCGGCGCGATACGGGGCGAAGACCCTGCCTCAGAAAAGGCGCAGCAGCTCGTGAGGAAGCTTAAAAGCTTTATCACGAAACACTTTTATACCTGTTCCGATCAGACCCTGCTTGGCCTCGGGCAGATGTATGCGGGGGGTGGGGAGATGACCGCGAACATCGACAGGTATGGCGGGGAAGGAACCGCGTCCTTCGTTCACGAAGCAATCGCGGTGTATTGCGGAAAGCAATCCGCAAGGGCAGAGAGCTGAATTTCATCTCCAAAGGCTGATCCATAGCGTCTTACCGTTTTATACGTTCGGTGTCAAACCAATGCGCCGGCGCATCCGTCAAAAATGCAGCTTGACGGAATCGCGGAAAGGAAGGATATCATGGGATTCAACGGCAGCCTGATCCCCAGGCTCATTGCGGCCTTTCATGACGATCGCGACACGGTGGAGACGATAGAGAACGCTCTGATGTCTTTTGAGCATTATCATGCGGCGATCTACGAACTGGAAATCAAAAGACTGCAATACTCGGGCAAGGCGATGGAAGCCGATGTGTACCGCGAACTGATTCCGCAGCTCGACAGAACCAGGACGCGGCTGCACAACGCGCTGCTGACGCAGGTTTCCCTGCTGAATCGCATTGCGGCAGAGGCCGGTCTTCCGCCTGTCTATGACGGGATCATTTCGGAAGACAGGCCGTATCGCCGGGAAGTCGCCAACGCGGTGCTCGAATATGTCCGGCAGATCATCGACGGCAGGAGCTGAGGAGACGCCGCGATCGATGGATCACAGCGATCCCTGAGGCGCTCAGGAAGTTCCTTATGACCGGGAGGGAAGGCGCATGCCGCTTTGCCCGGTCCATATGCCGTTTCTGCAGGAAGGAAAAGAAAGACAGGAAAGAACGAAACGCGCGGTTCAGCGCCTTTCGGCGTACTTCTGCGCCTTCCCCGGTTCCGCCCGGCGGCGGCGGAATAACACGGCCGCTGTTTGCCGGCCGGAACGCTACAGAAGTCCGGGATGTGTGTGCCGGTTTTGTGACAAACGGTATGCTACAATCAGGCCATCAAATCGATCAACGACAAAACACAGGAGGAAAAAACCATGAAGAAGATCATCGCCGCTGTACTCGCCGCCGTTATCCTGACCTTTGCCGCCGCAGCTTTCGCCGCCGGGAACATCACGCTGGAGGACGCAAAGCAAATCGCGCTGGACCGCGCGGGCGCGGCCGCCGAAGACGCCGTCTTTACGAAAGCCCATCCTGACCATGACGACGGACGTCCGGTCTACGACATTGAATTCTGTGTCGGAACGACCGAATACGAAATGGACGTGGACGCCGCGACCGGCGAAGTGACCGAATTCGAAACCGAAGAGCACGGGCTCCTCGCGGCAGACGGACAGATCACCGAGGAAACGGCGAAGGGGATCGCGCTGGCCCACGCCGGCTTCAAAGCCGAAGAAGTGACTTTCAAAAAGGTCAGGCTGGACCGCGACGACGGCCGCGCGGTATACGAGATCGAGTTTGCCGAAAACGGCATGGAACATGAATACGACATCGATGCCGCCAGCGGCAGAATCCTGGAATACGATACCGACCGCGCCGACTGAAACCCCGGAACCGATCCTGAACGACAGCAAAATACCTGATCGGAAGGCGCGCCGTTACAAACAGATCAAAGACGATTTGCTTTAACGGCGCGCCGTTTGTTTTGCCGGCTGCCGTCTGAACGCGTGCCGGGAACCGGCTCCTGGCCTCCCGGG
>JAFWEY010000100.1 GCA_017512675.1 Clostridia bacterium | reverse complement strand
GACCAGCCTGATCAGCATCGGAGAAGCCGCATTCGAAGGCTGTTCGTGTTTGCTGATCGTATCCCTGCCAACCAGCCGGATCAGTATAAACCCAAGTGCTTTCAGGGCATGTGTTCGCTTGACGGAGTTCACGGTGAATGACGGCAACCTATGTTATTGTGTTGAGGATGGCGTTCTCTTTGACAAAACGAAAGAAACACTGTTGCGATGTCCACCCGGAAAGACCGGCGTTTACAAGGTTCCCGAAGGCGTGACAGTGATTGAAACCGGTGCGTTTGAGGATTGTATAGGGCTGACCGGTGTTGTAATGCCTGCCAGCGTGAAGCAAATCAAGGAAGGGGCTTTTTTCGATTGCGACAATCTGACACGAATCACGATACCGGCGGGTGTTCAATGGATTGAAAAAGAGACCTTTTACGGATGTGACAGACTTTCTTCCGTCGCCATACCCGCAAGCGTGACGAAGATTGGGGGCAGGGCTTTTGAAAATTGCGATGTTCTGTCTGATGTGGAGTATGGAGGGAGCCGTGCGCAGTGGAAGTCGATTGAAATCGAAGAATACGCGAAAAGAGAAATCGAAGAGTCGTATGATGGGGAGTATGAGGATTTCCATGAAGAACTGAAAAGCTCGTTGATCCATTGCACGGACGGAACCATCGACGGTATGCGGGGAACCTGCGGAAATGAACTGACATGGACGCTGGACAGAAACGGAGTGCTTACGGTCAAGGGAATGGGAACGATGGGCGATTGGCCGGAAATATTTGGTGAGATTTTTCCCTGGAACCGGAAAGGCGCTCTGATTCAGGCGGCGATTTTTGAACCAGGGGTGACGGGGATCGGGAAAGATGCTTTCTGGGGTTGCCGCAATATGAAGTCCGTTGCCATTCCGGACAGCGTAACCAGTATAGGCGGAGGGGCTTTTGAAAACTGCAGTGCCCTGGAAACCGTCATTCTGTCGGACAATATAACCGAAATGGAAGGAGGGATCTTTTCAGGCTGTACAGGACTGACCTCTGTATCGCTTCCGTCCGGCCTGACGTCTATAGAACACGCTATGTTTCAGGATTGTGGGAATCTTCCTGAAATACGCCTCCCCGATAGCGTGACTTATATCGATGATTTTGTGTTTTGTGGATGCTGGAGACTTGCGTCCATCAGTATTCCGTCCGGTGTAACCGCCATCGGAGAATATGCATTTTTCGACTGCCGAACACTTTCCGAGATCGTCATTCCGGAAAAAGTGCATTGCATCAGTGAAGACTGTTTCATGAATAGTGGCCTGAAGAAGGCTGTTCTTTTGAGTGACAGTATCGAGATCGGCGAATACGCTTTCGAAAACTGCGACGGAATCCGCTTTTATTGCCGGCCGGGGACGGACACGGAAAGGGCGCTGGAAAAGCAGGGCTTCGTCCGTGGCCGGGAGATTTTCGACCTGCGCTGCGCGGACGGGCATTCTATGAAAGACGGTATCTGCAGTGTCTGCGGCCTTGGGGAATATGTACTGTCGGAAACG
The DNA here is from genome assembly GCA_017512675.1 of Clostridia bacterium. GTDB lineage: Bacteria > Bacillota > Clostridia > Christensenellales > Aristaeellaceae > RGIG5678. The sequence goes on along the minus strand of JAFWEY010000100.1, from coordinate 1,831 downwards.
AATGTGCTGATCGGATGCCCGAACGCGTCGGGCGACGTCGAAATCCTGGACGGCCTCGGCATCCGCGCGATCGGGGAAAAAGCGTTCGCGTACAACGCTGCGCTGACGCAGGTAGCCGTGCCGGATGGTGTTCGGATAATCGGGAGCGAAGCGTTTCGGGACTGCAGGAATCTGCGGGTGATCAAATTGCCCGCGACGATTGAACACATCGGCGAAGGGGCGTTCGAAGGCGCGAATCCGACGATAATCTGCGCAGCCGGATCGCCCGCCCGGGAATATGTGCAGAGCGCCGGCCTGCGCGCCGTCGATCCGCGCTGCACAGACGGACACGCGATAAAAGACGGTGTCTGCGCAGTGTGCGGCGAGCCGGTGTTCGCGGTAACGGATGGGGTTCTCACCGGGTATGCGGGCGCTGAGACGGACGTGGTCATCCCCGGCGGTCTCGGGGTGAAAACCATCGCACGCAGCGCGTTTTCGGGCAGCGGGATCACGTCGGTCGCCGTGCCGGAGGGCGTCGCAGCGATCGATGAGTACGCGTTTGCCGGCTGCGGGTCGCTGAAGCGCGTACAGCTGCCGGATTCGCTCCGGAGCATTGGCCGCAGCGCGTTCGAAGACTGCGCAAATCTTGAGACGGCCGTGCTGCCGGACGGCCTGCGCCGGATCGAAAGCAGGACGTTCATGAACTGCGAAAGACTGGAAAGCGTACGCTTCCCTGCGTCGGGGGAGTTCACGTACATCGGCCGCCGCGCGTTTTCCGGCTGCTGCGGGATTACGGAGATTGTCCTTCCGGACAGCGTGCTGGATGTGAATACCTTCGCGTTCGCGGACTGCACGGGACTGCGAAAGGCGACCCTCTCCCAGGGGATGCTGGAAATCCGCAGCGCACTGTTCGAAGGCTGTGTGAACCTGGAGGAAATCCGGCTGCCGGACGGGCTGAGGGAGATCGCGGAGGATGGCTTCGATGCGTACTGGGCGTTTTCCGGCTGTCCGGTGGAGGACATGGCCGTTTACTGCCGTGCGGGCACGCCTGCGTCTGTGCTGGTGACGAAATACAGCCTGGGCGGCGGAGCTTTTGCCGAACCGGACTGAGCGGTGCCGGGGGGCGGCACGGAAGAACAGAGAAACGCGGGTCAAAAAGATCCCGCCGGACGCGGCCGCGGCTTCCGCCGTCCGGCAAAGGCGCGCGCGGTCCGGCCCGTTCAGCGGGTTTTCGCTGTCGGGAGACGGCGTTCCTGCAAGCGGCGGGAAATCCCGCGCAGGCGCGGGGGTTCGCAGGAAGCCGCGGCCGCTGTTCATTCTTTTCCCACCCCGCCTGCAACCGTTTGCCTGCGCAAACCGTCAAACTGGTATTGATGCTGAAAGGATGGCGCCGAAGTGGCAGAAACCGAAAGCGGCCGGGAGCCGATCATCCGTCTGACCGACGTGGTAAAGGTTTACACCGTCGGGCAGACCAGGCTGCGCGCGCTGGACGGCGTATCGCTGGATATCTATCCCGGGGAATTCTGCTGCATCATCGGCCGCTCCGGCTCGGGGAAATCGACCATGCTCAACATGATTGCCGGGCTGGAAAAACCGACGCACGGGCAGATTCGGGTGGCGGGCAAGCAGATCGAACGGATGAACGAAAAAAAGCTGGTCGAGTTCCGGCTCAGGCACGTCGGGTTCGTGTTTCAGTCGTTCAACCTGTTCGCGATGCACACGGCGCTGGACAACGTGGCGATGCCGCTGATGTACAAGGGCGTGGACAAAATGCGCCGGCAGCGCCGCGCCAGAAAAATGCTGGAAGCGGTGGGGCTCAATTCCCACATGTATCATAAGCCGACCCAGATGT
>JAFWEY010000099.1 GCA_017512675.1 Clostridia bacterium | reverse complement strand
GTCTGCTGCTGGTTTGGGTGATGATGCTGTATATGGTGCAGGTGTTTTCATCATGAAAACAGGAATTCTCTTCGTCCACGGCATCCAGGGCAGCCCGGCCCAGTTCCGATTCCTGATCGAACGCCTGCCGGATGACATCCGCGTCCGCAATCTTTTTCTCACCGGCCACGGCGCGGTATTTCCGGTACGGCCTCCTGGCTTCCCGCCCGGAGCGGGAAACCGGCGATGCCTTTGTCCGGGCAGCCCGGGAGGCCAATGGCGTCACCGCAGCGCATCCGGCGCAGTACCTGACCTGCGCGCATCCCTATCTGGAACTGCTGCGGCTCATACGGTTCGTGCGAAAGAACGGCGCAATCCCGGCCTGCCCTGTTCGCTTCCTTTTCTCGGAAAAGGACGAGATCGTCAGCCACCGCTCTGCAAGATTTGCCCGGGAACACTTCGGTGCGGAGCCGGAGATCATGCCGGGTTGTGGGCATAATTGGTTTACTACAGAGGGAAAGGAACGGATCGCTGATCTCCTGAACAGCTTGCTGAGATATGAATGAAATGGGAGCACACATGAAGAAAAGAACAAAGATTCTCCTGATCCTTCTGGCCGTCCTCCTGCTCCTCACCCTCCCGGGCTTTTACAACGCTCTGGCCATTCGCCGCTACACCGTGGAGGCCCACGGAATTGCCCACCCCGTCCAAATCGCCCTGATCACTGATCTGCATTCCTGCGCGTACGGTGATGGGCAGCGGGAGCTGCTGGAGGCCGTCGACGCGGAAGCGCCCGACCTGATTCTTCTCGGCGGGGACATCTTCGACGACGATCTGCCGGACGACAATGCCGCCGCTTTTCTGCAGGGCATCGGCGGAAAATACCCCTGCTGGTACGTCACCGGAAATCACGAATACTGGAGCGGCGAGGCCGGATTCGCCCGAAAGATGGCGATTCTGGCGGAATGCGGAATCCCCCGCCTCAGCGGCGGGACGGCAGAGATCGAAATCAACGGCAGCCGGATCACCGTCTGCGGCGCGGACGACCCCTATGCCTGGACGGACCGTTTCGGCATTCCCGAGCGGACCGAGGGCGGCTTCCGCAGACAGGTGGTACAGCTGGCCGATCAGCTGGAGGACGGGATATACTCCATTCTGCTGACCCACCGCCCGGAGATGATGGATTTCTACAGCCGATTCGATTTTGATCTGGTGCTGGCCGGGCACGCCCACGGCGGACAGTGGCGGATTCCGGGCATCCTCAACGGCCTGTGGGCGCCGAACCAAGGGCTGTTCCCGCCGTACGCCGGCGGGCGGTACGAGCAGAACGGCACCGTGATGATCGTCAGCCGCGGCCTGGCCCGTGAATCGACCCGGGTGCCCCGGTGGTACAACCGGCCGGAGATCGTGATGATCGAACTGCGGCCGCCCGGCGCGGATCAGCCCGCGTAAATCCGCCCGGTTTTCGCCGCCTCTCCTCATACTGCTTTCCATCCAAAACATCGTTTTGGATGGAAGGACGCGTTCCGCGTCCACAAAGGCGCATAGATGTACCTTTGCCGTCTCATACGATTTCGTACGGCCTGAGGGACTGCCGGAACGCAATCAGTATCAAACCGTTCCCGGCAGGCCTTTCATTTTGCGCGGAAATGTGCTATACTACGCTTTGAAAGGAGCCGTCAAAATGGCTGTCCTGTAGAGATCGCCGCTGTTGGTTTTCGCCGCGGCGCTGTATCTGTATGCGTGCTTTAGCATCTTTCGGGTGCGCAGGGAAGGGCAAAACGGACAGGAGACCTTCAAACCATGGCCTCTCGCGGTGTTCTTCCTGTGCGCCGGGCTTCCGTTCGCCGTTCCCGCCTTCCTGTTCCGGGGCGCATGGTTCTTTGCGTTCTTCGCGCTGTTTGCCGGATACGCTTCGCTCCTCGCGTCCAATTGCAGGATTCGCTGGGATTCCCGCGGTTTCCGGTACAGGACGGCCGTGGGAAGGGAAATCCGCTTCGGATACGAAAAGATCTCCCGGATGTGCAGGATCAGGCTCTCCCCCTTTTCCGAAGACCTGGTGTTTCGAGCGGGCAGACGGCTGATCTGTCTGGATTCCATGCAGGGTTGGGAGCGTTTCGCCTCAGCCTACGACAGCTGGAGGACCCGAAACGGTCAGGTGCCGTGGCGGGAAGCGGAAAGAAAGCGGTGGCTGGAGCAGTATCTCCGGCACGGTGCATTCGGCAGAAAGCTGGATCGAATTCCCGGAGGCAGATTCCTTTTGGCCTCCATGACGGTATGCGGCGCGGGGCTTGCCGCATCGGGCGCCCGGTATCTGTCGGCAACCCGCCCTGAAGAACCGGGGAATCCCGTGATTGCGGTTTTGGCTGCCGCATTTCTCGCGGCAGGTGCCGTTCTTCCCGCCGGATACGTTCTGGGCGTTGCCCATATGGACAAACGGATCCTGCGCTTATACACCCGAAGCCGGATTCTGCCGGATCCGCTGAATCCGGAAGCGCCGAAGCACCGGAGCGGAAAGCGCAAAGGATGACGGCCGCGCGCCTTTCGACAGGCCGCAAACGGGACTGAAGGAGGTTCGTCAGATGGCAGGCGGTTTTTCACTCAAGGCGATGGCAAGCAGGGCCAAACGCCGTTTCCCGGCATCCATGCTGTTCAGCATGCTGGCATTCGCCGCTGCGGTTGCGGCAATTTGGATCCTCCGCGAGCAGCCTGTCACTTGGCAAGACAAACCCGTACGCGAAAATGATCCTGTCGCAGTGACGGTCTTTCTCGCATCGTTCTGCGGTCTGTGCTATTCCGTCGCCGGCACGCTGCTGTCCGAAGCGCTGAATGCGAAGCGCCTGCGCGCCGGTCTTCCGATCGCCGGGTTCGCGATCGGCGCGGGGATGTTCTGCCTCTGCAGCCGGTTTTCCCCCAATTGGGATGCCGGCATAGGTGTGGCTTTGTCCGCGGCGCTTCTATGCGGCGCGCTGATTGCAAAGGGAGACAGGCCGCAGGAATTGTTGGGCCAGGCGCTCGGATGCCTGGTCGGCTGCGCCTCAATCTCCGTGCTCGTCTTGCTGGCATTGAATCTGCTTGTCAGCGCTGCGGTGGAATTGTTCGCCAGCGGCCTGGGATGGGAAACGACGGGTCAGCTGCAAATGACAGCGTTGGCCGCATCCGCCCTTTTGGCCGCCCCGTTCCTGCTGTTCGCCCTTCTGCCCGACGGCGATGCGCCGAAGGATCCAGGCTCGCGAAAGGTGATCTCTTATGTCATCCTGCCCGCATACATGCTGCTTCTTATTGTGCTGTTCGGATACATCGCGGCGATTCTCGTGAAATGGGAATGGCCGTCAGGGCGCATAAACCCCTATGCACTGCTGGCCCTGGGAACGTTCGCGGCGCTGCATCTGCTCCTGACAGGGGAAGAAAACAGGCTCTCACGGCTTTTCAGCCGCTTCGGCGCATGGATGCTTCTGCCCGTGATCTTTGCCCAGGCCGTGGCCGTATCCATCAGAATTGAGGCCTACGGCCTGACGCAGTCGCGCATCCTCGGCCTCGCGTTTACGGCGGCCTGCCTGATTCCGGTAGGCGCGGCTTTGTTCCGCCGGTATGGCCGTCTCTTTTTCCCCGTCTGCGCAGTTCTGCTGTTGGTGCTGACCGCGGCCCCGCAGAGCCCTTTGAACGCCAGCGCGCTCGCGCGCCGGAACCAGGAGTCCCGATTGTTCGGCGCGCTCGCGCACGCAGGGATGCTGGACGGCAGCGGCGGGATTCTTCCGAACGAAAACGCCTCCGAAGAGGACCGGAAAATCATCTGGTCTTCAGCGGAGTTCCTGTATTTGTATTGCGACAGCGACACTTTTCCGGAAGACAGCCGGGCATCCGGTTTTCTGCGGCAGCTGGATGCCGCGGAAGAAAAGGCCGGTTTCAACCAACAGGCCGAGGCTCTTTTCGGTTTCGGAGATCCGAACCGGGACTGGGTTTCACGGAGTTCGTTCGCGTATGGCGTTTCGACGGACAGTGAGGTGGATGTGGAAGGATTCCGGCACGCCAAGTGGCTCTCCCTGCTGATGAATGAAGACAACGAATGGCGCGACGACGCGGACGGCGATACGATCCAAATCGACGTCCTTCTTCCGCTGGCCGATTTCGAGTCGGAGACCCTGACCGAACCGGATATCCTGCTGGAAAGCGGGAGAACGCTGCGGATCATCTCCATTGAGCGCGATGAATTGCAGTACGCGGAAGGCAACGGGAAAACTCAATACCAGGTTTGCGCGTGGCTGCTGACACCGTAGAAAAGCGTCGGGAGCTTCCCGCCGAAGCTACCCTCTGAACGCAAAACTGTTTTCCGCCCGGTGTGTGACAGTCGTATGACGCACGGTTTGGTAGAATCCGATCAAACGCAGCCCCGATGGATGCTGCCGAAGCGCCAACGAAGAAGGAGGAATCCGTAATGCTCAAAAGGTTTTTTATGCTTGCGATGATCGCTGCCGCGGCTTTTTCGTGTTTTGCCCTGGCCGAAGCCGCCGCCATTCCGGATGACGTGGCCGACCGCTTTTCGGACACATGGGTTGCCGACGGTTTTTCCGCGGAAATCTGGGTCGATGAAGGCGCCTTCCTGTGCGACATGGCACTGAAAGACGACAGCTTCTGCGAATACCGCAGCTGCGTCTGGGACGCGGCCACGGATACGCTGATCTGCTCGGACGGCACGCGCTTTTTCGCGTCCTACGACGAGGAAACGCTGGATTACGTCCACGACGACATTGCGACCGGCCTCACGGCCGTGTTCTCCGAGAAAGACGGCCGGCTCACCTGCGAGGATTCGGAGGGGCTGCTGGACGGCGTGGTTTTCCTGCGCCTGGACGAAGCGGAAGAAATCGACGCCGCCGCGGAATTCGACCCGTACCTGATCGGCGAATGGGAAAGCCCGGACGGCATGTCCGTGCTGACCATCGAAAAGAATCCCGGCGGCGTCCATTGGGACGCGGAAGCGGTGATCGCCCGCACCCACGGCGCGCTGGTGTTCAAGGCCACCCTCCGCTACGACGGGGAGCGGGATTGCTTCGTCTACGACAAGGGCAAGTTCTGGGACGTGCCGATCACGGACACCGGGGAGCTTCCCGACCTCGGCGAAGCGAAGGTCGCGGGGGCAGCCGGAAGCTTTGCCCTCACGGGCGATGATTCGGATCTCATGCTGCGCTGGGCCGACGACGGCAATCCGGATCAGGAAACGCTGTTCCGCAGGGCCGGCGCTTCCTCCTGAAACGGAAACGGGGCCGTGAATGCGTGCCGGAGCGAAACAAGCCGCTCCGGCTTTATTCTTTCCCTTCGCCGTCGTAGTAATCCACACTGTCCGCCAGGCGGAACACCTTGCCGAGCGCCGGGCTCCAGATGCCCGTCTTCCCGGAATCGGGATAAACCGCCACGTCCGTCTCCGCAATCGTATCAAAATCGATATACAGCAGCGGGCTGTCAGGCGAGGTGTTCGTCAGCTTATGCGCGCCGCTCTCCCCCGCCGGAAAGAATACAAGATCCCCGGTCCGGACGGTTCGTTCCCCGTCTGGCGTCCTGAGCGTGCCCTCGCCGCCGACGATGTAGAACACCTCTTCCCGGTCCAGGTGATAATGATAGGGATAGTTGGATTTTCCCGGCTCCAGCCGGTAAAAGCTGACCCTGCAATGCCTGGACGCGCCCTCCGGAATCGCGCGGCGCCGTTCGTAATCATAGAGATCGCCGTCGCCGTCCCGCCGGGGCCGCAAGTCCTCATAGCTGGTGTGAATGATTTTTCCCATACATGGTCTCCTTTCGCGTTTTCAGAACCCGCGCAGGTCCGCCGGAATCCCTTCCATCGGCCGGTCCGCATCGCAGGCCCGTGGTGTATCGCCGCCGCATCCGTCCGATCGGTTCCGCAGTACGGCTGTGCGGCGGCGAATGCCGGCAGCGTCCTCATCCGCCCGCCTCTTTCGGCGGAGCGCGCCTTCCGGAACCGGTCAGACCGCGCTCCACTTCAGCGCGTTCTCCGCGAATCCGGCCCGAACCCTGCCCTGCTCCGTGAGCCACGTCAGGTACGAGCGCACGGTGCTTCCCGCCAGCGCGTACTGTTCAAACGTCATCGAAAAGCCGTACGCGTCGAACAGGCGCTTCAGCAGCGAATCGAAGGCGATCGGTTCGCCGCAAAGCCCGACGATCCGGTCCGCGATTTCATGCACGTTCCCGATGTTTTTCCGGGCGAGGGGCGCGATGTCCTCCGCGGCCTCCGCGTGCGCGGGGATGAACAGCCTGGCCTTCATCGCCGCCGCGGCTTCAAGGGCTGCAAGGTACGCCGCCACGTCCGTCAGATAGCTGATTCGGTACTTTTCGAGGGTGCTTTCGCTTGACAGGCAGTCCGCCAGGTACACGACGTCATCCCCGGTGCGGAAGCCCACCATATCCCACGAGTGGCCGGGCAGCGGAATTGCCCTCATCCCCGGCGGGAGAACGTCCTCCGTCAGCGGCTGCGCGTCGCTCGGCTGCGCCATCAGGAACTTGTGCCGCAGCTCCTTCGGCGGACAGCCGCCGTACAGGAACGCCGGTTCGAGAACCGGATGCCGGGTGAAGCAGCGTTCGATCCCGGGCGCGTAGATGCTGCAGCCGGTCTGCGCCTGGAGATACACGTTCCCTCCGATGTGATCCGCATGGGAATGGGTATTGTAAATCGCCCGCAGCCTCCAGCCGCGGGAATCCAGGATTTTCTTCACCTTCTTCCCCGCGTCCCTGTCGCTGCCGCTGTCGATCAGGCATACTTCATCGCCGCCTGTCCGAATCACGCCGATCTTCGCGGGGCACTGGATATAATAGCTGCTTTCCGACACCTGAATCAGTTCGTACACGCTCTTCGCCAAGCCTTTCTTCGTCCGATTTCCGTGGAGCCGCTTCGCCGCAAACGGGCGGGAAGCCCCGGAGCCCCGCGGCATTCAGCGTCATTCTTCCGGCTGTTTCCGCGCGAGCGCCGCGCCCATTTCCCGCGCCTTCAGGCGCTCCTGCGGGAATACCGTTTCGCGGCGCAGCCGTTTCGCCTCAGGATCGAACATCGTCCAGGGCCAGTCGGTTTTGCCGTAATCCTTCAGCTGAAGCGTTTCGCCGCTGATCAGAACCTCCGTCGGCCCGACAAAGCGCGACAGGGTCTGTCGGTAGCCTTCCACCAGTTCGGTATAGGCGGTGTCCGGCGCGTTGCTGGTCATGATCAGCAGCACCGGGATCGACCGCCTGCTGCAGCAGGGCGCTTCCAGATTGTACGTCAGGTTCTGGAAGATCAGCCGCTCGTACAGCGCCCGGAAGGACGCCGTCAGTTCCGACAGGTAATTCGGCGATCCGATGATCAGCCCGTCCGATTCCCGGATCGCGTCCAGCACCGGCGTAAGGCCGTCGCGGCATATGCACCGGCCCTTGTTCTTCTCCTTCTTGCAGCCGAAGCAGGAGATGCAGCCGGTATACCTCTCCAGGCGAAACAGATCGAACCGCTCGACGGACGCGCCGGCCGCCCTTGCGCCGGATTCGGCCTCGGCAATCAGCGTATCCGTATTCCATCCCTTGCGCGGGCCGGCGTTCACAGCTACAATTCTCCCGTTCATGATTTTCCCTCCGTTTTCCGTCGCTCGGTATCGGTCCGTACAGGCGGCCATCGCCCTATTCCCCGGACCGGTAAATCTCCCGGGGAACGCCGAATCCGCCCTGTCCGTTCTCCGCCGCGTAGACCGCGCAGTTGCCGATGTGCTTCGGCCAGAAGCTGCCGTTCGAACCGGGCGTCAGGCATTCCAGAATGCCCTTCATCGCGATCGCGTGGGTGGAAATCAGGATGTTTCCGTCCAGCGGCCGGATTTCCTCCAGAAACGCGCCGGTTCTCGCCGTCACAGACGCCAGGGATTCCATGCCCTTCGGCGCGGGATTGTGAACGAAATCGCTGAAGAACGCGGCGAGCTCCGGAGCCGGGGCGCGCAGATCCATGCCCTCCCAGGGGCCGTATTCCATCTCGATCAGCCGATCGTCCAGCACCGCCGCCACGCCCGGCGCGACGATCGCCGCGGTCTGGACCGCGCGGGCCAGCGGGCTCGAAAAGACGCGGCCGAACACGACGCCCATCCGCGCGAGCGCGCGCGCTGCCGCCCCGGCCTGGGCGATGCCCTTCGCGTTCATCGGGCAGTCGCTCCGGCCCTGAAGCACATGCCGGTCATTCATTTCGGTCCTTCCGTGGCGAATGATGCAGATCATGGTTCGGTGCTCTCCTTCGTTCCCCGCCGCGCAGGTTCGGCAGAAGGCTTCCGCGCGGCCCGGGGAACCTGCGAATTCCCGTCACCCGCTTTCAAGGCAGCTCACGATCAGCCTGCGAAAGCTCTCCTCAAAGCGCCGGTCGTCTTCCTCCCTGCGCTTCGGCGGGCCTTTCAGGTGGTTCCTGCTTCTGCGGCGGGCAGCCTTCGCCAGGTGCCGTTCCATCAGCAGGCCGTCGATGTTCTCGTCCGTGTACCATCGTCCGCTCTGATGAATGGCCTTCGCGCCTTTTCCCAGTGCCAGCGCCGCGACGCCGTAATCCTGCGTAACGACGATATCCCCGCTGCGGCACAGGTTGATCAGCGCGATGTCCACCGCGTCCGCGCCGGCGCCGATCACGCGGATTTCGCTGTAATCCGAAGTCAGCGCATGATTCGTATCGCAGAGCAGCACCACCGGAATGCCGTATTCCTTCGCCGTCCGCTCCGAGATGCGGGTCACCGGACAGGCGTCCGCGTCGATGAGGATTTTCATACGATCCGGTACTGAAGCATTTCGTACTCCAGGTTCGTCCCCTCGTCGATCTCCTCCAGCAGCAGCGCCCGCGCCACCAGCAGCGGTTCCTCCTCGGCATCGGTTCGCCTGAGCCACGCATAGTCTCCGTCGATGCGCTCGACGGTGTAATACCTCGTTTCCATGCCCTCTTCCCCTTTCGGTTTGCGCAGACCGCCCGCTTGCGCGCCGCGCGGCCCCAGCGGCTTTTTCATGAAGGTTCCGCCTTCGCCCCGCCGAACGGCCCTGTAGCCGCACTTCCGATACAGGCGATACGCCGCCTCGTTCCACTCCCACACGTACAGCACGCTCTCGGTGCGCCCGTCGCTCGCTGCCGTCTTCTCCATTTCCGACAGGGCGGCCGTTGCGCAGCCTTTCCTTCTGTCCTCCTCACGGATCAGGAGATCGCTCAGAAAAACCTGCCGGGCCCCGCCGTCACCCTGAACATAAGAGAACCAGATCCAGCCGACCTCCCTTTGCCCCTGCGCGTCCGCGACGGTCATCAGAAACCGGCCTTCCGTATCCGGCCCGTCCGGAAGCATGCCGTCGAATTCCGCTTCCGCCTCCGCCAGCGCCCGCTGACGGTCAAGCCCGCGGCCTCTGATCAGGTCCTCCGCGTAATCGGCGACGCTGTATTGCCGAAAGCGCCGGTATTCCTCCCGGGTCATTTTCCGAAGCGCGATCATGTCTTTCCCCTCCGCGGCCGCCGGCGAAAACGGTTCCGGAGCCGCCGGCTCGCAGCCGTGTTCCGCGCGGTTTCCGTCTCTTTTCTGCATGATACCATAGGAAGAAGGATTCTTCAAGCGCAAAACGCAGGCCGATGATGGGGAAGGCGAGAGCCATGCCAGGCGCCATACATGGCGCCTGGCAGAGTGAAGAGCGAAGAGTGAAGAGTGAAGATATGATTGGTACCCAGGCAACGAAGACATAGAACACGGAAAATGTACCTAAATGCCAAAACCTCATCCGCCTGCTTCGCAGGCACCTTCCCCTGAAGGGGAAGGCAAGAGTAGGATCGGAATGCTATACCGATTGATGAGCGGTTATTCGATGCCGGAAGAAATCTCGGGCGCAGGGCTCGGCGCCAACCATGGCGCCGAGCCAGAGTGAAGAGCGAAGAG
>JAFWEY010000098.1 GCA_017512675.1 Clostridia bacterium | reverse complement strand
CCGTCGAAGAAGCGGCGGAAGCAGTCGGGGAAGCGGCTGAGGAGGCTGCCGAAGAAGCGGCCGAAGCGGAAGAAGAAGCCCCGGCCGGGCAGGGAAGCGGCGCCGAAACCGCAAAATCCCTGCTGGCGGGCGCGAAGGCCCTGGCGGAGGCTGGCGTGTCGGCCAACCGAAGCGCGATCGATATGCTGATCGGGCAGGCGCAGGAGATCGTCGGCACCGGAAATTCCGCGGTTTATTCGATGCTGACCAGCGCGAAGACGCTGCTGCCCATGGGGGACGCCAGTGCGGCCGCGATCGTGACGCTGCTGGATTCGGCGGCGGGAATGCTGTAACGCGGTTCGCCGGCGCACCGTGCCCGCGGCGGGCCGTCCCGGCCGGGGCCGGAACGGCTGCACTGACGGGAATCCAAAGGGCTGGGGCTGTCTCCTGGGAGGCAGCCCCGGCGGTTTTCCGAGAATTCCGGATTGCCATTTGGCCGGCGATATGGTAAAATCAGGAAACGGCCCGCGCCCTGCCGCGCCGCGCCGATCACGGTGAAGGGGTTTTGCATATGCCACAGCACACGGTCTGCCTTCTGAACGACGCGTTTCCGCCGACGATCGACGGCGTGGCGAACGCGGTGCTGAATTATGCGGAGTGCATCGAATCCCGTCACGGGCACGCGCTGGTGGTGACGCCGGCGGTACCCGGCGCCGATGACAGCGTGTATCCGTTTCCGGTGCTCCGGTACCCGAGCGTGGACACCAGAAAACTGGTCGGGTACGTAACGGGATACCCGTTTTCGCCGGGAATCGCCCGCCGCGTCCGGCTGGAGAACACGGAGCTGCTGCACCTGCACTGTCCGATGACCTCCGCCTTCCTCGCCCGGCAGCTGAAGGAAGCGCAGAATCTTCCGCTGGTGATGACGTACCACACGAAGTACGATATCGAGATTGCCCGGGCGATCCGGCTGAAGCGGCTGCAGGAAAGCGCGGCCGCGGTGCTGGTGGGTAACATCAGCGCCTGTGACGAGGTATGGGTGGTGAGCCGCGGCGCCGGAGACAACCTGCGGGCGCTGGGATACGAGGGAAATACGGTCGTCATGCAGAACGGGGTGGACCTTCCCCGCGGGAGGATGCCCCGCGAAAAGGCGGAAGCGCTGACTGCGGGATGGGATCTGCCCCGGGACGTACCGGTGTTCCTGTTCGTCGGGCGGCTGATGTGGTACAAGGGCCTGCGCACGATTCTCGGCGCGCTGAAGCGGCTTTGGACCGGCGGGATTCCGTTTCGCATGGTGTTCGTCGGCGACGGCGCGGACGGGGAAGCGGTTCGGGCCTGCGCGGCGGAACTGGGGCTCGGCGGCGTATGCTTCTTTCCCGGCGCGGTCAGCGACCGGGAGACGCTGCGCGCCTGGTACGCCCGCGCGGATTTGTTTCTGTTTCCGTCCACCTTCGACACCAACGGCCTGGTGGTGCGCGAGGCGGCGGCCAGCGATCTTGCGTCGGTGCTGATCGAAGGCTCCTGCGCCGCGGAGGGGATCGACGACGGGCGGACCGGGTTTTTGTTCGACGGGAACGACGTGTCGCTGGCTTCCAGGCTGGAAGCCCTCTGCGCCGCGCCGGAAACGGTGAAACGGGTCGGCGAAGCCGCGGGGCGGGAAATCTATCTGTCCTGGGAGGACGCGGTTTCAAGGGCGGCAGACCGCTATGAAACCGTGCTGGAGAAGCACCGGTCCGGATTGTATGAACGCCGGCGCGAGCCCCTCGACGCGCTGTTTCGCACCCAGGGCGAACTGATGGAAGCGCTGAGCGAGCTGAGCGCGCTGGGACGGGAAATCCGCGGGGAAATCCAGGCCGGGCAGGCGAACGCGCTCGAAAAGCTGAAGGCTGCCGGCGAGGGCATCCGGGACCGTGTGGATCGGGGAAAGCAGGCGCTCTGGCAGAAGCTGGACCGGTATCTGTGACGCGCCGCCGGACATGTGCGACAGGAGGGAACGGCAATCAGACATCATACGCCGTCGGCGGACATAAGAACCCTTGGCGATCTGTCGTTTGACGCCGCGCTGGAGGCCGCGCTGCGGCCGTGCGCCGAATACGACACCGCGAAGTGGCTGTTCGTTCCGAACTACTACACCGAATACAGGTACATTCTGGGCACCCGCGGCGAAAATCCGCTGCTCTGCATCGGAATCAATCCGTCCACTGCGGCGCCGGAGAAGCTGGACCCGACGCTGAAAAGCGTGGAGCGAATCGCGCTGGGCAACGGGTTCGATTCCTTTGTCATGCTGAACGTCTGCGCCCAGCGGGCCACATCGCCGGATGACATGGACACTCGGTTCAACGAACGCCTGCACCGCGAAAACCTGCGCGCGTTTGAATGGTGCCTGGCGCACTGCGCGCAGAGGACGGTCTGGGCGGCGTGGGGAAACATCATCGAAAAGCGCGGGTGGCTGACGGACTGCGTGCGGGACTTCCGCGCTGTCGGGACGGCGCAGGGTGCGCGATGGGTGCGGTGCGGCCCGGTTTCAAAGAAGGGGCATCCCCATCATCCGCTGTACCTGCGGCGGGACGAACCGCTGATTCCGTTCGATATCGACGAATACCTGAGGATGTGATGCGCTGTGAACATGAAAATCGGGAAGCTGCCGCATGGCCCGCGCAACCTGATCACCGACGTGCCGGGCGTGCGGGTCGGCCATGCGACGGTGGATGACGGCGGCTGCCACACCGGCGTAACCGTGGTGCTGCCGCCGCCCCGGAATCCGTTTCTGGAAAAGCTGACGGCGGCCGCCTGCGTGTTCAACGGTTTCGGAAAGACCCTGGGTCTCGTGCAGGTGGAGGAGCTGGGCACGCTGGAAACCCCGATCGCGCTGACCGGCACGCTGAACGTCGGGCGGGTGCACGACGCGGTGGTTTCCTACATGATCGGCCTGTGCGCCCGGGACGGGATCCGCCTGACCTCGGTGAATCCGGTGGTGTGCGAGTGCAACGACAGCCGGCTGAGCGATATCGCGAAGCGCCCGGTGGGAGAGCGCGAGGTGTTTGCCGCGATCGAAAGCGCGGGGGAGGACTTCGCGCAGGGCGCGGTCGGCGCAGGGCGCGGAACGACCTGCTACGGGCTCAAGGGGGGCATCGGCTCTTCGTCCCGCCGGATCGAAATCGGCGGCGAGACCTTTACGGTGGGCGTGCTGGTGCAGAGCAATTACGGTGCGTCCGGCGATCTGCGCATGGCTGCGCTGCCGGAGGGGCTGGCGGAGTCGGATCAGGGCAGCATCATCCTGATCGCCGCGACCGATTTGCCGCTGTCTTCCCGGCAGCTGAAGCGGGTGCTCCGGCGCACTTCCGTGGGCATGGCGCGGCTGGGATCCTACATCGGCCACGGGAGCGGCGAAATCGCGGTGGGCTTTACCACGGCCCCGCGCGTCCGGGAAAGCGACGGGTTCCTGTCGCAGCGGATCCTGCGGGAGGAGCTGATGAACCTGCCGTTCCGCGCTGTCGGGGAATGCGCGGAGGAGGCGATTCTGCAGTCGATGTGGAACGCGGCGGCGGATACGGATCTCGAGGGAGAAAGGGTGCCCTGTCTGCGGGAATTTCTGAACGGGAACGAATAGAAGGCGGCAGGACGGCAGAAAACGCGCGCGACCCGCGCGCAGTGAAGAGGGAAGGGAAACACTGAAATGAAGGAACTGGGTTATTACAACGGAAGAATCGGCGAACTGAGCGGGATGACGGTGCCGATGAACGACCGGGCCTGCTGGTTCGGGGACGGCGTTTACGACGCGCAGCTGTGCAGGAATCACGTCATTTTCACGCTGGACGAGACGTGGACCGCTTTTTTCGCAGCGCGTCGATGCTGCGGATTGAAGCGCCGCTGTCGAAAGCGGAGCTGAAGGATTTGCTGAACAGCCTGGTGGGCAAAATGGACGACGGCGATCTGTTCCTGTACTATCAGATGACCCGGGGCGGCGGGCCCCGCACCCATGCGTTCCCGAAGGGGAAGGCGAACCTGTGGGTGACGCTGTCTCCGAAGAAGCTGGATCTTTCCGTCGAGCCGGTGCACCTGATCACCGACGAAGACACGCGCTTCCTCCACTGCAACATCAAGACGCTGAACCTGATCCCTTCGGTGATGGCCAACCAGAAGGCGCAGGAGGCAGGCGCGTACGAATGCGTGTTCTGGCGTCCGGGCGGACGGGTGACCGAGTGCTCCCACAGCAACGTGCACATCGTGAAGGACGGCGCGCTGATCACGGCGCCGCTGGACAATCTGATTCTGCCGGGCATTGCCCGGGCGCATCTGCTGGCGGCGGCGTCGCGCCTCGGCATTCCGGTCCGGGAAGAGCCGTTCACGCTGGAAGCGCTGTACGATGCCGACGAGATTTTTACCACCTCTTCCACCAATCTGCTCAAGCGCGCGGACCGGATCGACGGGAAGGCCGCCGGCATGAAGGATCCGGAGGTGTTCTCGCGCCTTCACAAAGCGGTCATCGACGAATTTCTGACGGAAACGGGCGGCGCCTGATTCCGCGCGCCGGCGGCGTGAACGGCCGGAACGGGAAAACCGCGCCGGCCGGGCCGCCGGAGAAGGGGAACGGATGGTATGGAATGCCTGATCGATTTGGTACTGCTGTTTTTCGCTTACTCGTTTCTGGGCTGGTGCATCGAGGTCGTACTGAAACTGATCCAGTACCGGCGCTTCATCAACCGCGGGTTTCTCGCCGGCCCGTGGCTGCCGATCTACGGCACCGGCGCGGTTTTGATCACGCTGGCGGACGGCGCGCTGTCGCGTTTCGAATCGGCCTTCGGCACCACGTTTTGCCTGTCCTTTGTGCTGTGCGGCGCCGTTGAATACGCGGTCAGCTGGCTGCTGGAAAAGCGGTATCACGCCCGCTGGTGGGATTACAGCCAAAAGCCGATGAACCTGAACGGACGGGTGTGGATCGGCAACCTGGTTCTGTTCGGCATCGGCGGCGTTGTGATCGTGCACGGCATCAACCCGGTGCTGCTGCGGCGGCTTGAAAGCCTGACCGCGGCGGCGAGGGAATGGGCGTGCGGGCTGCTCTTAGCGGTGTTCGCCGCGGATTACACGGTTTCGCATTTTGTGCTTCGGCTGGTCAAGACGGGCGTGGAGAGGAGCACCGCGGACAATACCGAACAGATCAACTCCGAGATCAGGCTGCTTTTGAGCGACCGATCGCTGTTCCACCGGCGCTTCGCCGACGCGTATCCGGAGGTGATCTACAAAACGGAGCGCATCGCCGCGCGCATGGAAGCCGTGAGAAAGGAAAGCGAGCGGATCCGCAGGGAGGCGGAAACGCGCCTGGACGAGATGGGACAGCATCTGGCGGAAAGGCGGGAACAGCTGCGCGGCGCGCTGGAACCGGGATCGTCGATTCGCGGTTCGCTGATCGAAAAGCAGGATGAACTGCTGGCCCTTCTGTACCGTGAAGAAACGGCGACGGAGGAAATGCGAAGGCTGAAGAGCGAAATCGACGCGAAACGGGAGAAGCTCGACAGCCGCCGGATCCTTCGGCCGCCGTGGGGCAAACGGCAGGATTCCGGGGAGGAACAGCCATGAGCAACATACTGGACTACATCAAATGGCGCGGCGATCTGCCCTTTGACCGGATCGGACCGAACGAAGTGGACGGGCTGATCCTGGCGGAAACGGCGATGTTTTCCTGGGAGCGGTTTCCGGAAAACGCCGGGAGCCTGCGCGAAGCCGCCGAAGGGTTCGAAGGGCCGGTATCCGACGGCTTCACAGCGGAGAACGACGCGAAGGCGCTTCGCCTGCTGTGCGAAAGCGAACGCTTCGGCGGAATGCGCGTGTGCGATTATGTCAACGAATTCGACGAGGCGGCCGATCTGCAGTTTTCGGCGGTGACGCTGCGCATGGCGGACGGCTCCGCGTACGTCGCGTTTCGCGGCACCGACGGAACGATCGTCGGCTGGAAGGAGGACTGCTGCCTGGCCTTTTCAAAGCCGGTGGCGGCGCAGGAAGCGGCGAGAAAGTACCTGGAACGGGCGGCGGAGGCCTGTGCGGGGCCGATCCTGACCGGCGGCCATTCCAAGGGCGGAAACCTGGCGATGTACGCTGCCGCCTGCCAGACGGACGCGGTGCTCCGGCGAATCCGCGCCGTATACAATTACGACGGCCCCGGGCTGAGCGACCGTATGGACGCGCCGGCCATGTACCGCCGCATAGCCGACAGGCTGAAGACCTTCGTGCCGCAGGGTTCGGTGGTCGGCATGCTTCTGGCGCACCCGCAGGAATACGGGATCGTCAGAAGCAATTCGATCAGCGTGCTGCAGCACGATCCGTATTCCTGGCAGGTGGAGGGGCCCCGCTTTGTCAGAATGCCGAAGCTGTCGCAGGACAGCGTGCGCTTTGACGCGGCGTTCCACCGGTGGCTGTCCGGAATGGAGGAAACAGAGCGCGCGGAGCTGGTCGGAACCCTGTTCGAAATCATTCGCGCGACCGGCGCGCAGTCCTTCGGCAGGGAGTTCTGGGCGGGCCTCGCGGTGAACGGGATCGCGGTGGTCAAGGCGATCCAGGGCGTGGAACCGGAACGCCGGGCGCGGGTTTCAAAGATGATTTCCGAGCTCGTCCGGCTCGCGGTCACCAGCGGCGGCTGAAGCGGGGGGGGATCTTCATGTGCGGACGCTATTACATCGAAGAGGATTCTGAGCTTTTCGAATTGGAATCAATCGTCAGGGAAGCCGGGCGCCGGGCGCCGGAGGGGCAGATGAAGACCCGGGGCGAGGTCTTCCCGTCGGACGTCGTTCCCGTTCTGGCGTACTCGAAGAGCATGGTCCAAACCGCGTTTCCGATGAAATGGGGCTATGCGCTCTCTTCCGGAAAGCTGCTGATCAACGTCCGCAGCGAGACGGCCTCGGAGAAGCCGATGTTCCGGGAGAGCATGGCGCGCCATCGCTGCGCGGTTCCCGCCAGCTGCTATTTCGAATGGGAACGGCGCGGAAGGGAGAAGATCAAATACGCGATCAGGCCGCGGGAAGCGGGGATCATGTACCTGGCCGGCATATACCGGCTGGAAGGCGGGAAACCGGTGTTTTCCGTGCTGACCCGGGAACCGGCCGACCCGATTCGCTTTATCCACGACCGGATGCCGGTGATTCTGCCGCCGGAGCGAATCGGGGAGTGGATGAATCCGACGATCGATGCCCAGGAAACGCTGCAGCGCGCGGTCCTGGACGTGGAGCCCTTTGCGGCTGACCTGCCGCGGGCGGAGCAGCTGAGCGCTCTGGACTGAACAAAGGGGCGCGGGAACATATCAGGGGGACGGCTCCCGGGAATACAGAGAGCCGTCCCCCTGTGCCTGAAAGAAATGTCACATGACAGGCGACCTGCTTCCAATGCAGTTCTGATAGACTGGATTCATCAAAGGGAAGGAGGATCATCTCATGACGTATAAGGAGGCAGGCTTCAGAGCCTTTTACCGCAAGTTCGTCGCCGTACCGGCAAAAGACGATCTGAAGGCGTCGATTCAGGGGTTTCCGGGTTCGGAGACCGCAGAGT
>JAFWEY010000097.1 GCA_017512675.1 Clostridia bacterium | reverse complement strand
CGGAATGCCGCTTTCGGTACTGACCCCGGCTCCGCCGAAGAACACGATGTTGTCGCTGGCCTGTATCCAGTTGTTCAGTTTTCTGATTCCTTCCAGATCCATGATCGGTCTCCTTCCCTGTTTGATGTTTTCCGATGGTTCTGTTTCTTATTCAATCAGCGCCACGGCGTGGGCCGCAATTCCAAGCCCCTCGCCGGTAAAGCCCAGCTTTTCCTCCGTGGTCGCCTTCACGTTCACATCTTCCGGGCGCAGGCCCATGACCGCGGCAAGGTTTTCGCGCATGGCCGGGATGAAGCCAGCCAGCTTCGGCCGCTGCGCAATCACCGTCACGTCCACATTGCCGATGCGGTATCCGCGCTCTGACAGCATCCCGCAGACCTGCCGCAGCAGTTCGAGGCTGTCCGCGCCGAGGAAGCGGTCATCGCTGTCCGGGAAATGCTGCCCTATGTCGCCGAGGCCGGCCGCGCCCAGCAGCGCGTCCATCACGGCGTGGGTCAGCACGTCCGCATCCGAATGGCCCAGAAGCCCCTTTTCATAAGGAACTTCCGCGCCGCCGAGAATCAGCTTCCGTCCTTCCACCAGGCGGTGGACGTCGTAACCGTGCCCGATTCTCATGCTTTCGCTTCCTTCTGTTCCGCGCGGCGCGCCAGAATCCCGCGGGCCAGCACAAAGTCCTGCGGCGTGGTCATCTTGATGTTCTCCTCGTCGCCCTCCACCGTCTGGATGGGAACGCCCATGCGTTCCACCGCGGTTGCGTCGTCGGTAAAGCTGATGCCCCGCTGCACGGCGTCGGTCAGGGCGCCCTTCAGCAGGTCCGCCAGAAACACCTGCGGCGTCTGCACCCGGACCACATGGTCGCGGTCGCAGGTTCCGGACAGGGTTCCCTCGTCATCCACTTCGCGCAGGGTGTCGGTGCTCTTCAGCACCGGGACGGCGGCGTACTGTTTGCTGGCGCTCATCACGCAGCGCTCAATGACTCCCTGGCTGACAAAAGGCCTTGCCCCGTCGTGGATGGCAATCAGGCCGCAGTCGCTCTTCACCGCCATGACGCCCGCCAGAGAAGACTCCGTGCGGGTCTTTCCGCCGGCAACCACGCCGGACACCTTTTTCAGATTGTAGCGGTCACAGAGCTCGGCGATTTCCTCCAGCCGGTCCGCCCTGGTAACCACAACGATCTCGCTGATCAGCGGGGAGAGTTCAAAGGGCATGATCGCCCGCACCAGGACGGGCTGCCCCTCGAGCATTACGCCCAGCTTGTCAAAGCCCATGCGCTGCGCGCTGCCCGCCGCAACGACGACGGCCGCGCAGGACAGGGGTTTGTCTTCTTTTCTTACTTTCTGATACAGTTCAACCAAATCCATTTTCTCTTCCCTTATCGCAGCTGCCGCATCCGGTAGAAGTTCATCATGCCGTCCTTCATCTCGTCCAGATGCTTCAGCATCTTGCCTGCGCCGTAGGTCGCGCAGGAAATCGGATCGTCCACCGGCATGGTGCGGATTCCGGTGCTGCGTTCAATCAGGCGGTCCATGCCGTAAACCAGGCTGCCGCCGCCCGAAATGATGATGCCGTTCTGCTCCAGGTCACCGACCAGCTGCGGCGGCGTGCGCTCGAGGACGGCATGGATTGCCTCGAGGATGTCGTTCATCGGTTCCACAAATGCTTCGATCAGTTCGTTGGAGCTGACGTTGACCGTTTTCGGCAAACCGTTTGCGAGGTTCCGGCCGCGGACTTCCTCAATTCCCATATCCGGGCGCTGCATCACGCAGCCGATGTTCTTCTTCAGTTCCTCCGCGGCGGTCAGGCCGATGAGCATGTTGTACTTTTTGCGGATATACTTCACGATCGATTCGTCGAAGCTGCCGCCGGCGGTTTTGATGGATTCGCACTCCACCACGCCGCCCGCGGAGATCATGGCGATCTCCGTCGTGCCGCCGCCGATGTCGATGACCATATGCCCGTCCGGCTTGGAAATATCCACGCCGGCGCCAAGGGCGGTCGCGACGCCGGTTTCCAGCAGGAAGACCTTGCGGGCCCCGGCTTCGATCGCCGCGTCGATGACGGCGCGCTCTTCGACGCCGCTGATGCTGCTGGGCACGCAGCACAGCACGCACGGCTTGAACAGGCTGAAGGAAGTGATCCGGCTGACCAGCTCCTTTTCCATCTGCGCGGCCATTTCATAGTCCGAAATCACCCCGGCACTGATGGGACGGATCGCAACGATATTGGCCGGCGTCCTGCCGAGCATCCGCTGCGCGTCCATGCCGACCTTCTGGATCTTTCCGCTGAATTTATCGACGGCAACCACGGTCGGCTCGCGGGCGACGATCCCCTTGCCCTGCTCAAACAGCAGCGTGGTGGAAGTCCCCATGTCGATCGCTATGTCTTTTTCAAAAATCTGCATATCAGCTGTCTCCGTTCCAATCAGTTGTATGTCCGTGATCCTGTTTTTCGTT
>JAFWEY010000096.1 GCA_017512675.1 Clostridia bacterium | reverse complement strand
GCGCTCAGCCGGCATCCGGCTCGCTTCATCCCGCACAGCGGGCGCTCGCCTCCGATCTTGCGCCTTCGGCGCTTCGGTCAGCTTCGCAATAGTCGCGTGCTTCAGCTTCGCTTCGCCCGCTCGTGTCTTGCGCATCGCGCTTCGGGCAGCTTCCGGTTCGCTTCATCCCGCATACCCTGCTGCGCGGGCACAGGCTGCGGGCGATGATAACCTCATCCGCCTGCTTCGCAGGCACCTTCCCCTGGAGGGGAAGGCAAGAGCCGGACTCGGAACGATGTGGCGGTTGATGAGCGGTTATTCGATGCCGGAAGGTTCTTCCCCCTAACCCGTTGTCCCTTCGCAGCGCAGCGGCCGCGAAGGGACAAGTAACTACAGGATTGCAAAGGGTGTTCCCTTTGCGCCATTCCGCAGGTGTGGCTCCGCCACACCGAGGAGCCATTTTTGCGAAGGCAGCTTGCTGCCGAAAGCAAAAATGGTTTCCCTGCAGATTTTCCGCCCGCATCCGAAGGATGCAGGAAAATCTGAAAAACGGCTTGGAATCCTGCCTGCAGGATTCCAAGCCAAGCTCGCGCAGCGAACGCAGCAGCGTAATATGTATATAAGGGAATTAACCTGCCTTCTGTAGATTTTTCCCGCGACATGCATTATAATGTCATTATCAGTTGATGGTTTAAGAATGAAAATGACGAGGAGGGACAGCATGGCACACAAATATGTCTACCTGTTTAACGAGGGCAATGCCGACATGCGCAACCTGCTGGGCGGCAAAGGCGCCAACCTGGCGGAAATGACGCAGCTGGGACTGCCGGTTCCCAAGGGCTTTACGGTATCCACCGAAGCCTGCACCGCGTACTATCACGACAAAAAGACGATCAACGACGAAATCATGGGCCAGATCCGGGCCGCGCTGAAGAAGACCGAAGAGGTTTGCGAGAAGAAATTCGGCGATCCGGACGATCCGCTGCTGGTTTCCGTGCGTTCCGGCGCCCGCGTTTCGATGCCCGGCATGATGGACACGATCCTGAACCTGGGCCTCAACGACGGATCCGTCAAGGGCCTGGCCAAGCTGACGCAGAACGAGCGCTTCGCCTATGATTCCTACCGCCGGTTCATCATGATGTTCTCCGACGTCGTGATGGAGATTCCGAAGGCGAAGTTTGAAAAGCTGCTGGACGAGCTGAAAGAGGAAAAGGGCGTAAAATTCGATACCGAGCTGGACGCGGAGGACATGAAGGCCGCCGTCGTGCTGTTCAAGAAGCTGTACCGCGACGAGAAGGGCGAATCCTTCCCGCAGGATCCGAAGGTTCAGCTGATCGAGGCCATCAAGGCTGTGTTCCGCTCCTGGGACAATCCCCGCGCCATCTACTACCGCCGCATGAACGACATCCCCGGCGATTGGGGCACCGCGGTCAACGTACAGTCGATGGTGTTCGGCAACCTGAACGAGAAGTCGGGCACCGGCGTCGCGTTCACCCGCGACCCCGCCACCGGCGAGAACAAGCTGTACGGCGAGTACCTGATCAACGCCCAGGGCGAAGACGTGGTGGCCGGCGTGCGCACCCCGCAGAAGATCGAAACCCTGAAGGACGTCATGCCCGAGGTCTACGAGCAGTTCGCCACCATCGCGAAGAAGCTGGAAGACCACTACCGCGACATGCAGGACATGGAATACACGATCGAGCGCGGCAAGCTGTACATGCTGCAGACCCGCAACGGCAAGCGCACCGCCGCCGCCGCCATCAAGATCGCCGTGGACCTGGTCAACGAAGGCATGATCACCAAGGAAGAAGCGGTGCTGAAGGTTGAGCCCAGGTCGCTGGACGCGCTGCTGCATCCGCAGTTCTCCCGCAAGGCGCTCAAAGAGGCGACGCCGATCGCCAAAGGCCTGCCGGCATCTCCGGGCGCCGCCTGCGGACAGCTGTACTTCACGGCTTCCGAAGTCGCCGCCGCCGCCAAGGGCGGACAGAAGGTGGTTCTGGTGCGCATGGAGACCTCGCCGGAAGACATCGAAGGCATGAACTACGCCGAAGGCATCCTGACCGGGCGCGGCGGCATGACCAGCCACGCGGCGGTCGTCGCCCGCGGCATGGGCACCTGCTGCGTCGCCGGCTGCTCCGATCTGAAGATCGACGAGGAGAACAAGATTCTGCGCGTCGGCGAGCTCGAGTTCCACGAGGGCGATTTCCTGTCCTTCGACGGCTCCACCGGCAATGTGTACGGCGAAGCGCTGCCCACCGAAGAAGCCGACGTGTCCGGCGATTTCGCCACGCTGATGAGCTGGGCGGACGCGGCGCGCCGCCTGAGCGTCAGGACCAATGCCGATAACCCGAAGGACGCGGCGACCGCCGTGCGCTTCGGCGCCGAGGGCATCGGCCTGACCCGTACCGAGCACATGTTCTTCGCCGCCGACCGCATCGCGGCCGTGCGCGAAATGATCCTGGCGGATTCCGAATCCCAGCGCCGGATGGCCCTCAACAAGATCCTGCCGATGCAGAAGAGCGATTTCAAGGGCATCTACGAAGTGATGGGCGAGCGCCCGGTCACGATCCGCTATCTGGATCCGCCGCTGCACGAATTCCTGCCCGCCAAGACGATGACCGAAGAGATCCAGGAGATCGCCAGGGAGCTGGAGACCACGCCGGAAGCGATCGTCGCCAAGATCGATCAGCTGCACGAGCTGAACCCGATGCTCGGGCACCGCGGCTGCCGCCTTTCCATCACCTATCCGGAAATCGCGGAAATGCAGACCCGCGCCGTGATGGAGGCCGCCATCGAAGTGACCCAGGAGAAGGGCATCGTCATCCATCCGGAAATCATGATTCCGCTGGTCGGCGACGTGAAGGAACTGGCCTTTGTCCGCGACGTGGTCGTGGACACCGCCGAGAAGGTCATGAAGGAAAAGGGCGTCAAGCTGAGCTTCAAGGTCGGCACGATGATCGAGATCCCGCGCGCCGCGGTGACCGCCGACAAGATCGCCGAGGAAGCGGAGTTCTTCTCCTTCGGCACCAACGACCTGACCCAGATGACCTACGGCTTCTCCCGCGACGACGCTGGCAAGTTCCTGGATTCCTACTACGAGAAGAAGATCTTCGATTACGATCCGTTCGCGCATCTGGACCAGGTGGGCGTCGGCAAGCTGATCGAAATGGCGGTGCAGCTCGGCCGTCAGACCCGTCCGGAAATCAAGCTGGGCATCTACGGCGAGCACGGCGGCGACCAGTCCTCCGTCATGTTCTGCCACAAGGTCGGATTGAACTACGTGTCCTGTTCGCCGTTCCGCGTGCCGATTGCCCGTCTGGCAGCCGCGCATGCCGCGATCCTGGACAAGCAGGGAAAACTGTAAGCGACCGATACGAACAGCAGGGGCTGCCTCGAAGGAGGCAGCCCCGTTTTTATGGCGAAAACCGCCCGCGCGGTCCGGACCCGGCGCCGGCGGCCCCGGCGGCGTTCCGTCTTCCGGGAAAGCGGCGCCGACGCCCGTTCCTCAGCGCGTGCCTTCTCCGGAAACGCAATGAAAAAGCGCGCCGCCCGGGAGGCGGCGCGCTTGAAGGTGCCTGAAATTATTCGAAGATCTTGATGACGACGCCGGAACCCACGGTGCGGCCGCCTTCGCGAATGGCGAAGCGCAGACCTTCTTCGCAGGCGATCGGGGTGATCAGCGAGATGTCCATGTCGATGTTGTCGCCCGGCATGACCATTTCAACGCCGTCCGGCAGCTTGATGTTG
>JAFWEY010000095.1 GCA_017512675.1 Clostridia bacterium | reverse complement strand
TCCGGCGTAAACAGGCGCATCATCGGTTCCGGAATCAGCACGGCGCAGGCCGAAAACAGCATCGCCGACAGTACGGAAAACCGGAGCGCGATGCCCTGAACGACGTCGATCGCGCGCATGTCGCCTTTGCCGTAATACTGCGCGCACAGCATCGTGACGCCTGTGCCGAGGCCGTAGAAGAGCGTGAATAGCAGGCTGGCGTAATTCGACGCCAGCGAAACCGCCGCAACGTGATCCGGGCTCACGGAATTGAGCATGATCACATCCGCCGAATTGACCGCGGCGGTGAGCAGGTTTTGCAGCACGATGGGCAACGTCAGGCGCCACAGCGCTTCCCGGATTCTTCTGTTTTCCAGGGCTTTATCGTTCAATGGTGCATCCTTTCCCACCGGGTTTCCGCCGGGTTCCCGCCGCGTCCGCGGCGAAGGTATATTGTACTCCGGGATCGTTAAGGCAATACCGCACAAATGAGGTGGTCGGGCGGCGAGTGAATTTTGCGTCAGGCGTTCCTACAGATTTCGAAGGTTTACTGGAGGTAAATCGAGAAATTTGCAGGAAATGGATGGCGCAAAAGGCGCCGCCGGGCGTGCCGGCGAATTGTGCGGTGTTGCCTTAAGGCAGCCGGAAGGCCCCGCGGCGCCGGATGGGAAACGCGCAGGCGAATCCGCAGGTGCCGTAGAAAAGGCGGCCCGCTCCTCCCCAGGGGCAGCGGCTTCGTTTCTCCTTGAAGGAGCCGCCAAAGAAGGAGCCGCCCCGAAACGGAACGGCCCCTGTTTTCAGGCTTACAACCTGACTCATTGCTTTCGCTTATTGCAAAGCGCCCGCTTTTACATGGATCTCGCGCAGCTCGGCCACGTTGTCGATGGTGTACAGCGGGTTGCCGACATCGGTGTCGATCTGGGTCTCCTCGCCGGTCAGCAGCTTGTGGGCGGAATCGAGCAGCAGTTCAGCCAGCTCATAGGCGTTCTGCAGGCAGGTGGCGGTCATGCGGCCTTCCTCGATCAGCAGGCAGGCTTCCGCGGTGCCGTCCACGCCGAAGGAAAGCACGTTGGCGTAATCGGGGTTGTCCTTGACGGCTTCCAGCGCGCCGGCGCACATGTTGTCGTTCATCGAGGCGATCAGGCCGATGGGCTGCTCGTTGGCGGTCACCCAGTCTTCCATCAGGGCCATCGCTTCGTCCTTGTTCCAGTTGGCATAATCGTCGCCCACGACCTTGACGTCGGGCCTCTTGTCGAAGAACTCGGCGTTCCAGGCTTTCAGGCGCTCGTCGGCGTGGAAGTTGCCGGCCGGGCCGCGCAGGATGACGGCAGTAGCGCCCTCGGGCACGACTTCCAGCGCCATGCGGGCGTTGACGGCAGCCTGCTCGTAGGGATCCGCGTCGACGGAGGACGCGCCTTCAACGCCGTCGATGCGGGCGTTGGTGGTGATGCAGACGATGCCGGACGGCGTTCGTTCGCACTGCCGGCATCAGCGTTCTTTTCTGTAGGAATCATTTAAATTCTATCCGGTAATGCAGCGTTTGTCAACACGTTTTTTCCATTTTGTCAACATTCCTGCGCGTGCGGAGCATCGCGTGCCGGATCGCGCCGGCGGGGGCTCAGGATTTCCCGTTTTCCGTTTTCACGCTGTACACCGCCAGCGCGGTCAGGATCAGAACGTAGCCGATCAGCTTGAACGCGCTCATGCTCTCCCCCGCGATCACGATGCCCATTACGCTCGCCGTGAACGGGTTCACCACCGTCAGCACGGCTGCTTCCTCCGCGGGAAGATACTTCTGCCCGAGCGGCTGAAAGGCAAACCCGAAGCAGCTGCACAGCAGGACCAGCAGGAGCATCATCAGCCATTGCCCGCCGGTTCGCGGCACATCCGCGCTGCGCGTCACCAGCGCGGCGGCGAGACTCAGCGCCCCCATCACCCCCAGCTGAACCATTCCGACGGTGATCGGATCCGCGTCCCGGCTGACTTTCCCGGTCGCCAGAATGCAGAAGGCGTAGGTGACCGCCGCGAGAACTGCCAGAACGATTCCCAGGCCGCCGCCCGATCTTTCCCCCTGGGTCAGCGACAGGAAGCCCACGCCGACGACGGCGAGCATCGCGCAGAACATCGTCTTCCTTCTGGGCAGGGTTCGCGTGAGCAGCGCCGCGAGGAGCGGCACGAGCACGATCGCCATATTCCCGACCAGCGCGCTGACGCCGGTGTCGATCAGCCGCAGGCCGAACATCTCAAACACCATGCAGACGAAATACAGCGCGCCGAGGATCATGCCGCCCCGCAG
>JAFWEY010000094.1 GCA_017512675.1 Clostridia bacterium | reverse complement strand
TGATCGTGACCCCGTCCGTATTTTTGTCCGGCGATACCATCAAGGCGGAGCTGTCGCTGACAAACACCAGCGGGAAGCGGTTGACAGGGTACCGCGCGGAACTTGGCTTTATCGACAGCGACAGTGTTTTTGTTCCGCTGGCAGATTTCGGACGGTCGATCCAGGGGTTCCCGAATCGCTCAACGCGGAAGATTCATCTGACTGCGCAGGCTGCCGGCGACGGTGCGGAACGCCTGGCCGAAACGCTGGCAGGCGGCGAACGCGCAGCGGAAGGCCTGCTGCTTCGCATCAGCGCATACGCGGGAAGTGAAACCTTTGTGCTCGATACGCCGCTTGACGGCGCGATGATCGATCAGCGTTTCTGTCCGGCGGTTGAGCCAGGGTTTGAAGTCGTCCGCTGCGACGCGGGAGGCAAAAAGAAGGAAAGCGGCGAGCACGCGATGGTGACCGCGAAGGTAACGAGCGCGGCGCCGTATGACGGGTTCGCCCTGAAAATGTACATCGCCTGCGGGCATCCGGCGACGGAAGAGGACCGCGGGATCCTTTTCGACGACTGCGCGCAGGCCTTCCTGGACGGCGTGAAAGACGACGCGACGCTGATGGACGAGACGTTCGACAAATCCCGCGACTGGTTCTTCCTGCTGGCCTGGGGCGACAAATACGAAACCGCGTACGCGGAATACGCGCTGGCGCAGGCGCGAACGAACCTGCACGAGAGCAGCTGGGGCGGCCTGCGGCTTGGCGGCTATTCCCACAGCACCAGGGAGGAGCACTTCTTCGAATCCGATTATCCGGCGCTGCTGTACGGCGGCATCGAAAACCTGCAGGCCGGGTATGCTGCTTCGCCCGGCGCGGTCAACGCCGGCACGACGATGGATATTCCGGTGAAATTCCGCCGGCCGTTTGCCTGCGGCACCGTACCGGTGGTAACTGTGAGCGTCTGCGCGAAGACAAACGCGGGCGCGTTCGGCCGCTGCGGCGCGGCGGTGCTGGAGGGATCGGTCACGAGCGAGGGCTTCACGATCCGCTTTTACAACGGCGACAGCGTGGGCCGCATACCGGGCTTCAGTTACATCGCGCTGGGCATCCCGGCGACGGCGTGAGAGGGAGGAATGACAGATGATCGCAATTCAGGCAACGGTTTCCGGCGAACAGATCAGGCTGACGAAAGCGCCTTTGCTGGCCAATCAGACCGTGCTGGCAATGCAGGTGCAGTTCGAGTTCGATGAAGCGTGGACAGGATACGGGAAAATCGCGTATTTCTGGGCGCCCAACGGCGAGGTGTACCTGTCGCAGGTGTCGGACGGGCTGGCGACGATCCCGCACGAGGCGATGGCGGAGGTCGGGCAGCTGCGCTTCGGCGTGACCGGGACGAAGGACGGCGAGCGGCTTGTGACCAACGCCGTCAAATACAATGTCGTGGAAGGCGCGTACGATCCCAACGCGGAAGAGAGCGTCGATCCTTCGCCGGATCTCCTGGAACAGATCGAGTCGCTGATCGGGGAGATCGAGAGCTTGAATCTGCCCGATCGCGTGACCGCGCTGGAACGCGATACCGGCGCTTTCGACGCCTGTCAGGGCGAGCTGCTGCACCTCTCCCCCAGCATCGACGCACCGGTTCGTGACATCATCCTGTACGGCAAATCGACGCAGAACGGGACGCCGGCGCCGGACGCGCCGGTGCCGATCGGCACGGCGGGGGGCAGCGGGACGCTGAATGTGATCTGCTGCGGGAAAAACATCTGGAATCCGACAGAAGCCGGCAGAACCGTAAGAGAGGTCGTGTGGACAAAGAACGCGGATGGCACGTATACCGCGAACGGAACGGCAAACGGCGGCAATTCCGTATTCGGAACCGGCACAATCTATCTGCCGGCCGGCACCACTGTCGTGATAAAAGGATGTCCGTCCGGGGGTTCGAGCAGCACTTACAATGCTTATTTGTGGGATCGTACCACAGGGAACTATCCGCAGGGATACTCCGGGTCGTCTCTCGACAACGGTGAAGGCTTTGTTTATACGGTTCAGGAATCTCATTTGTATGCAGTCAATTGCCGAATCATGAGCGGAAAGACCGGAAGCAATCTGGTATTCAAGCCGGAATTGTACATTTCTTCTTCTCTGGATATTTCAAGTGAAGCATATGCCGGTTCGACCTTCCCCGTCACCGTCCCTTCCACCGGACTTCCGGGCATTGCCGTATCCGACGGCGGGAACTACACCGACAGCACGGGGCAGCAGTGGGTCTGTGATACGATCGATCTGGGGAAGGGTGTATATACGCAGCGTGTCGGCGTTCATACATTTACTTCTGAGGAAATCAGCGGTGCGACAAAATCGACAAACACTTCTGCGGATATTTACCTTGTGCAAATCATCGGACAATCGTCATCGGGGATCAACCGCAACGTAAAGATTGACGGGGTATCACGCATCAAATGCGTCAGCAATATTGGTACAGTTTCATCGTCGTTGTCAACGCTTAATTCTCAGTATATCGATGTAAACGAAACCTATGCACGGTTTGCGTTTACCTACGGAACGTACAACACCACCACGCTCGATCAGTTCAAAGCCATGATGAATGGCGTGAGCGGTGGCGTAACGGTTCTTTATCCGCTGATCCCGGTCGAGACTCCGCTGACCGACACCCAGCTTTCCCAGCTTCGCGCAATCTCCACGCGGAAGACCGAGACGTATATGTATACTGACGGCGGCAGCGGGA
>JAFWEY010000012.1 GCA_017512675.1 Clostridia bacterium | reverse complement strand
GTAAGGGACTTCTTGCGCCTTCGGCGCTTCGGTCAGCTTCGCAATAGTCGCGTGCTTCAGCTGCGCTTCGCCCGCTCGTTTGCTCAGCCCGCTTCCGGCTCGCTTTATCGCCCACTGGGCGCGCTCGCCTTCGCGCCTTACCAACCCGAAATTACTTGTCCCTTCGCGGCCGCTGCGCTGCGAAGGGACAACGGGTTACGGGGAAGACCCTTCCGGCATCGAATAATTGCTCATCAATCGGCACAGCGTTCCGAATCCATTGTAGGGGCGCCCCAAGCGCAGCGCGGTGCGCCCGCAATTTCTTCCGGCATCGAATCGCTGCTCATCAATCGGCACATCATTCCGACCCTGCTCTTGCCTTCCCATCCAGGGGAAGGTGCCTGCGAAGCAGGCGGATGAGGTTCTGCGAAGCAGGCGGATGAGGTTCTGGCGCTCAGGTACATTTGCCGTGTGCTGTGTCTTCGTTGCCTGGATGTCAAGTTACAGCATCCGAACTCTAACAACTCTCAATTCGCAATAGTCGCCTGCATCGCTACCGCTCGCATGCTCCTTTGCTCATTGGGCTGCAGGCTCGCTTCATCGCCCACAGGGCGCGCTCGCCTTCGCCTTTCGTTACTTAACACGATTCCCGTTGCGCCTTTATCATGATTGTGATAGATTTAACTTGGTCGGTATCGTGTGAGCCGAACCGGTCGTCTGTTTTCCCAGGGACGTCGGGTATCCTGTGCGAACCCGAACGGAGGTATCAAGCATGAAATCATCTCAGGTCATTTCGGTCAATTCCGCGAACAACAGGTTCACAGTTCGGCATCTCGTCCTGCTGGCGCTGCTTCTGGCGGTGCTGGTGGTGCTGGGAATGATCAACATTCCGCAGCCGGCGGGCCTTTCCATTACCTTCAACATGATCCCGGTGGCGATCGCCGCCATCGCGATGGGCGTTCGGGGCGGCCTGATCATCGGGGGCGCCTTCGGGCTGATCAGCTTTCTGCAGTGCTTCGGCGTGATGGGCTTCAGCCCCATGGGCGCGGCGCTGGTGTCGGCCAGTCCGCTGCTGATGTTTGTGCAGCGCGTCGTCTCCCGTGTTCTGGTGGGCCTGATCGCGGCCGGCGTATGGAAAGCCGTTCGCGGCAGGCTCGGCTATGGGGCCGGCGGCGCGGTCACGGGCTTTGCCGCCGCGTTCTTCAACACGCTGCTGTTCATGTCCTCGCTGGTGCTGATTTTCGGGAACACCGAATACCTGCGGGGCCTGATGGCCGGGCGCGGCGCGCTGGCGTACATTCTCGCCTCGGTGGGCGTCAACGCGGTGGTGGAAATGATCGTCGCCGCGGTGATGACCGGCGCGATCGCCGCGGCGCTCAGCAAATCGGGGGCGCTGCGAAAACTGCAGTCCTGAAACTTCGGGCAACAGGGGGGTATAACATGATCCTGACGCTGGACATCGGCAACACCAACATCAAGACCGCGCTGTTCGAGGGCGACGAAATGGCGGCCTACTGGCGCATTTCCACCGACCGGTACAAATCCTCGGACGAATACGGCATCCTGCTTTCCGGCCTGTTCCGGGACAAGGGGTACACCCGCGCCGCGGTGACCGGCATCGTGATGAGCTCTGTGGTGCCCACGGTGAACTTCACCATCGAGCACATGTGCCGCAATTACTTCGGCGTGGAGCCGATGACCATCGGCCCGGGGATCCGCACCGGCATCAACATCAAATACGACAACCCGCGCGAATTGGGCTCCGACCGCATCGCCAACGCGGTGGCGGCCTGGGAGATCTACGGCGGGCCGAGCATCTTCATCGATTTCGGCACCGCCACTTCCTTCGGCGTGGTCAGCGGCAAGGGGGAATTCCTGGGCGGCGCCATCTGCCCGGGCCTGCGGCTGGCGGCGGAGGCGCTGACCGAGCACGCGGCCAAGCTGCCCCGCTTCGAGCTGGTGAAGCCCGAATGCGTGATCGGCCGCAATACGATCGCCAACCTGCAGTCGGGCATCGTGTACGGCTACGTGGGGCAGGTGACGTATCTGGTGCGCAAAATGAAGGAAGAACTGAACGCGCCGCACGCGAAGGTCATCGCCACCGGCGGCCTGGCGCTGCTGGTCGCCGATGAAACCAACGAAATCGACGTGCTGGACGGCCTGCTCACCCTGAAGGGGCTGAATCTCATCTACCGGAAAAACGCGCAGGCCCCGGCGCAGTAAACCGGCCGGCTTCAAGCGGCCGAAAGCCGGATCGCACAAAAACGGCGCGTTCCCCTGCTGCGGGAACGCGCCGCCTTTCTGCCGCGGATTATTTTCTCTCCCCGAGAAGCCCGGTCACGCTGGTGTAGATCAGCGCGATGCCGGCGAAAACGGAGAACATGCGGATGTTGCTGCCGAAGGGCTTGAAGCAGATGATCAGGCCCAGCACCAGCGCGACGATCGGAAGAACCTTCAGAACCGTGCCCTGCCCGTCCTTGACGGCGCGGTACAGCTCCAGCGCGCCGTAAGCGATCATCACGATGCCCAGCACGAACTGGATCAGGCTTTCGAACGCGCGGGTGTGCAGCAGAATCCACAGGCCCAGCGCCAGCGCGACCACGCTTCCGATCACCTGGGCGGCGGATGCCGCTTTCCGGTCCTTGTCCTGCCACCATTGGTACAGGCTGCTCGCGCCCACCAGCAGCAGCGCGATGCCCGCGAGCTTGCACACCAGGTTCAGGGTGGTGCCCGGCCAGAGAATCAGCAGAACCCCCAGAATGCCGATCACGATCAGCGGCAGCGTATTCTTCTCCATTATTATATATACCTCCTTTGTCCGGCCGCGCGGAGCACAGCATGCCCCGCGGGGCTGTCAGTATTATACGCCGTTTCCCGCGGATTTGCAAGACACGGGCGAACGAGTTCGCAGGAGATACGGGCGAACTCGTTCGCCAGAGTGAAGAGTGAAGAGTGAAGATATAGTTGGTACCCAGACGACGAAAATACAGCACACGGCAAATGTACCTGAGCGCCAAAACCTCATCCGCCAGCCCTGCGGGCTGCCACCGTCTTGCGCCTTCGGCGCTTCTCCAAAATCGTCGTCCATATAGTGTGCATCTCTATCCGGTTTATAATCAATT
>JAFWEY010000093.1 GCA_017512675.1 Clostridia bacterium | reverse complement strand
GGCCCCTGCACCGGCAGCCGCGGCGCCCGCTCCCGCAGCAGCCCCCGCTCCCGCAGCGGCTCCGGCTCCCGCGGCAGCACCAGCCGGCGCGGAAACCGTTTCCGCCCCGATGCCCGGCAACATCATGTCCATCAACGTCAAAGCCGGCGACAGCGTCAAGAAGGGCGATGTGCTGCTGGTGCTGGAAGCCATGAAGATGGAAAACGACATTCCGGCTCCCCGCGACGGCGTCGTGGCAGCCGTGCTCACCAGCAAGGGCAGTTCCGTCAATACCGGCGACGGCCTGATTGCGCTTCAGTAACGCCGATTGAAGGAGGAAACCGTTCATGAAACGCCGCTCTCTCAGTACGGCACTGCTGGCCGCAATGCTGAGCCTTCTGCTCGTCGCATGCGCGCTGCCGCTGTTTGCCGCCGCTGAAGCAGTCCCCGAAACCGCAGCCGCCGAAGCGGCAGCGGCCACCGAACCCGTCGCGGAAGCAGCGGAAGAACCCGCCGCAGAACCGGCGGAAACCGAAACCGCCGCGGAAGCAGCGGAGGAGCCCGCCGGCCCGGTGCTGGGCGATCTGATGACAGCGATCCCCGCCGAAAAGGTGCAGGAACTGACGACGCTCGGTTCCGGCGATGACGGCAGTGAGTTCCATGTGGATTTTCTGGAATCCCTGAAGACGATCGCAATGACCACCGGCTTCGCCAACGCAACCTGGCCACAGCTGGTGATGATTCTGGTCAGCTTTGTGCTTTTGTACCTGGCCATCGTCAAGCAGTTTGAGCCGCTGCTTCTGCTGCCCATCGCTTTCGGTATGCTTTTGCGCAACCTGCCGATGGCCGGCCTGATGGATCATCCCACCTTCCAGTTCTTTACCAACTATGAAGACGCGATCAAGTTCGCGGCAGTCAAATCCAAAGATGTCCACGACATCGTATTGGCGTTCTCAGAGGAACTGGGCCAGATGGCCTATCGCGTTCCCGACGCGAACGGCGGTCTGCTGTACTATCTGTATCAGGGCGTGAAGCTGGGCATCTACCCGCCGCTGATCTTCATGGGCGTCGGCGCGATGACCGACTTCGCTCCGCTGATCGCCAACCCGAAATCGCTGCTGCTGGGCGCCGCGGCCCAGCTGGGCATCTTCGTGGCGTTCCTGGGCGCGATGATGATGGGCATTTTCAAGCCGGAAGAGGCCGCGTCCATCGGCATCATCGGCGGTGCGGACGGCCCGACCGCTATCTACGTGACCACCAAGCTGGCTCCGCAGCTGCTGGGCCCGATCGCGGTGGCGGCATACAGCTATATGGCGCTGGTGCCGGTCATTCAGCCCCCGATCATGAAAGCGCTGACCACCAAGGAAGAGCGCCAGATCGTGATGGGCCAGCTGCGCCCGGTCTCCAAGACCGAGATCATCATCTTCCCGATCCTGGTGACCCTCGTCGTGTCGTTCCTGCTGCCCTCCGCGGCGCCGTTGATCGGCATGCTGATGCTGGGCAATCTGATGCGCGTTTCCGGTGTGACCGAGCGCATCAGCAAGACCGCGCAGAACGAGCTGATCAACATCGTCACCATCTTCCTGGGCGTGACCGTCGGCGCGACTACTGATGGTCCGTCTTTCCTGACCTTGAGTACGCTGGGAATCGTGGTCATGGGCGTATGCGCGTTCGCCTTCGGCACCGCCGGCGGCGTGCTGCTGGGCAAGCTGATGAACAAGCTGTCCGGCGGCAAGATCAACCCGCTGATCGGTTCCGCCGGCGTATCGGCCGTTCCGATGGCGGCGCGCGTGTCGCAAATGGTCGGCCAGAAGGAAAACCCCGGCAACTTCCTGCTGATGCACGCGATGGGCCCGAACGTGGCCGGCGTCATCGGCTCGGCAATCGCCGCCGGCGTCTTCCTTTCCCTGTTCAGGATGTCGTAAGCTTTACTGCACTTTTTCGGCGGGGGCGGGCTTCAGACCGCGTCCCCGCCTGACCACAGGAGGAACGGAACAATATGGCACGAAAAGTCATGATTACCGATACGATCCTGCGCGACGCGCACCAGTCCCAGGCCGCGACCCGTATGCGCACCGAGGACATGCTGCCCGCCTGCGACAAGCTGGACAAAATCGGTTACTACTCCCTGGAGTGCTGGGGCGGCGCGACCTTCGACAGCTGCCTTCGCTTCCTGAACGAAGATCCCTGGGTGCGCCTGCGCAAGCTGAAGGAGGCCATGCCCAACACCAAGCTGCAGATGCTGTTCCGCGGCCAGAACATCCTCGGCTATAAGCATTACGCGGACGACGTGGTGGACGAGTTCGTGCGGCTGAGCCTGAAAAACGGCATCGACGTTATCCGTATTTTCGACGCGCTGAACGACACCCGCAACCTGGAAGTGGCGATCAAGGCGACGAAGAAATACGGCGGCATTTGCGAGCCGGCGATGAGCTACACGATCAGCGAAGTCCACACCGAGGATTACTTCGTCGATCTGGCCGTGAAGCTGGAGAAGATGGGCGCGGACAATGTCTGCATCAAGGACATGGCGAACCTGCTGCTTCCTTACGAAGCGTATTCGCTGGTCAAAAAGATGCGTCAGGCGCTCAAGCCCGAAACGAAGATTCACATTCACACCCACAACACCACCGGCACCGGCGATATGGTGAACCTGAAGGCCATCGAAGCCGGCGCGGACATCGTCGACTGCGCGCTGTCCCCGCTGGGCAACGGGACCAGCCAGCCAGCCACGGAAGCGCTGGTGGCAACGCTGCAGGGCACCGAATACGACACCGGCATCGACATCCGCAAGCTGGCGGAGATCGCCGAGCATTTCCGCGGCGTCGCCCAGAAGCTGACCGAGCAGGGCGTGCGCGATCCGAAGATCCTGCAGGTGGATGTCAAGACGCTGATCTACCAGGTGCCGGGCGGCATGCTCAGCAACCTGATCAACCAGCTCAAGCAGGCCGGCAAGTCGGATCAGCTGGGCGCCGTGCTGGAGGAGGTGCCGCGCGTGCGCGCCGATTTCGGCTTCCCGCCGCTGGTTACCCCCACCAGCCAGATCGTCGGCACGCAGGCTGTGATGAACGTCATCATGGGCGAGCGCTACAAGATGAATCCGAAGGAAAGCCAGGCCCTGCTGCGCGGCGA
The DNA here is from genome assembly GCA_017512675.1 of Clostridia bacterium. Classification (GTDB taxonomy): domain Bacteria; phylum Bacillota; class Clostridia; order Christensenellales; family Aristaeellaceae; genus RGIG5678. Next base: position 31,070 of record JAFWEY010000093.1, on the reverse strand, counting down.
ATACGGCCAGCTGCCGGCGCCGGTCAACGAAGAGGTTCGCAGGAAGGTCATCGGCGACGCCGAGATCATCACCTGCCGCCCGGCGGATCTGCTTCAGCCGGAACTCGAGAACTACCGCAAGGAGATCTCGCAGTACCTCACCCAGGAGGAAGACGTGCTCAGCTACGCTCTGTTCCCGCAGGTCGCCACCAAGTTCTTCGAGTGGCGCGAGGCGCAGACGCTGAAGCTGGACAACTCTCTGCTGGACAAGGAAAACAAAACAATGCCCGTATGACGGAAGATTTCCGAAGACGGCAGTCAGGAAGCGCCCCGATCGGGGCGCTTCTGTTCAAACCGGGGCGAACGGCAGCTGCGCGGCGGCGCTCACAAGGGAGGACGCATGGGCGGATACATTTCGGAAATGCGAAAGCTGGTCGGGCACCGCACGATCATCCAGTGCGGCTCCAGCGTCATCTGCGTGGATGCGGCAGGAAGGCTGCTGCTGGGCAGGCGCTCCGACAACCTCAAATGGGGTTACTCGGGCGGCTCGCTCGAGATCGACGAACGGGTCGAGGACTGCGCGAAGCGGGAGCTGTTTGAAGAGACGGGCCTGATTGCCGATGAACTGGAGTTCTTCTGTGTCAATTCGGGGCCCGAAGCCCACTACATCTACCCGAACGGCGACGAGGTTTCCAATTTCGAAATCGTGTATCTTTGCCGCAAATGGCACGGTACAATGCGGCCGCAGAAAGGGGAAATCGAGGAACTGCGCTTTTTCCGGTGCGATGAGCTCGATCCGGAGACGGTCTCGCCGCCGATCCGGCCGGTCCTGGAAAAGTACCTGCAAATATACTGTTACGGGGAGGGATCCTGCAATGAAAGAGAAGATCAGCGCGTTTGATTATGCGGGGCAGATCGTCAAAGCGCTGCCGGACGGCATTTTGCTGAACACGATGGGCGAAAAGTTCAACAGCATGGTGATTGGATGGGGGCATCTGGGCGTCATCTGGGGAAGGGAAACCTTCACGGTTTACGTGCGCCAGAGCCGGTATACCAAGCCGCTGCTGGATAAAACAGGAGAGTTTACAGTGTCTGTTCCGCTGAGCGGAAAACTCGGTGCGGATGTGTTCCGCATCTGCGGCAGCCAGTCTGGCCGTCAGGTCGACAAAGCCGCGGCAGCGCATCTGACGCTCATCGAATCGGATACGATCCGCACGCCCGGCATCCTGGAATACCCGTTGACTTTGGAGTGCCGGGTGCTGTACCAGCAGGATCAGGCGCTCTGCGATATTCCGGAGGACATCCGGAAGCGCTATTATGCCGGCGGCGCCAACGAAGGGGATTTCCACACTGCGTACATCGGCGAAATCGTGAACGCATTCATCCTGCGCGAAAGCTGAAGGCGGGTTCTTCTGTGATCTTCTGGGTGCCAATCGCGCCGGGCGGCAGCATGCCGCCCGGTTGATCTATAATGTCACAGGATTCCGGCAGGAAATTCCGGAACGGAAATGCGGCTGCCGCAAAAAGCGGACTGCCGGACAGAGGAGAACTGCTGCAGCATGAACCGTGAATGCTTTCGCCGCGGGATCTCTCACCGGAAGTCTTCCAATGAAAGCGCCAGCGCGTCGGGTCCGGCGAGCTTCAGCAGCAGTTCGTCATAGCAGTAGGTGATTTGGCTGTCGCCGAGCTGGATGGTATAGCCCTGCCAGACGCTGCCGGTCGTGGCGCCTTTCATGAAAAGCTGTCCTCCCGCGCCGATTCGCCCGTCGTCACAGTTCGTAACGTCCACGAGATAGCGGGCGCCGTCCGCCGTTTCCACCAGATTCCAGGCGTGCTTTTCACCGTTTGCGTATCCGCCGACGTAATGGCATTTCAAACCGCTGCCGAAGCTGCTCAGGTCGCACAGATACTGAAAAGCCTTGGCGTAGCCGGAGCATTCCACATCGGTTTCGTCGTCGTCGTCAAACACCCAGAACGCAATCCGGCCGTAGTCCGCTGCGATCAGCGCTTCTTCTTCGGAACCTTCAAAAGGCGTAAGGCCGGCTGCGGCAAAATTGAAATCGGTCATTGCGCAGATCTCGTCCCGGTAGCTGCGCAGCTTCTGAAAATCGCTCTCATGCGCGTGACGCGCCACGATGTCCGCGGCGACGATCATCGCAATGTCGAACTGGCAGTTGATGTCCTGCTGACGCAGGCTGCTGATGCCGTGTTCGGCGCTGCGGCTGGTGAACTGCACCGTCAGGTGCCCGAGGATCATCTGCGAATCGGTGAGGGAAATCCCGTGGCTGATGCGGATCTGTGTGGTCAGAAAAATGGCGTACGGGAGATCGAAGGAAAGAGCGTAAACCACGGCATCGGTATCTATTCCCAGCAGGTCTTCGATGTTCCGCACGGCATTGGCTTGATCGCTTTGAACCAATGTCAGAAACGAGGAAACGCGGAGCTCCTCGGCGCTCCATACCGCTTTTCGGATGCCGATGTCGGTGTAGTCCACCTGCACTGTACGCAGCGGCGTTCCGTTCAGAACGGCATACTGCGCGCACTGGTATACGACGTCGTACAGCATCCTGTCGGAGCCGTTAAGCGCGCTGCCGAGCCTCTGGCCGGATGCGGGAGACGTGCCGCCATGCGGCTGCATATACCGGCGGTAGCGTTCGCTCTGCTCCGGGTCCGTATCGAAAAGCGCGCGCACGCTGGCGGGGAGAGGCGTGATGGTTGCAGCGGATTGCGCCGCTTCCGCATAGGCGGAAGTGACCGTATAAAAGAGAACGACCAGCAGCAGGGCGAAGAACCGCATCTCCAAATCCTTTCGGCAGCGCAGACGGGTTGGTTCAGGCGCACCGTATCCATACGCGTATATTATAACTGCAATTCTTTCGGCTGTCTATTGCATATGGAATAAGCTGTGATTCCGGAGAGGTTAAGGCGCATGGGAAAATGAGACGGCAGGCAAGTGAATTCCCCTTGCTGCGCTGAATGAAAAGGGCTGTCTCCGCGGCACGGCAGCACCGTTCGGAGGCAGCCCTGTTTGAAGCTCCGGGGATCAGATGGTCGGGGTGTCGTTCATCAGGTCCGCGATCAGGCGATCCCGTACGGCGCCTGTATCGGTTTCGCGGATCTTCTTGCGAAGCGGGAGAACCGAACGCGGGCTGACTGAAAGCTCGTCGATGCCGATGGACAGGAAGGTTTCCGTCAGCTCCAGATCGGCGCCGAGCTCGCCGCAGATGCCGATCCAGATTCCGTTTTTGTGTGCGTTGTCCGCAGCCATCTTCAGAAGGCGCAGAACCGCCGGATGATGCGGATTGTAGAAACGGCCGAGATCGTTGTTCTGACGATCGCATGCAAGGGTGTATTGGGTCAGGTCGTTCGTGCCGCAGCTGAAGAAATCGACTTCTTTGGCGAGACGGTCGCTCATGATCGCCGCCGCAGGCGTTTCGATCATGATGCCCAGTTCCACATCGTCGCTGAACGGAATGCCTTCCTGCGTCAGCTCCTGCTTCACCAGTTCGCACATCTTCCTGGCTTCCTTGACCTCCCAGACGCTGGTCACCATCGGGAACATGATGCCCAGGCGCCCGAACGCGGAAGCGCGGTACAGCGCGCGGAGCTGCGTTTTGAAGATTTCCGGCCGGTTCAGGCAGATGCGCAGCGCGCGGTTGCCCAGAGCGGGATTTTCTTCTTTTGGCAGATCGAAGTAATCGATTTGCTTGTCGGCGCCGATATCCAGCGTACGGATGACCACCTCGCGGCCGTCCATATCCGACAGGACCTTCTTGTAGGCCTCGAACTGATCCTCTTCGGACGGATAGTCTTCGCAGTTCAGGTACAGGAACTCGCTGCGGAACAGGCCGATGCCGCCGCCGTCGTTGGACAGCACCGCGGCTACGTCTTCGGGATTGCCGATGTTGCAAAACACTTTGATGCTCTGGCCGTCTTTGGTGACGTTCGGCTGCCCTTTCAGCTGCTCCAGCATTCTCTGATGCTTCAGCTGTTCCTCGCGCTTGGCCATCAGGCGCGCGCGGGTCTCTTCGTCGGCGTCCACGATCACGCTTCCGGTGGAGCCGTCCACGATGACCTCGCGGCCTTCGTATTCCGGTTTCAGCTGGTCGCCCACGCCGATGATGGCAGGGATGCCCATGGTGCGGGCGAGAATCGCCGTATGGCTTGAACCGGATCCGCCTTCGGTGACAAAGCCCAGGATCCTGGATTTGTCAAGCTGTACGGTCTCTGACGGAGCCAGGTCATCTGCCGCCAGGATTACGGGAACCGGCGAATCGATGCCGCCCTGTACAACGCCGGTCAGGATGCCGACGATCCGGCCGGAGACGTCCTTTACATCAGCCGCGCGGGCCTGGAAGTAAGGATCGTCCATATTGGCGAACATATCCGCGAACTGTGCGGCGATGTCAGTGACCGCGGCCTCGGCATTCAGCTTGTCTTCCTTTACCAGATTCTCGATGGCCTCCTCGTAATCCATGTCTTCAGCCATCATCTGGTGCGTTTCGAACAGCGATGCGGCCTCTTCGCCGGCCTCCTCGCGGGCCTTTTCGGCCAGCACGCCTAGCTGCTCGACAGCCTTGGCCTGGGCATCCTTGAAGCGTGCCCATTCGGCCTCGGCGTCCTGGACTTCATAGCGGCGGATCGTGCTCTTTGCGCGCTGATAATAGTAGAGAGGGCCGATGGCCACACCGGTGGATACGCCCTTTCCCTGAATCGAAATCATGGTCGGTTTCCTCCCATCCAAATAGATCGCCGGCGGTCAATGCCGGTTTCAGGTGCTGTGCTGCCGGGAATCGTGCGCGAATTGAAACAGGCGGCTGCCGATGCGGCAGCCGCCCGCTCATGAATCAGAAGTTTTCCTTGAAGAAGGTCTCGATGGTGGCCGCGGCCTCAGCCTCGTCCGGACCTTCGATGGTCAGCTTCACGGTATCGCCCTGCTTCACCTTCAGGCCCATGACGCCCAGGGGGCCGCGCTTCATGTCGACAGACTTGTCGCCCTTGGCGATCATTACGGTGGAGACGAACTTCTTGATTTCCTTGATGATGATGCCTGCGGGGCGCGCGTGGATGCCGACCGGATCGGTGATAACGTACTCAAAAGACTTCATGCTGAATTCCTCCTTGATATTCTGTGATAAAAGGATTGGCCGCAGCGTTGAGCGGCAATCCCATGGGGTGCTTATTTTGCGCCGTACTCCACGCCTTCGAGGTCGTCTGAGTTGGTCAGCAGCACGGCAACGGTGTCGGAGTAACCGGCGGCTTTGATTTTCGCGCGGCTGAAGCGGATCAGCGGCTGGCCAGCGACGACCTTGTCTCCTTCGTTCACCAGGCAGGTGAAGCCGTCTCCGTTCATATTAACCGTGTCCACGCCGACGTGGATCAGCAATTCCATGTCATTGGAGGAAATGCCCACCGCGTGCTTCGAATCGGCCACGGAACTGATCTCGCCGTCAAAGGGCGCTACCACCAGCTCATCCGTGGGCTCGACGCCGACGCCGACGCCAAGCGTGCCGGTGGCGAAGGTTTCGTCCGGGATTTGGTCATAAGGGATGACGTTGCCCTTCACCGGCTGCAGCACCGTGCCGTTGGCACAGCGGATGACGGAGGTGGTGGGTACCTCGATTGCCGGAGCTGCGGCCGCCGCGGCTGCCGCGCCTGCCGCCGCCGGAACAGCCTGAGGCACTTCTTCCTTCCAAATGGCCGTGGTGATGGCGAAGGCGACGCCTGCGGCGATGATCAGCTCGATGCAGTAAATCGGCACGTTGTTGATCGCGAGAAGGCCGGGGATACCGGTGACGCCGTAGGTCGTCGCGCCCAGATGGGTCAGAGACCCGAACAGCGCGCCTGCCGCGCCGCCGATGACGCCCGCGATAAACGGTTTCATGAAGCGGAAGTTCACACCGAAGATCGCAGGTTCGGTGATGCCCAGCGAGGCGGACAGGGAAGAGGGCAGCGCCACGGATTTCAGCTTCGCGTTGCGGCACTTGACTGCGACCGCAAGACAGGCGCCGAACTGCGCGAAGTTCGCGGCGGATGCAATGGGCATCCAGATGTTCAGGCCGAGCGTTCCGGAGAGCATGCCGGCTTCAATGACGTTGTACATGTGGTGCAGGCCCATGACCACTGTCCAGGGATACAGCGCACCCATGATGGCAGCACCGATGCCGCCGGTGGAAGTGACCAGCCATTCGGCGCCTTTCAGCACCCAGTTCTCCAGAATGGAGAAGATGGGGCCGATGACGACGAACGTCGCGAACGCGGTGACCAGAACGGTGACCAGCGGCGTGACGAACAGGTCGATCATTTCGGGCACTTTCTTGTGCAGCCATTTCTCCACGGTGCTCATCAGGAGCACCGCCAGAATGACCGGTATGACATGCCCCTGATAGCCGACCTGCGATATGGTGAAGAAGCCCATGTTCCATACCGCGGGCTGATTGGTCGGGGTTACCGTCCAGGCGTTCATCAGCGCGGGATGGACCATCATCATGCCGATGACGGCGCCAAGGAACAGGTTGCCGCCGAACACGCGGGCAGAGGAAACTGCGACCAGAATCGGCAGCAGCGCGAAGGCGGTGTTGGCGACCATGTCGAGGAAGCCGAACCAGCCGCTTTCAGAGAAGGAAGGGATGGCCTTGGCCAGCGCTTCCACGAGGCCCATCATCAGACCGGAGGCCACGATGGCGGGAAGAATCGGTACGAATACGTCGCCGGGTGTCTTGAGGATCTTCTTCCACCACGGCATTTTGCTGGCGGCCGCAGCTTTTACGTCGTCCTTGCTGGCTGCGGAAGCGCCGGTGACGGAGAGGAACTCCTCGTAGACCTTGTTGACCGTTCCGGTGCCGATGATCAGCTGCAGCTGACCGTTCGATTCGAACATGCCTTTGACGCCGTCGATGTTCTCAAGGACCTCTTTATTGACTTTGCTGTTGTCCGCGATGACCAGCCGCAGCCGGGTAGCGCAGTGCGCCGCGCTGATGACGTTGGCGCCGCCGCCGATGTTGGCAGCGATTTCTTCCGCACATTTGCGGTAGTCCAGTGCCATAAGACCCTCTCCTTTGTTATGAAATTGGAAAAAGCATGAGTACACAAACACATTATACAGCAAAAACCCATGCCTGTGCGATTTCGGACGTAATATGTAGGTTAAGAGTGTTACATTTGTCGCGGCTGCAGGCCGGAAGCTCCGCGGAACACGGGAATCGGGCTGCGGCATGTGTGCTTTGGATGACAGATGGACAGATTTCGGATCAGATGCTATAATGGGGCAGGACGGCATTTCAGCCGGAAGAATATGGCTTCCGCACGTCGGCGGAAAGGCGGAGGAACGATGAACGGGAACCGGTTTCCCCTGAAAAATATGGTCTTTGACATGGGCGGGGTTTTGCTCCGCTATGATCCGGAATATTTCATCGAGCGCGAAGGAATTGCAGACGGCGACCGGGAATTGATGATGAAGCTCATCTACGCTTCCCGGGAATGGTCGCTGATGGACCGCGGCGAGATGACCGAGGAGCAGCTGGAAGGAATCGTCCGTCCGCAGATCCCCGAACGATTGCACGAGGCCGCACACCGGCTGATCTTCGATTTCTTTGATCCGATGGAGCCGATTCCCCAAATGGCGGAATTCATCCGGGAGTGCAGGGAAGATGGGATGGGCATATACCTGGTTTCCAACGCCAGCCTGCGCCACAAAACCTACTGGCAGGCGATTCCCGGCAGCGAGTATTTCGACGGTATCGTCGTATCGGCTTATGAAAAGTGCGCAAAGCCCCACCCGGAAATCTTCCGCCGGCTGCTGGCGCGGTACGGTTTAACGGCTGAAGAATGCATGTTTGTAGACGACGTTCAGGCCAATACCGACGCCGCGGCCGCGCTGGGTATGCGCTGCTTTCATTTTCACGGGGATGTGGCTGCGCTTCGAAAGGCGTATGACCGGGCAAAAGGAACGGAATAGCGGACCCAGCGGCGGACGGTTCCGCAAAGTGCCGCGGGAAAGCCGTCAGGGGTCTTAGTCCGGGACGGCGCATCTGCGGGTTCAGGTTCGAAAACCCGAAACAACAGAACAGCGGGAGCTGTCCCGGAAGAGACAGCTCCCGCATTGCGGCTGATTCGGGAGTATTACAGCCCAAGGACCTCTTTGTAGTCTTCAACGGTCGCGATCTGCACGCCGGTGTTGATGAACTTGGCGCCGATCGTTTCGTCGAAAGCGGCTTCGACTTCTTCGCCGGCAATCAGCTTGTGCAGCGTCTCAACGCACTGATACCCCATGTTGTAGAAGCTCTGGCCGATGGCCACGTCCAGAACGCCCGCATCGAAGAATGCCGGCGTGGTCTCCGGGAAGATGTCGACGGTGACGATCTTGTGGTTCGGATCCGCCAGCTTCCACGCGTTGGTGTTGGGCATAGCCGTTACGTCCACGGTGTAGGGCCAGCCGCCGGCCATGAACCAGGCGTCGCACTCGTCGCCGTTGGCGCGGCTGTAGGCTTCCACGCCTTCAATGGCTTCATCGACGTTATCGTTGCAGGCGAAGGTGTACACCACTTCGATGTTGGTGCCCGCAATTGCGTCCTGGAAGCCACGGATGCGCGCTTCGATGTCGTCGGCGCCGGGAATGCCGGCCAGCACGGCCACGCGAACCTTCTCAAGCTCGGTATCCTTGTACAGATCAACCATGTATTCGCCGCTGGTGTAGCCGGCTTTGTAGTTTTCGGTGCCGATGTAGAACTCGCGGTTGGAGTTGGGCGAGTCAACGTCGTAGCAGACGACCTGGATGCCCGCTTCCAGCGCGGCATTGATGGAAGCCATCAGCGCATCGCCGGTGGTGCAGGAAATCGCGATGCCGTCCACATCGCCGCGGGAAATCAGGTTCAGCATGATTTCGTTCTGGAGTTCTGCCTCGGCGCGCAGCGGTGACTGCCACTCGACGGTTATGCCGAGATCCTTGCCGGCGTCGTTCATGCCCTTCTCCGCGTCCAGGAACACCACATTGCCCAGCTGCTGGCCGATCATGACGATGGTTTCAGCCATCGCAGTGCCGGTCATCGCCGCGATCAGCATCACGGCCAGTACCAGAGAAAGCAGTTTCTTCATGGGTAAATCCTCCTCAATCTTAATATCCGGATCGCCATCCGGTCAGGCTCTTGATTTGCGCAGCTGATCGATGGAAACGGCCACGATGATGACCGAGCCGATGATCAGCGTCTGGAAGTAGGAATCGACCTTGAGCAGCACCAGAGCGTTGCGCAGCACGCCGATGATTGCCGCGCCGATGATGGTTCCGACCACCGTTCCTTCGCCGCCGGACAGAGACGATCCGCCGATCACGACGGAGGCGATGGCGTCCATTTCAAAGCCGTTGCCGGCGGTCGGCTGGGAAACGCCCAGCTTGGATGCGTTCATGATCCCGGCAAAAGCCGCTGTCACGCCGCTGAGCATGTAGCACAGAAGGTACAGGCGCTTGATGTTGATGCCCGAAATACGGGTTGCTTCCGCGTTGCCGCCCATCGCGAAAATCCGCCGTCCGGTGACTGTCTGGTTGCGGAATACCGCGAACAGCACCACGATGATCGCCATCGCGTAAATCGCGATCGGAGCGCCCAGAAAATATCCCTGGCCCAGCCACAGGAACTTCTCACCCAGGCCGGAGATCGGGTAGCCGCGGGTGGTGATGTAACAGATGCCGCGGAAAATCTGCTGTGAACCCAGCGTGGCAATCATCGGCGGCAGCTTGCAGAAGACCACCAGGCTTCCGTTGAACAGGCCGCAGCAGATGCCGGTCAGGATACCCAGCAGGAGCGCCGGCTCGGTGGGAACGCCGCCCTTGATTGACAGCGCGGCGATTGTCGCGGCAAGACCGTAGATGGCGCCGACGGAGATGTCGATACCGCCGGTCATGATGACCATTGAAACGCCGAGGCCCGCGATCGCGTAGGCGGAAAAGGCACGCGCCGTGCTCAGCAGATTGTTTGGCTCCAGAAACGCGGGCTGCGCAATGGACAGAATCACGCACAGCAGCACGAAGATGATGAATATGGTCACCGTGGAGGCGTTCGCTCCCCTGAGTACGTTCAGAGCCTTCCGGTTTGTTTTGATGTTCTCGCTCATATTGCTTCTCCTTCCGCCTCACGATATGGCCATTCTCATGATCGCTTCCTGGGTCGCTTCGCCGCGGGGCATTTCTCCCTTGATCCTGCCGTCGTGCATCACGTAAATGCGGTCAGACATGCCGAGAATCTCCGGAAGCTCTGAAGAGATCATGATGATGGCGACCCCCTGCGCGACCAATTCGCTCATCAGCAGGTGAATTTCCTTCTTTGCGCCGACATCGATGCCGCGGGTCGGTTCGTCCAGAATCAGCACCGAAGGGTTGATCGCCATCCACTTCGCGATGACTACCTTCTGCTGGTTGCCGCCGGAGAGATTCAGCACCCGCTGTTCCTGGGAAGGGGTCTTGACCCGCAGCTTGTCGATGTACCGCCCTGCCAGATCGCGTTCCCGCTTCTTGTCCAGGAACCATCCGTTGGCAACGCTCGGCAGCGCTGCGATGGTTGCGTTGTGCCGCACGCTCATCTTGAGAATCAGGCCCTGTTCCTTGCGGTCTTCAGGGACGAAGCCGAGCCCGGCGCGCAGCGCGTCCACGGTAGTGTGTATGTCGACCGGCTTTCCCCTGACCAGGATTTCGCCGCTCTCCCGCGGATCGATGCCGAAAACGGCGCGCATGACCTCGCTGCGCCCCGCGCCGACCAGGCCGGCGAACCCGACGATTTCCCCGGAACGCACATGGAACGAGATATCCTTCAGGAAGCCCTTTGTTGACAGACCGCGCACCTCCAGCGCCACGTCGCCGATCGGGGCGGTTTCCTTGACAAACAGATTCCTGACGTCGCGGCCCACCATCGCCGCAATGACGCTTTGCTCGGTCGCATCATCGGCGCTGATCGCCTGAATCATCTGTCCGTCCCGCATCACGGCGATCCGATCCGCGATTTCGAAGATTTCGTTCATCCTGTGGGAGATGAAGACGATGGCGACGCCGTCCGCGCGCAGCTTGCGGATGATGCCGAAAAGCGTTTCCGTTTCCTTTTCCGTCAGCGAGGAGGTCGGTTCGTCCATGATAATCATGCGCGCGTTGGTGGACAGCGCCTTTGCCACCTCCACCATCTGCTTCTGCGCGGTGGAGAGGCGCCCTGTGCGGGTGTGGGTATCCACTGACAGGCCGACGCGGTCCAGCAGCGCGCGCGCTTCGTCGTGCTGCAGCTTCTTGTCCACAAAGCCGTTCTTCTTCTTTTCTCTGCCCATGAAGATGTTTTCGGCGATGTTCATGTTGTTCAGCACGTTCAGTTCCTGATAGATGATGCTGATGCCCAGCTGGCGGGCGTGAAGCGGACCGGTGATGTCGACCGGGCTGCCGTCCAGCAGAATCTCGCCGGCATCCTTTTTGTAGACGCCGGACAGGATCTTCATCAGCGTCGATTTGCCCGCCCCGTTTTCGCCTACCAGCGCCAGCACTTCCCCCGGCCACACGCTCAGGGAAACGTCGCTGAGCGCAAGCACGCCGGGGAACTGTTTGGTGATGCCGCGCATTTCCAGAAGCGGCGTCTGTGACTGTGCCATCGGCAAGACTCCTTCTTGAACAGAATCAAGGATCGGCTGAAACGTAAAGAATTGCCTTAACCATTATGTCATATCGCCCGATTTTTGTCAATAGAACACAGCGCTTTCGATGCAAAAAAGCTTAAATGAAAATGAAAACACCCGGATTGGAGCGCCGGGCAGAATGCGCATCGTCAGGATCGCGCAGGTACAGATGATTTCATGGCGTATTCCGCTTACGCAACTGCGCCTGGCCTTGATGCGGATTGAACAGCGTTTCCGTCAGCGGGTGAAGAATCCTTTGGGGTGCTTTGAAGGAAACCTTTTAAATAATGAAGACATCGGCTGGCGAACGGTTTTTCAGGCGCCGGCCGGCTTCCGGTGCGCGAGGACTGCCGACGGAATCGTCTATTCCGTCTGAGGCCTCAGCCGTTTCATGATTCGCCCGATCAGCGTGCGAAGGCTCTGCCTGTCCTGGCGCGGCAAATCAGCAGTGCAGTCCTCTTCGGTTTCGGATACCGCGCGTGCGAGGTCTTCGAGCAGCGGGTGTGCGGCAGGAGCGATGACGGCTCCGTCCAGCTTCCCGTTTTCCAGTTCGACCAGCTTGCGCAGCGCGAGCTTTTCGACGATCGCGAACAGCCCGAAGCGGCTGATGCCCAGGGAATCGGCCAGGTCCCGCGGGTTCTCGAAGCGCCCGAAATGCCTGAGATATTCGAGCACGGTCGCGTCCTTCTCGTCGAGATCGTATTTTTCGGCCGCCTGCTTCAGCTTTGCCCTGAGGTGCTTCTGCGCATAATACACCAGCACCCAAAGATCGTCTTCCTTCGGCGGCATGCGGGGGACGGACCGCTCTTCACCCAGCTTGAGCGACGCGGAGAAACCCGGGATCATCAGATCGTCGTTTGCGAAGGAGAACAGGTAGGCGTAAATGGCCGGCTTTTTGCGGGCGTAATCCCAATCGGCGCCGATGCCGCGGAAGAACCGCTGGTAGTATTCAAACACGCTCAGCTTCATCCGCACGATGTTGATCAGATTCAGCTCCCTGGATACCAGCGAACCCTGTGTCCTGACATAATAATAGATGGGTTCATGCAGAACGTAGATGGTTTTCGCGTGGGAAAGATATTCCAGATTGAAGATGAAATCCTCACACCACTGCAGGTTCGGGTCCATTCGGATGTTGTGCTTTTCCAACAGCTGCCGCCGGTACAGCTTGTTCCAGATCGCCCCGAAATAGAAGTCGGCAGGACTTTCCGCCATGCAGTCCGCGTACCGTTCCAGGGAAATCAGGCCTTCTCCGTCGATCGAGGAACGCTGCGCGACACGGCTGCCGACCACCCTGTAGAAATCGGCGATGACCATGTCGGCAAAGCTGCTTTCGGCAGTGCGAACCAGCAAACCGGTGGCTTCGGGCGTGATCCAATCGTCCGCATCCAGGAATTGAACGTACTCGCCTGAGGCGGCGCTCAGCGCCCGGTTGCGGCTGTCGGATACGCCTGTGTTCTCCTTGTAAACGGCCACGACGCGATCGTCGCGTCCGGCATAGCCCCGGATCAATCCGGCGGAACCATCACTGCTTCCGTCGTCGACGAGAATCAGCTCGAAATCCTGATAATCCTGCGACAGAATGCTGTCGACGCATTTGTCCAGCGTCGCTTCTGCGTTGTACACGGGTACGATAATCGATACTTTCGGCATAACGGCTCCCGATGATTTATGCTTGTACAGCCGGTGATCCGCGCGGCGAAGCGCCGGTATCCAGCTGTTCATTTGTGCTGTGAGCGAAACTCTTTGCCTTTATTGTATCACTTCGCGGAGCCGGGGACAACGCAGGACTGGTTATAAAGCTGAAATAAAAACGTTGCGGGCGAAGGAACCGGAATCCGGGCGCCGTGCCGGAAAGCCGGGCGGTTCAATGCCGGCGGGCAGGCGGGAGCCATCAAAAACCGAGCCGAAAACGGCCGGCATCCGGTCTGCATCCCGGCTTGCTGGCGGCAGCAAATCAGGATGCTGTGCGGACGCTCGCCTGGTCCTTCGCTCACGGCGGGTCCCTCTGCTTCCTGAAGTCACACCCGCTTTCATTCCGGGCACAGCACCAGGGGAAAGGAACGCGATCAGAATGTTAAATTTAAGTAATACATTTAAAATAGAATAATAATCGGTGAAATTTGACGGCTGTTTTGCCCGAAAACAGGTCACAAAATCGATATATTGTGCCCGGTGGAACGGAGCACCACAAATTCTTGGGATTGGGAAAAATTTTGTCTGATAGTGGCAAAAAATGGCAAGATGTGGTATAATCATGGAGAAAAGTGGAGGAAAGGAGGCGTCAGGATGAGTGCGAGTACTTTTTCGGGCAATTTTACGCACAATATCGACCCCAAAGGGCGGGTAACGATCCCGGCGTCGTTCCGCTCCGCGCTGGGCAATCGGTTTACGATTGGCCTGAACAACGATTTTACGACGCTGGCACTCTATCCGGAGGCCTACTGGCATGAAATTGAAGAGAACCTGAAGCGCATTCCCCAGACGGACATCCGGGGCATGAAGTATGTGCGCCTGGTCAACGGCAATTCGTTCCCCGACTGCGAACTTGACGGCCAGGGACGCGTTCTTTTGCCTCCGACCCTGCGCCAGCACGCGAAGCTGGAAAGGAACGTGCGATTTGTCGGCGTCGGACAGTATGTGGAAATCTGGGATGAAGACCGTTATCTGCGGGAAAACATGGAAACGGTCGAAGATCCGTCCGATATCCTGAATTATGTGAACGACAGCTATTTCAAGCCGTGAAGGGGAGCGGGAATATGCAGGATCGCAGAGATTATCTGAAAGATGAAGACTGGTGGGGCGAAAGCGCTCCGGCCAGGAAACCCGCGAAGCAGCAGAAGCGGCCGAAGACGCGCAGCCAGGTTCTTGTGCCGCCGCAGCAGGATCCTTATGCCGCGAGACGCCTGGAAAAGCGCAGGCGGGAAAAAACCGTCTGTACGGTGCTGAAATACATAACGATTGTGATGTTTGCGGTGTTTGTCTTCGTACAGGTCAGCCGTTTTGCCTTCATCGCCGGCAATACGCAGCAGATCGCGACGCTGGAAAGCGAGATTTCCGATCTCAGGAACGCGCAGTCCAACCTGCATTCAAGACTGTCGGTGCGCGAGGATATCAAGCGCGTCCGGGATGAAGCGACATACAATCTCGGCATGCGTTATCCCGCGGAGAGTCAGCTGCGCGTATTGTCTTCCGGCGTTCAATTGGCTGACACGGGAGAATCGGGTGTGGCATCGGCGGCGCAGAACGTTGGATGAGCCCGGGGAAGGAAACATCGGCACATCGCAAGCGCTATGTACGCTTGCGGCAGTGCTGTTTTTGGAGATGCCGGAGGAAGCGTGATACCGACGCTTCGGAGGGAGAAACATGAGATTAGAGGAACTGACCAAAGCTGTACCCGGCCATGTTACGGTTCTCGGGTACACGAGAAACGAGATAACTTCGCTGTGCACCGATTCGAGGAAGGTTGAAAAGGGCGCGCTGTTTTTCTGCATTCCGGGGCTGCGAACCGACGCGCACGATTTCGGACCGATGGTGGCGGCAAACGGCGCTTCGGCTCTGGTTGTGGAACGCAGGCTGGACGTGGACTGTGCGCAGGTGGTTGTGCGCAATGTGCGGGAAGCGCTTTCCTATATGGCCGCGGCGTTTTACGGAAACCCGGCAAAGAAACTGAAAATGATCGGCATCACCGGTACGAAAGGCAAGACGACGGTGAGCTTTCTGGTCAAATCGATTCTGGAAGCGGCCGGCCACAAGGTGGGGCTGATCGGCACCGTTTGCTCAATGATCGGGGAAAAGTCGATTCCGGCGAACCTGACGACCCCGGATCCGGTGGAATTTCAGAAAATGCTTCGGGATATGGCGGATCAGGGCGCAGAATACGTGGTGATGGAGGTTTCCGCCCACGCGCTGGCGATGCACCGGCTCGACGGCGTGCATTATCTGGTGGGCGGGTTTACGAACTTTTCTCAGGATCACCTGGATTTCTTCGGCACGATGGATCGGTACCTGGATACGAAGATGAGATTCCTGACGCCTGAGTTCGTGGACCAGGTCGTCTACAATGCCGATGACCTGCACATCCAAAAGAGGATTTCTGAACTGGATCTGCCCAAAACCACCATCGGAATCCGCGTGGACAGCGCCGTCCACGCAAATGACATTGAAATCAACGAACGCGGCTGCTCGTTCCGGCTGACGTTTTACAAACGCTTCACGTTTCCGGTGGAGCTGCACCTGTCGGGGATCTTCAACGTTTACAACGCGATGATGGCAGCGGCGCTGTGCGACGCGACAGGAATCGACCGGGAATCCCTGCGGCAGGGGCTGGAGACGCTGCGCAACGTGCCCGGCCGCATAGAGCTCCTGGAAACCGATACGCCCTATCGCGTTATTCTGGATTATGCGCATTCACCGGACGCTCTGGAAAATATCCTCACGACGGTTCGCCAGACATCCCGGCCCGGCGCGCAGGTGATCGCGCTGTTCGGATGCGGCGGTGACCGGGATCACGAAAAGCGCCCGATCATGGGAGAAATCGGCGGCAAGCTTTCGGATTTCGTGATTCTGACCAGCGACAATCCCCGTTCAGAGGATCCGTACGCAATCCTGCGGGACATCGAAGAGGGCATCAAACGGACAAAAACTCCGTATGTGGTGATTGAAAACCGGCGGGAGGCGATTCGGCGCGCGCTGACGATTGCAAAGCCGGGCGATGTGGTCGTCCTGGCGGGGAAGGGCCATGAAACGTATCAGGAGATCCAGGGAGTAAAGCACGCATTCGACGAAAAGATTGTCGTGGCGGAGCTGCTGACGGAGATACACGGAGCGCCCAAGCTTCCGGACGGGGGGGAGAACGCATGAAGATCATGATTCTGTCCGCGGTGGCGGCATTCGTATTTGCCCTCGCACTGGGTCCGGTCGTGATACCGTGGCTGACGAAGAAGAAATTCGGCCAGAATATTTATGAGCTGGCGCCGGAAAGCCATAAAAAGAAGCAGGGCGTGCCGACGATGGGAGGCATCATTTTTGCGGTTCCGATGCTGATTGTTTCGCTGGCCGCCGCCTGCCATGTCGGATTCCGAACGCCGTTTCTGTACGTGTTTGTCAGCGCATTCGGCTTTGGCGCCATCGGGTTTACAGACGATTTTATCAAAATCCACATGAAGCGAAACCTGGGCCTGACGCCGATTCAAAAAATCGTACCGCAGGTGGTTCTGGCGGTCGCGCTTTCGGTTGCAGCGTACCTGTCGCCGAACATCGGCTCCAAATGGATTCTGCCGTTTTCCGGACGGGAATGGGACCTTGGATTCTGGTTCATTCCGATCACGGTATTCGTGCTGGTGGGAACGGTCAACAGCGCGAACCTGCTGGACGGCCTGGACGGCCTGCTGAGCAAGGTTTCGGCGATCGACTTTCTGACCCTGACGGTCATTGTCGTGCTGATGGGCGGGTACGACCGGACGATCGCGCTGTTCGGCGCGATCGCGGTGGGCAGCCTGATGGGATTCCTGCGCTATAACGGATATCCGGCACGCACGTTCATGGGCGATGTCGGATCCTTTACGCTGGGCGGCGCGCTGGTTGGGATGACGCTGGTCACCCGGCTGAATCTTCTGCTTCCGATCATCGCCTTTGCGATGGTGGTGTCCGCGCTGTCCGACATCCTTCAGATCGGCTATTTCAAGCTGACACACGGCAAACGCGTTTTCCGAATGGCACCGCTGCACCATCATTTCGAACTGGGCGGAATGCCGGAACCGCGCATCATCACAATGTACGCCACCTTCACGGCGATGCTGTGCATTGTGGCGCTGTGGGGATTTGCGACCTGATGGGAATCCCGCTTACGATGCGGTTCACCGGGAGGTGTTGATGTGAAACAGGCTTTGGTCGTGGGACTCGCGCGCAGCGGTATTGCCGCGGCGCAATTGCTGCTCGAACAGGGGTGGACGGTTCGCCTGAGCGATCAGAAATCGCTGGAGGCGCTTTCCGAACACGCGCAGATGCTGCTGGATCACCCGAACGTGGAATGGCGGCTGGGTGAGGCGGCGCAGACGCTGCTGGACGGCATGGAGCTTGTGGTCATCAGTCCCGGCGTGCCGATATCGCATCCGGTTGTGGCGGAAGCGGCGAAAAGGGGTATCGAACTGATCGGCGAAATGGAATTGGCGAGCAGGTTTCTGCAGGGAAAGCTGATCGCGATCACCGGCACGAACGGAAAGACGACCACCACCACGCTGCTGGGAGAAATCCTGAAAAACGCCGGACGGAGAACCTGGGTGGCAGGAAATATCGGCGTGCCGCTTTCGGGAATCGCGATGGAAACGCGGCCGGAGGACGTAACGGTCTGTGAGGTATCGTCGTTCCAGTTGGAGACGATCAGGGAGTTTCACCCTGACGTATCCTCGATTCTGAACATCACGGAGGATCATCTGAACCGCCACGGCACGATGGAAAACTACATCGCGCACAAGGCGAAGGTATTTATGAATCAGGGGGCAGACGACGGCGTGGTGCTGAACTGGGATGACCCGGTTCTGCGGGGGATGGCCGGGAAGCCCGCCTGCAATATCGTATGGTTCTCCCGCGTTCAGGCGCCGCCGTTCGGCGCGTTTGTGCGCGGCGATGTGATCGTGTACGGCACACCGGACGAGTTCCGCCCGATCTGTTCGGTTGCCGAGGCTTCCATCCCCGGCGCGCACAATCTTGAAAACGCGCTGGCAGCGACCGCTGTGGCGATGACGCTGAACGTGCCCGCGCCGGTGATCCGGCACACGCTGCGCACCTTCAAAGGTGTGGAGCACCGCATTGAATTTGTGCGCGAAGTGGACGGGATCCGCTACATCAACGACTCCAAGGGAACGAACGTCGATTCCACGATCAAGGCGATAGAGACGATGAGCCGGCCGACGGTGATCCTGCTGGGAGGATCCAGAAAGCAGGTGTCCATGCTGCCGCTGGCGCAGGCGATGAAAGGCAGCAATATCACCGGAGCGGTTCTGATCGGCGATACTGCGCCGGAGATCGAAAAAGCACTCGATGAGGTCGGGTTCTCAGAATACAGAAGAGCGGGGTACGATTTCACAAAAGCCGTGTACATGGCCCGCGACATGGCACAGCCGGGCGGGAACGTTCTTTTAAGCCCCGCGTGCGCGAGCTTTGACATGTTTAAGGATTACGAGGGGCGCGGCGCGATTTTCAAGAACATCGTCAACGGTATGTAACGCGAAAAACAGGACAAACCGACGGGCAGGAGGCAGCCATGGGCAAACGCCGAACCTACAAAAATACCGCACGTCAGTCGCATTTGGCGGTTGGCGTGCTGGTGTTTGTCATATTGGCAGTCGGCAGCATACTGCTGAAGGATCAGGTGTTCGTCCTGCGCAGGATTCAGGTGGACGGCAATGTCAATTATACCCCCTTTGAAGTGGCGCAGATGTCGGGACTGACACTGGGCAGCAGCATCTTTGGAATCGATACGGAGCAGACAGCCCGAAACTTTGAAAGCATCGGCAATCTGGAGGCCCTTGAGGTCCGCGTTGAAATGCCGAATACGGTGGTTCTGCGGGTGCATGAGAGAATCCCGTGCGCGCTGATCAGTTTTATGGGGATCAGTCTGACCGTGGACGAAGATTGCGTGGTGCTTTCCCAGCAGGGGGCCGACAGCGCAGGTAACGGGCTTCCGGTCATAACCGGGCTTCTGCCGACGTTCTATATGATGGGAAAGCAGATCATGACCCAGACGACCGGGCAGGTCACCGCGGTCAGCCAGGTGCTGACGGCGCTGAAGCAATGGGAACGGTTCGGCGAGGTGCGGGAAATCAGCATGGGCGATCTAAACAACATCACCTTCCAAATCTCCAGCGGTCTGAGCGTATTGCTGGGAGATGAGGATAACCTGGCGGCGAAACTGAGCTGGGCGTCCGCCGCGATTCCGCAGCTGGAAGCCGAGGGAAAAACAGCCGGCAGACTGGACGTGTCCACGGGCGTGCTGGCGGATTACACGCCGACGCTTGGCGAGCTGCAGCAGGCCGCATTGGGTGGAACAGAAACCGCCGTGCCGCCGTCATAATACCGATGAAGCTGTTTTGCGGCGCCATACTGACCGGACTTGCGGGCTTTGCAGGCGGGCAATCAGGAACAGGCGGCGGGTGAAATAAGTTTTTAGCGGATTTGTAAAGAAAATACCTTTTCAATTCCGGGTAAATCAAGTATAATGTATACTGTGTAATCAGCGACGGAAATGCGCGGGCAAACAGGGATGATCAAACAAGGCAGGCGATGGAAAGCATATGAAAAACGTGGCCGCAGCCATTGATTTTGGCACTTCGAAGATTGTCACGCTGCTGGCGGAAAGCGGCGGATTCAACCGGTGCGACATCATCGGTTCCGGTACCGTTCCGTATAGCGGCTATATCAAAGGGCACTGGAACGACGACGCGGACAAGCTGCATGAAGCGGTGCGCAATTCCATAAATGCAGCGGAAATTCAGGGGAAGGCCCACATACGGGAAATCTATGTCGGGGTCCCCTGTGAATACATCAGCATTGTTTCCACCGAAGCCACTGTTCCCGTGGAAGCGCAGGATCGACGGGTTCAGGATACGGATATCGCGGCGGTTGAGGACGCAGCCGCCGATCTTCTCAAGCTTTCCTCCATGGACGCAATGGTCATTCATCGTTCGCCGGCATGGTTCAAGGTGGATGACGGAAAGAAGACCATGTCCCCAGTGGGCGTGAAGGGGAGCACCCTGTCCGCAAAAGTCGCGTTCGTGCTGGCGGATCCGGCGTTTATCATGGATGTCTCTTCGATGTTCATGGAGATGGGGATCGCGGTCATGGGCTTTCTGGCGCCGACAATGGGGGAGAGCCTGCTTCTGCTCAGCCTGGATGACAGGGATCGCGTGTCGGTATTGATTGACTGTGGCTACCTGAACACCGAGTTTTCTGTCGTCGAAGGGGACGCCATTGTTTACCATATGGTGCTGCCGGTTGGCGGCGCCGATATCACCGTCGATTTGTGCACCGCACTGCAGATCCCGATGAGCGCCGCGGAGCAGATCAAACGGGAGTATATCTTTATTCCCGACGAATTCGATCCCGCGGAGGATGCCCAGGTTGTGGACGACGAAGGCAGAACGCTGACTTTCCCCCGGCAATTCGTACAGGAAGCGATAGAGCGCAGCGCGGACGAACTCATCGAGCAAATCGAATGGACGATGGATAAGTGCAAGGAACTGCTGACCGAGCGTTCCCAGGTGTTTATTACCGGCGGCGGTCTTGCGATGATGCGCGGCGGCCGGGAGTACCTGGCGGGCAAACTTCACCGGCCTGTGAAGGTTTCGATGGTCCGGTCGGCAAAGCTGGACAGCCCGGTTTACGCCAGCGCGCTGGGGCTCGTTGATCTGGTGTTCGATTCCATCGAGCAGCGTACGGCGCAGGAAGAATCGCTGCCCGGAAGGCTGGCCGACGGGATTCGCAGTATATTCAGCAAAAAGTAAGTGCGGGGATAGAATAATAAGCGAGGGGGATGCCTTGTGTTCGAATTTGATATGGACAACACGAATTTTGCGTCGATCAAGGTTGTCGGTGTAGGCGGTGCAGGGACCAACGCGGTCAACCGCATGATCGATGCCGGTCTGAAGGGTGTCGAGTTTATCGCTGTCAACACCGATAAGCAGGCGCTTTCGCTTTCCAGGGCTTCGGTCAAGATCCAAATCGGCGAAAAGGTAACCAAAGGCCTTGGCGCCGGTGCAAAGCCGCAGATCGGTCAGCAGGCGGCTGAGGAAAGCAGGGAAGAACTGGGCAATACCCTCAAAGGCGCCGACCTGGTGTTCATTACCTGCGGCATGGGCGGCGGAACCAGAACCGGTGCGGCGCCGGTCATCGCGGAAATCGCGCGCAGTCAGGGAATCCTGACCATCGGCGTGGTGTCCAAGCCCTTCCAGTTTGAGGGCAAGCAGCGCATGAAAAACGCCGAGCACGGTATTGAACAGCTGAAGGTCAACGTCGATACGCTGGTGGTCGTACCCAACGACCGGCTTTTGAGCGTTGTCACCAAAGCGACCACGATGAACGAGGCTTTCCGCATCGCCGACGATACGCTGCGCCAGGGCATTCAGGGCATTTCCGACCTGATTGCGCTGCCGGCGCTGATCAATCTCGACTTTGCGGACGTCCGCTCGGTCATGGAGAGCCGCGGCATGGCGCATATGGGCATCGGCGTGGGCAAAGGAGAGAACCGCATGGTGGATGCGGCGCGGCAGGCGATTTCCAGTCCGATGCTGGAAACGTCGATCGACGGCGCCCGCGCGGTGCTGATCAACATCACCGGCGGCGAGGATATGTCGATTGTGGACATCAACGAAGCGGCGCAGCTGATCACCGACGCAGCCGATGAAGAGGCGAACATCATCTTCGGCGCCGGCGTGGATGAGAACCTTGCGGACGAAGTGCGCATCACCGTAATCGCCACCGGTTTTGAGAAGAACCCGATTCCGGCCGTACAGCCGGAAACTCCGGCCTTTACCGCGCAAAAGAAAGCTGCCGGGCCGGAAGAGGGCCTGGGCATCCACATCGAGGAGCCGAAGGCGCGCCAGGGCTACGACAGCGCCGATGTGAACCCGATTTTCGGCGGCGAGCGCCGCGAAGCCCGCAGAACCTACCTGGGGGACATTTCGTTCCGCGATGAAGATCAGCAGGAGGAGAAACCCCAGCAGCGGCAGGAGCGCCCGGTTTACAACGATTCTGCCTACAGCGGCGACCGCGATGCTTCCCAGCGCAGGAGCTTTTCTCCGGACGTGCCGAGCTACCTGAAACGGTGATTCCCACCCGATCAAATCGCCGGGCAGGATGTGAAAACATCAGCACGGCAGAGCAATGAATCGAAAAATAACCCATTTTGCATTGCATCGCAAAATGGGTTGTTTTATAATGCTCGTCGAAACATGACAGGGAGGATTCACATTCATGCTGCATTACGATTCGGTTCAGAAAACAGATCCCGAAGTATTCAGTGCAATGCAGGACGAACTCAGGCGCCAGCGGGAGCACATCGAGCTGATCGCCTCGGAAAACTTTGTCTCCGAAGCGGTTCTGGAAGCCATGGGTTCGCACCTGACCAACAAGTACGCCGAAGGCTATCCCGGCAAGCGGTATTACGGCGGCTGCGATTATGTGGACGTCGTGGAAAACATCGCGCGGGAACGCGCCAGGAAGCTGTTCGGAGCGGATCACGCCAACGTGCAGCCTCATTCCGGCGCACAGGCGAACACCGCGGTGTATTTTGCACTGCTGAACCCGGGTGATACAATTCTGGGCATGAATCTGGTTCACGGCGGGCATCTGACCCACGGAAGCCCCGTCAATCTGTCCGGCAAGTACTTCAGAATCGTGCCCTACGGCGTGCGCGAATCCGATCAAAGGATCGATTACGATGCGCTGTACGATCTTGCGATGGCCGAAAAGCCAAAGCTGATCGTAGCAGGCGCAAGCGCGTATCCGAGGGCGCTGGATTTCGCGAAATTCCGCGAAATCGCGAATGCGTGCGGCGCGTACCTGATGGTGGATATGGCGCACATCGCAGGCCTGGTGGCGGCGGGTGAGCATCAGAATCCGGTGCCGTATGCCGACGTGGTTACCACCACAACCCACAAGACGCTGCGCGGCCCCAGAGGCGGCATGATTCTGTGCCGCGAAGGCCTGGCGAAAGCGATCGACAAAGGCATCTTCCCGGGCACGCAGGGCGGCCCACTGATGCACGTGATCGCGGCAAAGGCCGTATGCCTGGGCGAGGCGATGACCGAAGAATTCAAAGCGTACCAGCATCAGATTATCCTGAATGCCCGGGCGCTGGCGCAGTCACTGCTGTCGAAGGGCCTGAAGCTGGTTTCCGGCGGAACGGACAATCATCTTATGCTTGTCGATCTGACCGGCACCGGCGTGACCGGCAAGGATCTTGAACGGATGCTGGACCGCGCGAACATCACGGCCAACAAAAACACGATTCCGTTTGACACGCTCTCCCCCTACGTCACCAGCGGCATCCGGCTGGGAACCCCGGCGGTTACCACCCGCGGGATGAAGGAAGCGGAAATGCAGGCCATCGGCGAGTGGATCGCGCGCATGGTTCAGGAAGGGGAAAGCGCGGTGGAGCCGGTAAAGGCGCAGGTGCTTGAACTGTGCCGCCGCTTCCCGCTGTATTGAAATGAGCCTGTGTGCGACGGTCATCGGCGGTGTCAATATGGATATCCTGGGCACGCCGGCCGGCCGGCTTCGCCCGGGTGATTCCAATCCGGGGACGGTAACGATGAAACCGGGAGGCGTCGGCGGCAACATTGCCCGCGCCCTGCGAAGGCTGGACTGGCAGGTGCGGCTGGCCGCCCCTCTCGGAGAGGATCCCAACGGCGATACGATTGCGCGTGCCCTTGCGCGGGACGGCATTGATACGTCCCTTTGTCCGCGCATTCCGGGCAGGCGCAGCGGGATTTATCTTCTGATCGAAGATGAGCACGGTGATCTGGTCACCGCGGTCAGCGATATGGCGATCATGGAGCAAATGACGCCCGGACAGCTGGAAACGCGGGCAGAGGAAATGATGAGAGCCGACTGGGTCGTGCTCGACGCGAATCTGCCGGAGGAGACGCTGCTTTGGGCCTCGGATCGCGCGGCTGTCCGGTTCGCCGCGGATCCGGTGTCCGCGGTCAAAGCGCCTCGCCTGCGAGGGCTTTTGCCGCGGCTGGAGCTGATCAAGCCGAATGTCCGGGAGGCCGAAGCACTGACCGGCCTGACTCTGGAACGGGCCGGCGAGGCAGGGCTGGCGCGCGCGATCGCGGACCTGGGCACGCGGCGCGTTTTTCTGACACTGGGCGCCGGAGGCGCTTATTGCCTGGGACAGGATGGAGAAGGGCACATGGATTGCTTTCCGGGCCCGGTAGTGGATACCAATGGATGCGGCGACGCGTTTTTCGCGGCGGCGCTGACTGCGGTGTCGAGGGGTATGAATACGGCAGAAGTCGGGCGCTATGCGCTGGCGGCGGCTGCGCTGAAAGCAGCCGGCCGCTGCATCGATGAAAGGCGGATCGGCGCCGCGGTTTCGGCAGGAGGAGTGGAAAATGATGAATAATCCTTATCTTTCGGTCTCTGATGAAGTCAAAGCGGCGCTGGAAGCAGGCGAACCGGTCGTCGCGCTGGAATCGACGATTATCTCCCACGGAATGCCCTATCCCCGCAATGTGGAGACAGCCATGCGGGTGGAGCAGGCAGTGCGGGAATCCGGCGCCATTCCCGCCACCGTCGCGGTAATCGGCGGAAAAATGACGGTGGGCATCAGCGCGGAGCAGATCGATTTTCTCGGCAGAAAGGGTCTGGACGTACCCAAAGCCAGCCGGCGGGATCTGCCGGTGCTTCTGGCAAAGGGGATGGACGGAGCGACGACGGTTGCCACCACGATGATCGGCGCGGCGATGGCCGGTATCCGCGTGTTCGCCACCGGCGGCGTCGGCGGCGTGCATCGCGGCGCGGAAACGACGATGGACATCAGTGCCGATCTGGAGGAGCTGGCGGAAACGCCGGTGTGCGTGGTCTGCGCCGGATGCAAATCGATCCTGGACCTGAAGCTGACGCTGGAGTACCTGGAGACCAAGGGCGTGCCGGTTCTGGGCTACGGGACGGAAGAACTGCCTGCGTTCTATACCTCCAGGAGCGGACTTCGGGTCGATTACCGGGTGGATACCCCGGAGGAAGTGGCCGCAATCCTTGAGGCCAAGCGGCTGACCGGGCTGAAGGGCGGGGCTCTGCTGGCGAATCCGATTCCCGACGAGTATTCGATGGATCCGGACTACATCGAAAAGAACATCGAAGACGCGGTGGAGGAAGCGAACCGGCTGGGAATTACCGGGAAGCGGATCACGCCGTTCCTGCTGGACAAAATCCAGAAGCTGACAGGCGGAGCTTCGCTGGACGCGAATATTCAGCTGGTACTCAACAACGCTCGCCTCGGCGCGAAAATCGCGCGGGCTCTTTCGGGAAAGGAATAATGCAATGCGGCTGCGCCGCACCGGAATTCAGGCAAAGGAGATTCGCGCCATGCGTTTTCTCAAGTACCATGGGCTCGGCAATGATTATATCTATCTGGATTGTTTTCACCAGCAGACCCCGGAGGATCCCGGCAGGCTGAGCGTTCTGCTGTCCCGCAGGCACTTTTCTGTCGGCTCGGACGGGCTGATTCTGATGGAGCCGTCCGGGTGCGCGGATGCCCGCATGCGCGTTTTCAACGCGGACGGAAGCGAAGCCCCGATGTGCGGAAACGGAATACGCTGCGTTGCCAAAGCGCTGTGGGATGAAGGCATCGTTCGAAAACAGCGCATGTGCATAGAGACGATGTCGGGAATCAGGGAAATCGATCTGCACATCGAAGAGGGACGCTGCACCGGGGCGACGGTGGATATCGGCGTGCCGGTGATCGGCCGG
Source organism: Clostridia bacterium (assembly GCA_017512675.1). Classification (GTDB taxonomy): domain Bacteria; phylum Bacillota; class Clostridia; order Christensenellales; family Aristaeellaceae; genus RGIG5678. The sequence goes on along the minus strand of JAFWEY010000093.1, from coordinate 4,979 downwards.
AAGCTCCGGATCCCGGTGAACGGGAGACAGTACGATCTCGTTGAGGTGTCGGTGGGAAGCCGGCATGCCGTCGCGTTCCTGAACGCACTACCGGACGAGGAAACCTTCCGCAAAGACGGTCCGGCACTGGAAAACAATCCCGCGTTTCCGGACCGGGCGAATATCGAATTCTGTACGGCGGATGGGAAAGATGAAATCACGATGCTGGTCTGGGAACGGGGCAGCGGTCCCACGCTGGCCTGCGGAACCGGCGCCAGCGCGTCATTGGCTGCGGCGGTGCACCTGGGGCTGACGGAGAAGAAGGCACGGGTGAAGCTGCCGGGCGGCACGCTGGAAATCGAATGGCGCGAAGACGGCCATATTTATATGACGGGCCCTGCGGTTCGGGCTTTTACCGGGGAAGTCGACATCGGCGCGTAAGAATGCCGGCAGGGAATATCGGAACCTCCCGCCGGCGCTCCAATTCGGCGGAGCGGATGTCCCGCCGGGGTGCGCGGCCGAAACACCGGGGATCAATTGAATCGCTTTGTGAAACACTGCATAAATGAGAAAGACGGCTGCCGAATGGGTTTTCGGCAGCCGTTCGGGTTTGCCGGATGCAAATCGGGAGACCGGCAGGACATGGATCAGGACCGGAACCGAGCGCGCCCCGGCTGGGGGCGATTGACGAATCGGGATTCGATGCCGGAAGGGAATTAGGAGCGCAGGGCCCGGCGCCATACAGGACCCCTGCAAGAGCGGAGATATGGTTGGTATCCAGACCGCGAAGGCACAGCACACAGCGATCGTACGGCAGGGGTCTCATCCGCAGCCTGCGGATTCCGGATGCTGTACCGATTGAGATGGCTGCGCGGCAGGGATTTCAATCCGGGCGAACGCGGCGGGCGGAGAAGCTCCTGATTTTCCGCGGCTTGCGCGGAACCGGGAACAGGCGGTGATTTAAGGCTCGGAATTCCCCCGCAGGGCCCGGCTCGCGTGCGCCTGCGCCATCTGCTCTTCGTGCAGCCGTACCGAATCGTGGCAGGCGCGCATGCGCCGGAACAGCAGCGTGACAGCTGTTTCGATTTCGCTGCCCCGGCGGTAATCGGCGGGACAGCGGAAATCGGCCCGGTTCTGCAGCAGCATGTCATCGGCGATTTCCGAATTGTCCGGCGCATAGACTGCGATGGAATATCCGCCCTTGAGACGCGTCAGCTTCATGCAGGGCACGTCCGTCAGGCCGTCTCCCACGTAAATCATATTGGAGAACGGAACGCGCCGAAGGGCTTCAGGGGTAAACCCGTTCAGGTCCCTGTCGTTTGTCACATCCAGAATGCCTTTGTTGATGCGGAACAGGTATTGGGTTTTGCTCGTATAATTGACCGCGGTGGCCGGCCAGACCGCTTCCCCCTCTTCGTTGTATACAAAAGAAGCGGCAAAGACCGCTTTGAAGCAATTGTGGATCCGGCTGCCTTCGATGATTTCAGTCAGCCCGGAAGAGATGATATAGTGCTCTACTTCAACGCCGATTTCCCGGCCAATGGCGTTGATCCGGGAAAACCAGCCTTCGACACCGGGGAAGAATTCGATTCCTTCACCCAGACGGTTCAGGGTCTTTCGCGTCAGTGCCATGCGGCCGGCGGCACGCTTCTTCATCATGTACATATAGGCCAATACGCCGTCCATGCGGTGTTCAACCGCGCATTCCCGGCAGGCGGCCCAGAACTCGGAAGGCTCGATGCCCAGGTCCGGCAAAAAGCTGTATTCCTGCATATCCCGGGGCGACAGGGTCTTGTCGAAATCGTACACCAAAGCGGCTATCGGCGTATCGCGCATGGCATTTGCCCTTTCCCGTTCTGTCGATAAAGAAACACGCCGGACGGCATGCCGTCCGGCGTCGGTTGTTCAGTTGACGTCCACCTGTGATTCGTCAAAGGACTGTTCTGGCGATGGGGTCACCGCTGAGCCTTCCCGCGGCGCATTGTCGCTGTACAGCAGCGCCTGCGTTTGCGGATCGGCAATACCGGTCACTTCCAATCCCGCCGCCTGCTGGAATTTCTTGATCGCGGTAACCGTGATCTGCCCGTAGTCGGCATCGATCTTGCTGTTGAACCATCCCAGCAGCTTAAGCTGCTTCTGCAAAGCCTTGACTTCCTTGCTGTTGCGCATGCCCCTGGAAAGCGTCTTGTAGGTTTCTTCCGGAGACGGCGTCGCTTCGACTTCCGGTTCGGGAGTGGAGGATGCCATTTCCAGGCCGCGCTGGATGTTCTTCAGATCGTCCGGTGTTTTTGCGATTTCGAGACGCAGCATTGCGTTGTTGATCTCCGCCCAGGCGGATTTCGACTCTTCGATCAGATCGTCGTTGTTGGCATCGCCCGCATTCGACAGCGCCACAGCGTCGATGAACGTCGCTCCGTTGATGTTTTCCTGGATGCTTTTCAGCGTGCCGATAAACAGCTCGTCGTTTTCCTGCGGCGTATTGGGCATCAATGCGTCAAATGCATTCAGATCGCTTTGCTGCTGCGTGACGAGAGCGTTGGTGGTCGGATCGGCTTCGAGCAGAGTGCGGAACTGCGTGCGATAACTGTCCGTGGTGTGGCTTTTGATCAGTTCCATGCCCTGTTCATACAGATCGAGAGAGACTTTTTCGATCGGCGCGCGCGGCGTCGTACGGTCGACCAGATAGAACACACCGCCGACCACCAGCGCCAGGATGGCAAGCACGCCCAGCGCGCGCAGGATCCACTTGCCGACCCCGCCTGTTTTGCGGGTGCTTTCGGCAGTTCCTTCTTCCTGCGCTTCTTCCTCCCCGTCGCTGCTTACGGCCGTCATTTCGACTGCGCTTTCCGCTTCTTCCCCGTCGTTTTCTTCTTTTCGCGATTTGCGCCTGGAACGCTTGGTTTTGCCGGATTCAAGCTGTTCCATATAACTCTGCACCTTGGGAGAAATGCCGGCTTTTTGAATGCGCTGCACCGGCCGAATGCGGATCGCCAGTTCCTTTTCGACGATCTCGCGCGCTTCGTCGGGCGAAGGCGCGTCTTCGGGAACCTCCTGCAGCCGCTTCAGATCCTGCTCCTGAAGAGCGGCTTCCGCTTCGTCCGGCAGCCGCAGCGAGACGGAATCCGCGGCCTCTTTGCGAGGCGCGCGCTTCGGAGCTTCTTCGGCGGCGTTCTCCGGGGCGGCGGTGTTCTCCGGGACGGCGGTGTCGGCGGCGGCTGTCTTCGGCGCTTCCTCAGCTGCCTGCGTTTCTTCAGCGTTCGGCGCCTCCGCTTTCTTTTCCTGGTCGCCGGTGGAAACCGTGCTCTCCGTTTCGGTCAGCACGGGCCGGTACGCTGTTCTGGAATACACATCGCTGTCTTCCTCGCCCATGCTGGTATAGGAGACTTTCGTATACGGCGTGTATCGCGGTTTGCCGCCTTCTGCCTTTCCGCCGGGCAGATACACCGGCTGAACGGATGTATTGCCGTTCAATTTGCTTTCGCCCAGAGTGAACCCGCAGTGCGGACAGGTCACCTGATCCGGAGAAAGGCTTTTGCCACATTGGCTGCAAAACATATTGTTTCCTCCTGATTCCAAAGGGGTCTGTGGAAGAATGGAATCCCTCTATGTTATTTTATCGCTATTTTGCTGATTCGTCAAGCAAAATGACGCAATTCCGGCGTTGTGACACCATTTTTCCGGAGATTTTCGCAAATTTCCGGTTATTCCGACAGCCAGAACGCAGTTTTCAGGGAGAAAACCGCTCAATACAGCGGATTGGCAGGCGCCACCACATCTCCCGGCGTCGGCGTTATGCCGTTGGGAGAAGCCTGGTAGATTCCCTGGGAAATGGGCGTTACCACGCTGGGCCGTTTGTACAGGCGTATGCCGAATACCAGCATGCCGGTCAGTGCGATCAGCGACAGCACCGACAAAAGCGCTTTGCCCCGCAGGGGGCAGCGAACCTTGTACCACAGCAGGAACAGCCCGACCGGCGGCAGAACAATGCACAGCAGTATCGTAAGCTTCATCAGCCTGCTGGGGCCGTTTTTGGCAGGCACTTTGAAATTGGGCACATATCCTTCGTTTCGCATAGCAACCTCCTGAAAAACTCAATACGGCGGTTCCTCCGGCGGCGGAACGTCGTCGTACATTTGCGGAGCAGGCGGCTTCTGCTTCGCGGAAGACGGCGGTTTCTTTCCGGAAGGCGTCCCGCCTACGCGCAGCGGCTTGCGGGGCGGCGCTTTCAGAGGATCGACCGGCTGAAAGACCGCTTTGTTGTTCTGCCAGAGAATCCTCCCGCGCTCCGTATTCACTTCCTTGCCGGCCAGCAGCGTTTTCATCATCGCGACGGTCAGATTCGGACCTCCGGCCTTTTCAAGGCAATCGCGCCAGACTGTGAACCTGCAGCCTTCCCGCCAGCGGGAGCAGCCGAAGGCTTTCTGGTTTGCCGTCACGGTTCCCTGGCCGCACAGCGGGCACGGCTTTGCCAAACTGGTGACGGAAGAACGCTTTCCCTTCCCGCCGCGATACGGCTCCTTTTCGAATTCGACTTCCTTTTCCGACGTGCGCGCCGCATCCACCAGAAAGCGGACGTAGCGCTCAATGCTCTGGCGGAACCTCGTTTCCAGCGCCGCCAGCGCTTTGGGATCCTTTTCCTTCGCCATGCCGGAAAGCGCCTTTTCCCATTTTCCGGTCATTTCCGGCGAGGCGATCTGCGCCGGCACGACGCTGATCAGCCGCGTTCCCTTGTCGGTCGCCCGGAGGGTCTTTCCCTTGCGGGTGATGTATCCCACCTGACTGAGCCGTTCGATGATGGCGGCACGGGTGGCCGGCGTGCCCAGCCCGCTGTCCTTCATGGTCTCCCTGAGCGCTTCGTCCTCGATATTCTGCCCGGCGTGTTCCATCAGATACAGGAGCGAGGCGTCGGTGTGCGGCGCCGGCGGCTTGGTCCTGTCCTTGCGGATCGTCACCTTTTGCGCGGTGCGCCGGTCGCCTTCCCGGACGGGGGGAATCGCCGC